>JAUYPJ010000098.1 GCA_030697665.1 Candidatus Omnitrophota bacterium
TGTTCGGGCGTTTCTGGCTCCCCCCCAACACCGTGATGACCCGCTTACAGACGGCATGGTTCGTCAGGATGTTCACCGTGAGATCCAACCGCATCCGTGGAGAATAACCGCAGACTGTGGCAGGTCGAAGAATGACGGTCGTAAATCCTGGCGATTGGTATCGGAGGAGAATCGGCTCGCATAACCCCTTATACCTGTTGTAATCGGTCAGCGGGACGAGCGGATGCTCCTCCGTGACATCCGGGGCTTCACTCACGCCGTACACCGAGCTCGTCGACGCATAGATAAACCGCGTGACACCGGCTGAGCGACTTGCGGCGACCAGCGGCTCAAAGCAGTCGTAGTTGATGGACTTGCTCAAGGCCGGGTCCAGCTCGAAACTCGGATCGTTGGAGATGCACGCGAGATGGATGACGCTGTCCACCCCTGCCAGCGCGGCGGACACCGCCGGCAGGTCCCGCAGATCCCCCTGGATGACCTTCAGACGCGGATGCGACGGAAGTCCCTCAGACCCGAAGAGCATGAGGTCGTACACCACCACCGCGTAGCCGGCCTCCAGCAGTTTTGGCACCAGCACGCAGCCGACGTAGCCGGCTCCCCCGGTCACGAGGACCGTCTTCATGTCACCACCTCCACCCCCGTGAAGCCATTGGAGAGAATGACACGGCTTGCCTCAAGCAGCGACGCGACGACCGCGTCGGGGCGCTCAGCCTGCCGTTCGGCATACCCGCCCCGCACCAGGATGGTTTTGCACCCGGCGGCTTTCCCGGCCTCGATGTCCCGCCAGCGGTCGCCAACTATCACGGACTGGCTCAGGTCCAACGACCATTGCGCGGCCGCCTCGAAGAGCAGGCCGGGCTTCGGCTTCCGGCATGGACAGCCATCCTGGTCGGCGTGGTAGCAGACCTTGATGTCATCGATCGGGAAGCTCGCGCGCAGCCGCGCATGGATCGCCTCCACCGTCTCGCGCCGTTGGAGGCCCGTCGCGACATCAGGCTGGTTCGTCACCACGATGATGCGAAAGTCAGCCCGGCGCAACGCCTCGATTGCTTCAGCCGCGCCTGGGAGAAACTCCACATCACGGACTGACGCCGGAGGAAAGGGGCGCCCCGTGCGCACGACCACACGGTTGATCACGCCATCCCGATCAAGAAACACCGCTCGACGCATGTTCAAACATTGAACATCTTCATGTAGCCTCATGGGCTTGTCAACAGAAATTACGGCCGAAGCGCGAAGGGGGGCCTGTCTGACCAAACCGAGGTAGACCGTCATGAAAATGACGCTAGAGATGACCACAATGGTGATGCCGATTCCTAACGCCCATGTGCCAATGTCGGTCACCTCCGGCCCGTCGCTCAACCCGTAGACCGAGCTGGTCGAGGCGTAGATGAACCGCGTCACGCCCGCCCGCTTGGACGGGCCACCAACGGTTCGAAACAGTCGAAGTTGGTGGACGTGCCCAGTGGAGGGTCCAATGCAAAGCTGGGATCATTCGAGATACACGCCAAATGGATCACGCTGTGCACATCCCTCAACGGCTGAAGAGAACCGCGCCGTATCTCGGATGTCTGCTTCGATAACGCGCAGGTGCGGGTGGGTGGGCAAGCCATGTGAGCCAAACAACATCAGGTCGTAGACCACGACGGCGTAGCCGGCTTCCAGTAACTTGGGGACCACCATGCAGCCGACGTAGCCGGCGCCGCCCGTGATCAGGACGCGCTTCATCCCCCCACCTGCGCCTCACGGCGGCCCCACGCGGTCCACTTCTCAGGCCGCCGTGGCCGCCGTCGTAGCCTCAACAGATTCTTTCCTTTCGCCGACGGCGGGGCTTGCCGTCGGCAAGCCGGCGGAGGTGGGGGGATCACGGTGCCCCTCCTGGAGTCAACGCCAGGTCTGCCGGAACCCACGTCGCCTTGGCCGGAGCCGCGACGATCCCTTCGAGATCGAGCGGCATGCCAGGGATGGGCAGAACAATCATCCGCTCCAGACTGACCCCCAGCGCCACCAGCTGTTGGAGCTGGGCGCGCCGATCCTGTAACGACGCCACGATGATCCGATCATAGACCATCGATGGCACCGCCTCGATCCGTTGGACCGGATGCCCGAGGAATCGCTGCCGCTTGGGAGGATCCTCCACGACGCCAACCAGCTCGAGCCCCATCTCTCGAATGGTGAGAAAGGCGATCTCGGCAAGTTCACCGGTCCCGCACAACAGGACCCGACGGCTTCCCGTCTGTGCCAAGACCGCCAATTGCTCACGCGAACCGTGTCGCACGTGGCTGTACAACTGTAGAGAGTATTGGATGAACTCGTACGTCAGGCGGGTCTTTTCGAGGATGCCCTTCGGCGTGATGAGATAGCGGATGCGGCTGCGTCTGGTTCCCGTAATCTTGATGGAGCCTTTTTTGGCAAGTCGGCGCAGCATGAGGTTGGTCAGCCCCAAGGCCACGCCGATGCGCTTGGAAAGCTCTCGCTGGGTCACCCCGGGACGAGAGGTCAGTTCATTCAAGAGATGCATGTCCCGGTAGGTACTGGAATTCATCTTGAGAGCGGACGGAGAGGAGCCACGATCAGGCGGGTGTGTTGTTCACGCCATGAACATTCATGGGCGTACCCTACCCGCCTTGTGAGGTACATGAGATGTCAACTACGGATGAGGACCCAAGAAAGGACGATTGACCACACGCCACGAGCCCTAATCGCTCAGTCCATCGTTCAGGCCGTGAACAACCATATGCTATTGTACTCTCTGCCGCCTGCTTGTCAACGAAAAATCGGTACTGCCTTCATCTGACAGGACAGTACCCGTTCGAGAAAACGTTCCGCCGTTGGTCAACGCTCTGCTATGATACTTATGGTGTGGTTTTAGGCGCTCATCGAGAGCTCGATGCCTCAACCCAAAGTTGCACCACCGCCCGTGGTCGTCATCACTGGTGCGTCCAGTGGGATCGGCTATGAGCTCTCGAAGCTGTTTGCGCGCGACGGCTTCCATGTGGTCCTCATTGCGCGATCGGCCGACGCGCTCCACAACGCGGCTCGAACACTGACGCAAGTCTCCAGGGCCACCGTCACGACGTTGGCCGTGGATCTGTCACGACGCGACGCTCCGGAAGAGATTGTGACCGAGTTGAAGCGTCAACACCTCCAGGTCCACGCGCTGGTGAACAATGCGGGATTTGGCCTCCACGGGTCGTTCATGAAGACGGACCTGACGACCGAACTCGCCATGATCCAAGTCCATGTCGCGGCGCTCACCCACCTGACAAAACTGTTGCTGCCCGATCTGGCGCAGACGCATGGGAAAATTCTCAACGTGGCGTCCATCGCCGCCTTCCAACCGACGCCGCTCATGGCGGTCTACGCAGCCACGAAAGCGTACGTGCTCTCGTTCTCTGAGGCGCTGGCGAATGAGGTGCGCGAGTTGGGGGTCTCGGTGACCGCGCTCTGTCCAGGGCCGACGCCCACAGGGTTTCAGCAGCGGGCGGGCATGGGGTTGTCAAGGCTGACTCAAGGCAACCTGATGCGTGCGGAGACCATCGCGTGGCTTGGATACCGGGGACTCATGCGGAAGCAGGCGGTGGTCGTTCCGGGGTGGAAAAACCAACTCGGCGTCTGGACACTGCGGCTGTTGCCCCGGAAGCTCGGCGTCCGACTGGCCAGAACCGTTCAAGAAAGCCGAAGGTCTGTCACGACGAATCGATGAACGCCCGTGCCGCGCGGCGGGCCAATGCCAGCAACCAGCGTGGACGGTAGTAATACGAACAGTAGGCCCACTCCTTCAGCCGGAGGATCTGCGCGGGTTCCAGGTGATCGTGTCGAAAGGTCGGGGTGTAGCAGTCAAAGCGTTCCCAGTTGGTTTCGAAGATCCGATCTTTCAGCGATTCATAGAAGGCGGTCCCTGGAAACGGCGTGCAGACGAAGAATTGGGCGACGTGCGTGTTCAACCGCTTGGCGTACTGCACGGTTCGGCGAATCGTCTCCTCGCTATCCTCTGGCAGACCCAACACGTAGAAGACGGACACTCGAATGCCTTTTCGATCGCAGTATCGAATCATGGCTTCCTGGTGGCTGACTGCCGCGTTCTTGCGCTTGACCCCGGCAAGGACTGCCTCATCCGATGATTCCACGGCCACGTTCAGCACCCGCAGGCCGGCCTGATACAGCGTATCCAGCAGCCGCTCATCGAGCAGATCGAGGCGCGTTTCGCATGCCCATCGCAGGCGCAGGCGCTGGGCCAGCAGCCCCTCGCAGATGGCGGTGACGCGCTTGCGGTCGGCCGTAAAGAGCGGATCGCGAAAGAGCAGGCCGCGCAGCCCGTGCCGATCGACGAGCTCTCGGATTTCCGCCACGACGTTTTCGGCGGTGCGCTTGTTCCACCGATAGAAGACCGGATAGGGACAGTAGCTGCACGAAAACGTGCAGCCACGGCTGGCCAGCACCGGCAGAAACGGCCGGTCTCGAAGCGCCGGAAGGTAGGAGTAGCTGCGAACCGGAAAGGGCGACCAGTCCGGAAACGGCAAGTCGTCCGCGTTAAACCGCTCGTTCTCGCTCACGACACCAGACGGAAACTCGCCGTTGGCAAGCGACGCCCCCCAGGTTTCAGACTCTCCGCGGATGATGAAATCGGCATGGGCTTCGTACAGCTCCGGCCGCGCCCCGGCAAACGGTCCGATGAAGCCGATCTTCGCGCGGCTCCTGCGCCGGATGTCCTGCGCCGTGCGCAGCTCCGCACGGTGCTCCACCATCGAGGAATGGATGATCGCCAGGTCCGCATCCGCAGGGGCAGTCGGGCCGACGACGACCTCGTGCCCTGCGCGGCGAAAGAACGCGGCGAGATAGCCGTACGCCATGAGCGGGACGCGCTCGCCCGCCCACTTGACCGTCTCGATGAGCCTGGCGGGCCAGGAACGGCCGACGTGAAACGCCCAGCCGTAGCCGGCCATGAAATCGCGGTTAATGCACTCACCCCGCCTGGATCGGACTTCGACGAGCGCGATCCGCATGCGGTCCTTCCGCGCCATACCCACCTCCCTCCTCCGACGATGAGAACCCGACGCAACGCTTCACGACGTAGAGCGGCCGGCCTTTGACCTCGTCAAGCACCCGCCCGATGTACTCGCCGATCACCCCAAGCGCCAGCAACTGGATGCTGCCAATGAACAAGATGAACAATACTGTCGAGGCCCACCCCGAGGGAGGATCAGTGGTAAACAAGCGCAGATACAGCGCCCAGACCATGCCTCCGATCGACAGGAGCGCCGTGCTCACCCCCACAACCGTCGCCAGACGCAGGGGCACATAGGAAAACGACACCAGGCCATCGACCGCCATCCGGAGGAGTTTCGCGAGCGACTTTGACCGACCCGCGCGCCTGGCTGTGCGCTCCAGCGGAACACCACACTGCTTGAATCCCACCCAGGCCCGTAGACCGCTGACATAGCGCGACCGTTCGGGCAGTTGCTTCAGCGCCTCCACGACTTGGCGCGTCATCACACAGAAGAGCCCTGAATCAACCGGCAGCGGCGTGGACGCGATCCGGTTGAGCAGCCGATAGAAGAGGAAGACCGCCGCGCGTTTGAGCACCGATTCCTTGCGTTTCACGCGAATCGCATACGCCACCGCATAGCCCGCCTGCACTGTCGCCACCAACTTTGGCATATCTTCCGGTGGGTCCTGGAGATCACCATCCATCAGCGCCACGAGCTCGCCGGCGGCGACATCCAGGCCTGCGGTCACCGCCACCGCCTGACCGAAATTCCTCGAGAGCTGAATGAGGCGCACGTGGGAGTCGGTGGTGACCAAGCGCTCCAGCAGCTCACCGGAACGGTCGGTGCTGCCGTCGTCAATCACGATGATCTCGTAGGACAACCCCAGCGCTTGCAGGCAGCGGGTGAGCCGCTGGTAGAGCTCCGGCAGGATCTGTTCCTCATTGAAGACCGGGATGATCACAGACAAGGTCGGCCGTGGGACGTCCGCCCCTGCCCCCTCGAAGAGCTCCGTCATGGGCGTGTTGCTGCGAATCATCGAGACGGTGCCAACTGGGAGGGAACACCGCCCGACATCTGTGAGGCCGAATCACCCGTCCCCCCTGCAGCACGGGGCGACCGCACGGGGGGCACTGCGAGCGAGAACCCCAAACACGAGAAGAGATAGAGGGCCGGAATGAAGGGCGAACGGTAGCGGGAGTTCAACACGTAGAATATCAGGACCAAGCTGGTGAAACATAACGGCAACGACAGCAGCGCCAAATCCAGCCTCGTACGACGTCGAATCGCCGCGACGATCCCCACCAACGCGCTGACTGAGAGGACCGTGGCGAGGGCTGTTTGATAGGGACCCGCGTAGTTCAGTCCCTGCACCAAGTCCATCTGACCGAATCCACGATGCGTCCACAACTCTACCCCCTGCTTCCACCAGCTTGGGATGACATGCTGCCAGAGCAGGTGGGGCTCAGCCGCCAATCGCCGCAGCCATTCGACCAGACCGATATCATAGAGGTGGGCACCGGGTAGTTGCAAGGCATAGTTCCATTGAATAATTCTGTATTCTGCGTGGGCTCCGCTCAAGGTCCAGTACCCCCAGGCCATCCGGTGACGTATCACCATCAGCACGACGGGGACGAATAGTCCCAGCAACATCAGACCCACCTGTTTTCTCTCGGTCCGCACATCGGGTCGAGGTCGTTCCCAGAGCAGGCACAGATACCACACAAGCGGCAGCATGAGCGAGGTTGTCCGAAAGATGACAGACACCCCCAGCACCAACCCTGCGAAGAACCCGACACGTAGGCGCGCGTTCGGGTTGGCCGCCTGCGACCACAGCAGCAGGGCCAAATAGACCCACGCAAAGAAGAACGTCTCCTGGTTCATCGTCGCGAGCAGCTGGAGCATGACGTGATCCGCCACCACCAACAGCGCAGCCACCACGCCGAAGACGGCCTGGCCGGTCAGCTTCCGGCCGATCCAGTATACCGCGATGGCCAGTAAGCCTCCTGCCACCCCTTGCCACACCAGCCAAGACGGAACATGCGGTCCACCAACCAACCAAAACCAGAGCCCCATGAGGAGATAGTAGCCCGAGAAGAAGATTTCGTCCCCCATCTTGGAGGTGAAGAAGCTGCTTGGGTCTTTCGCGAAGGCGACCGCAAAAGAATAGTAGGCTGGACCGTCATCGCTCGCTGCGGGAAAGCCAGCTTGAGCCCCGGGCTCGCTGGGGCCAGTCAAGGAATAGATCCGTACGCTTGCCCCGTACACAAGGAGCGCCGCAGCAATAAAGAGGCCGATGGTCACGAACCGCCATGTCCTTGGCGAGGGCCGGATGATCCAACCCTGGGAACGCTGCAAAAGTCCCAGGCTCACACCAAGGACGATGCCCACGAATGACGGAACCCCGTGCCCGACCTGCAGAGCTCGCAGCGCGAGCAATGCTGGGGCCAAGACGAGCGGTTTGCTCCATCCCTCAGCCGTCCACCATGAGGCAGACGTTTGGAACGCCGACAGAACCGCCTGCCAGCCGATGAGCGTCGCAAGACCCACTTCATAGGCGAGCAGGTAGACCTGGTAGGCCTTTGGGTACGACAGATCGGTCGGGGTAGCGCGGAGAAACGGAAGCCACGCCGCGATGGTGAGCACGGCGAACAACCATAACGAACGCCCGACGGCGACCCTCCACCCCTGCCGCTGGCCACGGATTAGGGTGAGAACGGTCAATGTCGCAATGAGGAGGGGTAGCCACAGCAACTTCGTTTTTCCGATTGGCAGCCACACAGTTGGCCAGACGACCGCCACGCTCAACCATGCTCCGAGGGCAAGATGCCCTCTCCACGATCTCATGCCCGATCCCTCCTCCTCTGTGCCGTTTATCCCTCCTCACCACGGAACACGGCTGAGGTCGCTGACTTCGTCGTTTGGGAAATGTTACCGTGTTTCACTCCATCGGTCAAGGCGGCTGAATCATCGGTGCTGCCTGAATTTGGGACTACACAGATTTGAAACCCAGATTTCGCAGATCATGATCTGCGAAATCTGCCTTATGAATCTGCGAAATCACCCAACTTAAGGCACGGCTGAATCATCGGGACGACCGGAGCCGGAGGTCTTGGGCGAACCACACGACGGTCCGCTCCAGACCTTGGTGCAATGTGATGGTCGGTTGCCATCCCAGCCGGTGGCGCGTTTTCGTCATATCAGGGCAACGCTGCTTGGGGTCGTCCTGTGGCAACGGGTGAAACTCGATGCGGCTCGTCGCCCCGTCAACAGACGCCAGGACTTCCTTGGCGATTTCGAGAATGGGGCGTTCGTCAGGGTTGCCGAGGTTCACCGGATCAGGGATCGAGCTGTCCATGAGGCGACGGATCCCTTCGACCAGGTCATCGATGTAGCAGAAGCTGCGGGTCTGGCTTCCCTGCCCGTAGACCGTCAGCGGCTCGCCCTTCAGGGCCTGACGGATGAACGTCGGGATCGCACGCCCATCATCGAGCCGCATCCGTGGCCCGTAGGTATTGAACACTCGAGCAATCCGGGTGTCGATCTGGTGCTCCCGATGGTAGGCCATGGTGAGCGCTTCGGCGAATCGTTTGGCTTCATCGTACACGCTGCGCGGCCCAACGGGGTTGACATGCCCCCAGTAACTCTCCGGTTGGGGATGGACCTGGGGATCGCCGTAGACTTCGCTGGTCGAGGCCAAGAGGAACTTCGCCTGTTTGGCTTTGGCGATCCCTAAGGCGTTGAGCGTCCCCAGCGAGCCGACCTTGAGTGTTTGAATGGGGTATTTCAAATAATCCCTCGGGCTGGCGGGTGAGGCGAAGTGGAGCACATAGTCCACCGGTTCCGGCACCTCGAGCGGCTTGCTGATGTCATGCCGGGTCAACCGAAATCCTGGATGACCCTGTAGGTGCGCAATGTTGGCGAGCCTGCCGGTGATCAGGTTGTCCACGCAGACCACCGTGGCGCCCTCGGCCAGGAGGCGGTCGCACAGGTGCGATCCGATGAACCCCGCCCCTCCCGTGACCAAGACTCTCATCGATCACTCCCACGCAACCCCGTGAGATCACCCGACTTCCCGATCTGCTGTCGAACGAACGCTTCCGCCATCCGGTAACTCTCCGGCGTGCCGATGTCCAAGAAACGACCCTTGCTGCGGTACCCATAGAGACCGTGTCCAACGAGACGAGGGAATACCTCGCGTTCAATCGACACCGGACGTCCGGTCGGGATGCGGGCAATCACCTGCCGGCTCAACAGATACACGCCGGCATTCATCCATCCCGGACCCCCGGCGGATTTCTCCTCGAAGGCGCGCACGCGGCTGAGCCGATCCACCTGGACACGCCCGTACCGACTGGTATCAGCGAGATGAGCCAAGACGATCGACGCCGTCGCGCGTCGTTGAGTGTGCCACCTCCACCACGTTTCGAGGTCCACCTCCCAGAAGGCGTCACCGTTCATCGCCAACACCGTCTCGGCCTCGAGCAGCGGCAGGACGAATCGCAAGGCCCCGGCGGTCCCCAAGGGGGTCGGCTCCTGAGCATACCGCAGTCGCATGGCTCCATACGCTGGACCAAAAGCTTGCTGGATCTGCTCACCCCGGTAGCCGGTGCACAAGACCACGGTCTTGATGCCCACAGCCTCAAGCTGATCGAGCTGATAGCTTAAGAAAGGCCGCCCGGCCACTTCTGCGAGCGCCTTGGGCCGGTCGGGAATCTGCGGCCGCAATCTCGTCCCAAGTCCTCCCACCAAGATGGCAGCCGTCACGGAGGAGAAAGGCGTCTCAGTCACGTCGTTGAATGACGCTGGCAAGCCCTCGGACCACGTCATCGATCTGGGGTGCGGTCAGTTCAGGGTACATCGGAAGCGAGAGCACTTCCTCAGCGGCCTGGCGCGCCTGCGGGAAGGATCCGTCCGCTTTCACATGCGGCGCAAGCGCGGGCTGATCGGGCAGGATGGACGGATACGCCGCTTGGGTGGCAACCCCCTCAGCGTCCAAGGCCCGCTGCACACGGTCTCGATCCATCAGGCGAACCGTGTAGAGGTGGTAGACATGCTCGCAGGAGGCGCCCTCCTGTGGCAGGCTCACCTGAGTCAGGCCGTGTCGCGCAAAAGCCTCGGCATAGGCTTGCGCATGACGCCGCCGCGCGGCGTTCCAGTCGTCCAGATGGCGCAGCTTGACGCGCAAGACCGCCGCCTGGAGCTCATCCAATCGGCTGTTCCGTCCAAGCAGTTCATGATGGTATCGCGCTCGGCTGCCGTGTCCCCGCAGCAGACGGATCCGTTCCGACAGCCCTTCATCGTTGGTGACGACCATCCCGCCGTCGCCGTACGCCCCCAGATTCTTGCTGGGATAGAAGCTGAGGATGGCGGCGCGACCTAAGCCGCCGACGCGTCGTCCGCCATACCGCGCCCCCAGGGCCTGAGCGCAATCTTCGATGACGAGATGGTGCTGACGATGGGCGAGGTCCAGGATCGCGTCCATGTCGCACGGATGCCCGAAGAGATGCACCGGGATGATCGCTTTCGTCTTCGGGGTGACGGCTGCCGCCGCCTGCGCCGGATCCATCGTGAAGGTCCGCGCGTCGATGTCAACCAAGACCGGCGTCGCCCCCACGGTCGCGACCGCTTCGGCCGCCGCCACGAATGAGAACGCGCTGGTGATGACCTCATCGCCTGAACCGATCCCGCAGGCGCGCAACGCCAACTCCAACGCGTCGGTTCCTGAGGCGACCCCGACCCCATGGCGGGTACCGCAGTAGGCCGCCACTTCGCGCTCCAGCGCTTCGACCTCTGGCCCAAGGATGAACTGACCCCCGGCCACGACGCGCTGGAACGCCTCGTCAATCTCAGGCTTGATCGAGCGATACTGCGCTCGCAGATCGATGAGCGGAATCTCCATGGTCTATTCCGTCTGTTCCGTCTGTTCCGTCTGTTCCGTCAAGGGCTTGACGGGAGAGACCGAGGGACGGAACTGACCGAACTGACGGGCTGGTTGTGGCGGAACCACTCCACGGTGCGCCGCAATCCTTCCGTGAACGTCACGCGTCCCTGCCACGTCAGGGCCCGCCTCGCGTTGGAGGGATCGGCGAGCGTTCGTCGCATGTCCCCATGACGGGCCGGTTGAAAGACGGGGGGAATGGACACCCCCAGGATGGCCTGCAGTTCCCGCAAGAGCTCAAGCACCGTGTGCCCTTCTCCGAGCGCGACATTGAAGACCTCCCCGCTGATCCCAGGCGTAGTGGCGGCAAGGAGGGTCGCGTCGACCACGTTGTCCACGTAGGTGAAGTCGCGAGACTGCTGTCCGTCGCCGTACACTGGAGGCGATTCGCCCCGCAGCAGGCAGGTGATAAACTTGGGCACCACGACCGCGTACTCATTCTCGAGGCTCTGACGAGGACCGAAGACGTTGAAATAGCGCAGACACACCGTGTCGATGCCGAAGCTGCGGGCGAACAGGCCGCAAAATAGCTCCGCCCCGAGCTTCGAGGCCGCATAGGGAGAGATGGGACGGGCGGGCTGATCCTCCCGCAACGGCATGGGATTGCTGTCGCCATACACCGAGCTGGAAGAGATACAGACGAAGCGCCTGACCTTCGCCCGCACCGCGGCGTCCAACAGATTCACCGTCCCGACGACGTTGACCTCGGTGTACCCTCGGGGGTCGTGCATCGATCTCGGGACGCTGCGCCAGGCGGCTTCATGGATGACGGCGTCCACGCCGCCACAGGCCCGCGTGACCGCTGCCAGGTCGCGAATGTCTCCCTCGATGAAGTCGATTCGGGAACGAACGGATGCTAGGTTCTCGCGCCGTCCCGTCGACAGATCGTCGAGCACGCGCACGGTGTGACCGTCGGCAACGAGCCGATCCACGACATGGGAGCCGATGAACCCCGCTCCGCCGGTCACGAGGAACTTCATGGGCTACTCACGGGGTACACGACAACAGGGAGCAGCCCCGCACGCCTCCACCATCAGCCCGATCACACAGCCGCTCGGGTCGCGCTGCTGGACGAAGCTGGCGTGACAACGGGGGCACGCCCACGTGCCGCGTGGCCGCCGAGGCGATAACCTCCCCCCGCAAAACAGACAACAGAGGCGCGCCGTCCGAGACGGTCTTGGGGGGTGCGCCGCGCCTCCTGCCCTGCCCGCCTTCACCGCAGACCCCATCACAACCGCACGACGTGGGCGGGGCGCCTGGCCAGCGCCCCGTACTGGTTTCGTGTATCGACGATGAGCCGCGCCTGGCGCAAGACCACGTCATAATCGACCTGCGAGTGGTTGGTCAAGATCACCACACACTCGGCATGCCGCAGGGTCGACGCCGTCAAGGGACGGGACGTCTGGCGGACCCCGTTCAGCACGACCGTGGGCACACACGGATCGTGATAGGACACTCGCGCCCCGCGTTCGCTCAAGACGCGCGCAACGTCAAAAGCGGGCGAATCGCGCAGGTCGTTGACATCCTTTTTGTACGCCAGGCCCAACAACAGGACCCGTGCGCCGTTCAACGCCTTGCGCCGGTCGCTCAGCGCCCGAGCCACCCGTTCCACGACGTACTCCGGCATGCCGCTGTTGATCTGCGTGGCCAGCTCGATGAACCGCGCTTCAGAACCGTGGACCCGCACCTTCCACGCCAGGTACATCGGATCGGAGGGGATGCAGTTGTG
The DNA here is from genome assembly GCA_030697665.1 of Candidatus Omnitrophota bacterium. Classification (GTDB taxonomy): domain Bacteria; phylum Omnitrophota; class Gorgyraeia; order Aquiviventales; family Aquiviventaceae; genus JAUYPJ01. The sequence goes on from JAUYPJ010000098.1 coordinate 12,659, forward strand.
GACAACGATGCCGTAGCTGGTGACGAACGTATGCGTGTTGGCCACTTCAGCCGAGTACACCGTGCGATGGCCGTTGAGCGCTGTGAGCGTACCCGTGGTCACGCTCGCATAGCCGCGATGACGCCGGAAGCTTTTCATGGGCATCGGCTTGACCCGAGCCGCTAAATATTTCATGAGCCGCTGCCGCTTGTCCCCATCGAGCCACCCGGCGCACTGCCGAAGCTGTTGCTCCCCAAATACCGTGAGCAAATTGGCTCGCCGTTTAAAGGTCGGCACGATCCCCTGGCTGTGCAACAACAAGACGACCTGCTGAAATAACCGAGGGCTGATCGAGTAGTAGTTCATGGAGCCGTGGTTCGCCCGATGGGTATAGCGCCGTCCACGCTTCGTGTAGGTGCGCATCCCCTGTTCTACTTCCACCCCTCCGTCTCCACGCAACAACCCTGAGAGCAACGCCGCGCGGTGCCGTTGGGACAACCCCAGCATCTGCGCAGGCGCCTGCATGGTATAGGAATTCACGCCGCATCGCAGCACGTCGCGTATCAGCACGCCAAACGGCAGTGAGGACACTTTGATGTGGGACGCCCGCCATTGTCGCGAATGGTCGATGGACCAGCGCACGCCGAGGCGTTTGAGAATATTCGTCACGTCCTCAATGTACTGGCGCTCGTCTTGGTGGAATGAAAACCGGACGCGCAGTGACTGATCCTCCGTGAGGCACCCTTCGCTCAAGTAATACCCCACCAGGCGGCAGAACGATTCGTCCAACTCGATCACCGCAGGACACGTTGACCAGGACGGCCCTTGGCCGGTGCTCAGCAACAACTCCCGATGCTCAATCGGGGGAAATTCTGGAAGGCGCTCAGCGTCCAGATACGCAGCCAGCGGAATGGCGTTCCTCCGATAATATTCCCAGGGGTCCTTACGGTATCGTTTCAAGATGGGTCGCAGCCATCGTCGGTAGGCCTTCCACGTGCCGTTGCGCAGCGCAACCCGTAGGGGCTTGATGTGGCGTGGATCGCGTTGAAAATGCTCGATTAAATCTGCGTGTGCGTTGGAGATCCCGTCTGGCATCACATCAATGACAATAGGTTCATCTTCAGCGCGCAGATCCTTGGCCCATTTGACCCCTAGCGAACCGTTGTGGACTACCATCGGATGGCGATCCGTCACCGTCAATTGGCGCCCTTCCTTCGTCCGCAGAGAAACCATCGCACCGCTGTAGGGCCTGGCGACCAGCAACTGCAAAGGTTGAAAACATACCTGGCGCTTCTCGAGATCGAAGGAAAGCGCTTCGAGACCGTTGGGACGAATCACCGTCAGGCCGCGGCGACGGATGATGCGGTGTGTGCCTTCAGTTTCCAGGATGTGGAACAGCTCTTCAAACGTCGGAATGTCAATCTGAAGGCCTCGCTTCACGACGATCCGCTCGCCGCCGTCCAAGCAATGTCCGCCGATTCCTGGGCCGGGGTAAAAGGGCATGAAGCCGAACGGCTTCGTCCGCGCCGCTTCGATCACCTCCCAGACATCGATGCCGAGACGATGGCAGATACGCGCCATTTCGTTCACCAGGCCGATGTTGACCGCGCGGAAGGTGTTCTCCAGCAGCTTCACCATCTCCGCCACCTTTGACGACGCCACAGGGACCGTCTGCTGGATGACGCTCCCATACAGGGCGGTGGCCAGCCTCGTGCACTGGGGGGTGACGCCGCCGATCACCTTGGGGATCGTGCGGGTCGTGTACTTCGGATTGCCGGGATCGATGCGCTCCGGCGAAAAGACCAGGGAGAAATCCTTCCCCACCTTCAGGCCGCCGGCTTCCAATGCGGGGAGCACCACTTCTTCGGTCGTCCCGGGGTAGGTCGTGCTCTCCAGGACAATCAGCTGTCCTCGTCGCACGCGCCGGGCGATCTCCTTCGTGGCGGAGAGGATGTACGACATGTCCGGCTCGCGGGTCTTGCGAAGGGGGGTCGGCACGCAGATGATGACGGCATCTTGCCGTCCCAGCGTGTCGAAGGACGTCGTGGCGCGCAGCCGGTTGGCGCGGCGCAGCCTTCTCAGATCGTCGCTGGCGACATCGGGAATGTACGAGCGCGCCCGATTGACGCCGGCGATCCGCGCGAGATCCAGATCGATGCCGGTGACCGAAAACCCCTCCTTGGCGAACTCGACCGCCAGCGGCAACCCCACGTAACCCAGCCCGATGACCCCGATGCGGGCCGTCCGCCTGGTGATCCGCTTCGCTAGGCGAGCCAGCGCCGTTGATGCAGGTAGGCGTGCAGCGCGTGGTCCCATGATCGCAGTCTCCTCCCTATGACGGATGGCACAGCCCGGGTCGCCAGCGCTGAATACGCCGGCCTGGCCGCCGGCCGGCGCTGGTCGGCCATCGCAATGGCCCGGATGAGCTCACGGGAGCCTCCCACCAGCTCCACAATCCGCTCGGCGAACGCCGCCCGCGTGCACCCCCCGCCATTCGCCAGGTGATAGCGCCGGGGCCGCTCCCCATCCCACGATCGCCACAGCGCGAGGCTCAGCTCGCCGATCCCTTCGGCCAAGTCCACCGTGTAGGTCGGCGAGGTGACCTGATCCCAGAAGGCCTCCACCGGCTGGCCCGCCCTGACCCGGCACACGACGGCATCGCAAAAATTGTCCCGCCCCGGCCCAAAGAGGGTGCTGGGTCGCACCACAATCGACCGGGCGTAGCCCAACGCCAGCCGTTCCCCCTCGAGCTTCGATCGCCCATACACGCTCAGGGGGTTGGGCGCATCCGCCTCCTCGTAGGGCGCGCCCTTCTTGCCGTCGAAGACGTAATCGGTGCTGACGTACACGAGCAGCGTCCGGGATCCCTGGAGCGCCTGGACGAGATGGGCGACCGTCGTGACATTCTGGGCCCAGGCCATCTCCGGCTCACGCTCGCAGCGGTCCACGTCTGAGAGCGCCTGGGCATGGATCAGGATGTCCGGACGAACCTCATGGATGGCGGCCCGTGCCTGCTGCGCATCGCGCAGATCGCAGGTGACATGACGGCTCCCTCCGGGAAGATCCCTGGCGTGCCGCGAGAGGCCCGCGACCTCACACGACTGCGCGAGATGGCTGGTGAGGGCCTGACCGAGAAGACCGGTTGAGCCAGTGATAAGGATCTTCACGGAGTTGCTCCGTCAGCGGGCGCCACCACCAGGGGTGCTCCCGGTACCACGCGATCGTTTCCGACAGCCCCTGCTCAAACGGGATCCGCGGCTGCCAGCCGAGCGCGCGGAGCTTCGCGTCATCCATGGCGTAGCGACGGTCGTGACCCGGCCGATCCGCGACGAACTGAATCAGCTCCAGCCGTTGTCCCATCCGGGACAGGATGGCCCGCGCCGTGTCGAGATTCGTCTGCTCGCTCCCGCCCCCGATGTTGTAGATGGCTCCGGCGGTTCCCCGCTCCATCACCACGGCGAGGGCCTCGCAGAGGTCGAGCACAAACAGCCATGCGCGCCGCTGCTCGCCGTCTCCGTAGAGCGGCACGGGCCGTCCGTCACAGCCGTTGGTGATGCACACGGGGATGAACTTCTCCGGGAACTGCCCGGGGCCGTACACGTTCGTCGGTCTGACGACGATCGTGGGCAGCCCATAGGTGATCTGAAACGCCTGCGCCAACAGATCCCCGGCCGCTTTGCTGGCGGCGTAGGGGCTGTGCGGGACGAGGAGGGCCCCTTCATCGACCGCGCCCGTCAGCACCGGACCGTAGACCTCATCGGTGCTCACGTGCACAAACCGGCTCACGCCGGACGCCAGCGCTGCTTGCAAGAGGACCTGCGTGCCCTCCACGTTGGTCCGGAGAAACGGCACGGCATCGGTGATGGAGCGATCGACGTGCGTCTCAGCGGCGAAGTGCACAACGGCCTGGCAGCCCTCCAGGGCCTGTCGGACCACGTCCCCCTGGCAGATATCCCCCTGGATGAATCGGTAGCCCTGGTGTTGCTCAAGGTCCGCCAGGCGATCCCGTCGACCGGCATAGGTGAGCCCATCGAGGTTCACCACGGCATCCTCTGGGTGACGGGCGAGCCAGGAGCGGATGAAGTGTGAGCCGATGAACCCCGCGCCGCCAGTGACCAGCAGTCTCATCGTGGATCGTGGATTGCGGATTGCGAATCGCGAATTGAAGGGATCGGCTGCCCTAAGATGCCCTCTCTCACCAGGGTCGTCGCCCGGTACAGCGTCTCCGGGAGCCCCGCATCGGTCCACCAACCATCCAGGATGTCGTACGTCATCTCGCCGCGCTGAAGGTACACGCTGTTCACATCCGTAATCTCAAGCTCTCCGCGACCCGATGGTTGCAAGGTGCGGATGATGTCGAACACCTTGGCATCGTACAGATAGATCCCCGTCACGATGTAGGATGACTTTGGACGGGCCGGTTTCTCTTCGATTCCCACGATCCGTCCGTCGCGCAGCTCCGCCACGCCGAACCGCCACGGATCCTCGACTTCCTTGAGGAGGATCTTGGCCCCGCGGCCCGCCGCCGCAAACCGCTCCACGAACGGCTTGATGCTCCGTTCCACGATGTTGTCTCCCAGGATGACGACCAGCGGCTGGCCGGCCGCGAAGTGCTCCGCCAACCTCAAGGCCTCGGCAATCCCGCCTTCGCCTCGCTGGTACGTGTAATCCAAATGCTTCAGGCCGAACTCGCTGCCGTTGCCCAGCAGCCTGAGAAAATCGCCCGCATTGGCCCCGCCGGTCACGATGAGAATCTCGGAGATCCCAGCCTCTACGAGCGTCTGCAGCGGATAGTAGATCATCGGTCGGTCGTAGATGGGCAAGAGGTGCTTGTTGGTGATGCGGGTCAGCGGCTCCAGCCGCTTCCCCAGCCCCCCAGCCAGCACGACGCCCTTCATCAGCGCCAGTCGTCCCTCGCCGAAAGTCCATAGTCGATAGTCGATAGTCCATAGAAGAGCTGACCACTATGGACTATGGACTGTGGACTATGGACTGCCTGATCACCCATCGCGCCGGTTCCAGTCATACGGGATCTCGCTGTGGTGAGGATCCAGCCGGTACTCATCGGGCCGCTTGTGATGGTAGGGTTCCGTGGGGATGTTGAGGACGATCGCCTCAGGCTCGCTCAGCCCCTTGAACCCATGGTGGACCATCGCCGGGATCTGAACCAGCAGGGGCTGGTGGGTCCCGATGAACCATTCGTTCACAAGCCCTTTCGTCGGCGAACCCTTCCGCCCGTCGTAGGCGACGAGCTTGATCATCCCGCTGACGCACACGAAGTTGTCAATCTGCTTCTTGTGGTAGTGCCAGCCCTTGACGACCCCGACGTTGACGGTGGTGCAGTAGACCTGGCCGAACTTCAGGAAGAGCGCGTCATCCTTTCGCAGGATCTCGAAGAGCCGCCCCCGCTCATCCGGGATCACGGTGAGCGGTTTGGTCCGCACGCCCTCGATGAGTTTCATCCCCCCCTCCCGACGCCGACGTAGCGAAACCCAAGCGCGCGGAGCGGCTCTGGATCGTAGAGGTTGCGCCCGTCCACGATCAGGGGCTGACGGAGCAGCCGCTTGAGCCGCTTGAAGTCCAGCTCCTTAAATTCGTTCCACTCGGTGAGGATCACCAAACAGTCCGCCCCACGCGCCGCTTCATACGGGTCTTGACACAGCATCAGCTTGGGGAAGAGCCGCTTCGCTTCGGTCGTCACCTGGGGATCGAACGCCTTGAGACGGGCCCCTTCCCCCTGGAGGTACTCGATGACGTCAATCGAGGGGGCGTAGCGCATGTCATCGGTGTTGGGCTTGAACGCCAACCCCAGCACCCCGATCGTCTTGCCCTTCAGCACCCAGAGGGCCCGCTGGATCTTGAGCGCGAAGCTGCGCTTCTGCTGCTCGTTGATGCTCCGCACCGCCTTGAGCAATTCGAAGTCGTAGCCCAGCTGCTCGGAGATGTTGATGAAGGCTTCAAGGTCCTTCGGGAAACAGTAGCCGCCGAAGCCGGCTCCGGCGTCTAGAAACGACCTGCCGATGCGCCGATCCAACCCGATCCCTTCCGCCACCTGCTGGACATCGGCCCCGCACCGCTCACAGAGCTGCGCGACCGCGTTGATGAAGGAAATCTTCATGGCCAGAAACGAGTTGGCCGCATGCTTGATCAGCTCGGCGCTCTTGATATCCGTGACCACGATGGGAACCCCCAGGGGCTTATAGAGCGCGCACAGCAGCTCCTTGGCGCGCTTGCTCTCAACCCCCAGGACCACCCGGTCGGGTTTCATGAAGTCCTCGATCGCGGTTCCCTCCCGCAGGAACTCCGGGTTGGACGCGACATCGAACGGCTGCTTCCGCTTCAGATAGGTGCGGATCGTGTGGGCCACCCACTGCCCCGTCTGCACGGGGACGGTGGACTTCTCCACGATCAACCGGTAGCCGCTCAGGTGCCGGGCGATGGCGCGGGCCACACGCTCCACGTACGCCAGATCCGCTTCCCCGGTCGCTTTCTGCGGCGTCCCGACCGCAATGAACAGAATCGTACACGTCGCCACGCCTTCCTTGATCGAAGTCGTGAACCTCAGCCGTCGCTCCCGGACGCCCCGCTCGACCAACTCCTCAAGACCGGGTTCGTAGTACGGGAGGATGCCTCGCTTCAGATTGGCGATGCGCTTGGCGTCATTGTCGACCATCATGACGGAGTGGCCCAAGTCGGCAAAACAGGCGCCGGTCACGAGCCCTACGTGTCCGGCCCCCACAACGCTCAACTCCATGCTTCACCCCGTACCACGGGAAGCCCCGCCTGCCCCGAACGATCACGGTCGTACGGAGCCTGTGAAGGCGTGCCCCGTTCCAACTCGTTGGAACGGGGCGGGCACGGCTGCTCGTCCCGTTCGATGAGCCATCGAACGGGATAAACCGTGGTACGGGGTTCACGCCGTGTGGCCGTCTTTCGCATTGGGATTATACCCCATTACTTTCCGACGGGCGAGAACGGACTGCTCTGGGAGCCCATCTTCGGCTCGTGGTAGGACTCCCCCATTTCGATCGGCAGCCCCGGATAGGCCTTGAGGGTGAGCGTGAAGAACAGTTCTTCCCCGAACTCCCGGTCGACCCTGTAGACCACCTCAGCGAGCCAGTCGTGGAGATCTCGACGAAGGACATACTGGCGCTCGCGCGCGTTGTAGAATCGCTTGCTCCCCCCCGCCACCTCCTTCCAGGTGAAGCGGTGGAACGTCCCGATCTGCCACTTCTCGCTCAGACGCCGGTCAAACTGCACGACGGCCTCCGTCTTGTCGTTAGAGGAGTATCGGTGCCCGAACCCGAGGTACCACAGGCCCAGAGGCATGAGGAGCTCCGTCCCACCCCGCGGTCCTGGCTGATACCGCTCCACCCCCTCGGGGAGGGAGGTCGTCCTCAGGTCTGGCGCGTTGGCCGCGGAGGCCTGTGTATCCTGCCCGCCCCGTGCCCTGCCCCCCGCCACAATGACATCGAGGTTCCACGTGGTCAAGCGCCGATCCCGTGAGCCCTTGAGGAAATGACTGGGGTACGACCAGTTGGATTCGACGCGCAGCCATGGCCATGGCAGGAGCTCCGCGTCAAATGACCAGTCGTTCAGACGTCCGCCCTGCTTGTTGTGGTTCCCCCGAAAGGTATACGGCACCGAAGCCGTCAGGCGGGCGAAGTCGAGACTCTCCAAACGCCCGGCCGGCTGCTTGACCTGCCCCTGCCCTCCCAAGGGAACCCGTGACCGCTTCGTCTGCAGTTTGTTTTCGAGGCCGAAGGTCAGGCGGTTCGTCGAACCGTCGGCGGCGGGGAACGTCAGCAGATCATTGGGCGCCGTCGGCCGGCGGACGTAGCTGTAGGCCAGGGTGGGGGTAATCACATGCCGCAGCCAATTGAGGTCCAGGCCCCATGCGTTGGTGCTGAAGGGGAAGGTCCGGAACAGCTTGAGGCTCGCATCCGCGCCCATCGAAAACTGCCCGCTGAGGAGATCCCGTTTGCCTTGAGGCCGCTCGCTGCCCCCTTGCTTGTCCTTGGTGTAGTAGGTCTGGCGAACTCCGACCCGCGGGGTCACTTCGATCGGGCGGAACAGGCTCATGGCGTACTTGAACTGCTCGAACCAATCGACCCGCACCACGTCGGTATCGTTGTCAGAATGGGCGCGTTTGGTCTCGAAGTTGGCGACGCCGACCTTCGACTCGGAGAACACCGGCGAGTCGCCGATGGGTCTGGAGCCGGTCTCCCACGTCAACTGGGGCAATTGCTCATCCACCGTATCGAAGCGATTCATCCGTTTGTTCAGGAGCGCACTGAAGGAGTAGTCGGGGGTGCTCGTCACCCATGAGACGGAGCCGGTCGTCCCCACATCCTCCCTCACGAACTCTTCGCGGAACAAGAAATCTTTCCGAAAGTCGACGTCGCTGAACTCCTGGATGTCGGTCACGACGCTCGTATCGGGCAGCGGGGTGAACTGCTGACGCCACAGCAATCGATAGCGGTTGATGTTCGCCCCTTTCGGCGGCTCCTCCGATTCAGGCCGGCGGATGTATCGTTCCTCGTTGTAGTAGGCTTTCAGCAGCCCTTTGCCAAGCGTCTCGGTCTTAAACCGATGGTCGATGCCCGTCGCCCAGCCGAAGGCCCGTCGCCAGTCCAGGCGCAACGTCCCGTCATGGCCTTCCGGCCATTCGTACCGATAGCCCATGAGGGCAAACTCCTCCCAGGGCTTCTTCTTTCCCGGGATGATGAAGAAGGGGCTTTGGCGATTCGCGACGGACAGGGCGGGAAGATAGATCACAGGCAACTGCTCAACGACCAAGGTGGGATGACGAAGCCGAGCGATCTCATCCTGGGCCAACACGATGGCCCGGCGCCCGGAGAACGTAAAATGGGCCGGTTCCAGGTTGCACGAAGTGAGGTAGCCCGGCGTCACCTGGTAGACCCCCTCGGCGAGATGCTCGATCGACCGCCCATGCATATGCCAGATGGGTGAGGAGACCGTCCCCTGGAGGAAGCGGCCCTTCTTGGTCCGCAGGTTGTAGTGGATCATCTCGCCTCGAAAGAGTTGCACGCCATCCTCCAGGCGCACGTGGCCTTCGGCGTAGACGTCGTGGGTGTCGGTCAAGACAGTCAGTTGGTCGCAAGTGAGAAAGGCATTCTCATACGCCAGCTCCACATCGCCCTGCGCCACCGCGAGATGCCGATCCGGCTCGACACGCATCTGACGAGCGTGAATCTCCATCCCCCCCGGCGGAGGAGCCGGTCGGCCCACAAGGCTGGGGCTCACCACACCCTCCCGCGCAGGCACCAACTCCCCTGGCAGAGCCTCAGGTGGAGACGGCCCTCCACCGAGGGGCATCCCCGCCTCGCCGACGCCTGGGCGTGTCGTCCACAATGGGATCATCGTCAACGTCTTCGTTTCGACCGGAGGGGCCGGCGGTGGCCCCAGCGGACTGACCGCGCGGTGTGGCTCGCGAATCGATGGGGGTTGCGGCGGCCTCGCCGCGCGCGCGAGCCCTTCGGCGCGCGCCCGCGTGGCCGCCTCCGCTCGCTCCTGACGCCGCTGAGCCTGCGCAACCGACTCAGCCTCTTTCTTGAGCCGCGCAAGCGTTCGATCCCACTGGGTCTGCTCGTCGCGAAGCTGCCGTTCCATCGCCTTATGGATGGCGGCGGTTCGTCGCTGCGCGTGCGCTTCCTGCTCAAGTCGCGCCGTCAGGGAGGCCAACTCCGAGGGGCTCAGCGGGCGAAACGACTCAGGCGAGGCTAATCGCGCCTGGCACAGCTCACGGTAGAGCGGCACCCATGGATCGTCCGGCACAAGCGTTGAGAGATGGTCGAGCGGCTCCAGCGCCTGGCGGTACGCGCCCTGCCGGATGAGGCTCTTCGCCTGCTGCCAATACGCCTCAGGGCTTGCCCCATTCTGGACCTGTTGGGGTGGGCCCGCCTGGGCCCAGACGGCGCCGCCCAGCCCCAACACGCAGCAGCCAACCAGCACGCCTCGACACACCACGTTCACAACAGGCTCCGTTCTCTAACAGGCTGCGGAAAAACTCTGAAGACTGCTACCGCAGCCTGTTCGTCCATAGTCCACAGTCCGTAGTCCATAGTAAAAACGTTCTGGAATGACGACTGTTTGTGCTTTTGCTATGGACCATGGACTATCGACTATGGACTGATACGGCGTTTTTCAGCAACCTGCTAAAGCCCCTTCCGTCCCGACGTCGCTGAGAGCTGCTCCCAATCCTTCAAGAAACGCTCCAGACCGATCTCCGTGAGGGGGTGGCGCACCAGCGCCTCCAACACCCCAAAGGGGAGCGTGGCGATGTCCGCTCCGAGACGCGCCGCCTCCACGACATGCCGGGGATGACGCACGCTGGCGACGAGAATCTGCGTGGCGTAGTGGTAGTTGTCATAGATGGTCCGGATCTCGCGGATCAGCTCCATGCCGTCGCTGCTGATGTCATCCAGGCGCCCCACAAAGGGAGAGACGATATACGCCCCGGCCTTCGCCGCCAGGAGCGCCTGCGCGGCGGAAAAACAGAGGGTCACGTTGACACGAATCCCTTCGCCCGTCAACCGCCGCGTCGCGCTCAGGCCCTCTTTGGTCAACGGACACTTCACGACGATGTTCGGATGGAGCTTGGCAAACACCCGCCCCTCATCCACCATGCCGGCGGCATCGCGACACGTGGTTTCCATGCTGACGGGCCCATGCACCGTCTCGCAGATCTCCTTCAGCAAGGGGAAGAAGTCGCGCTGCTCACGCGCCACGAGGCTGGGATTCGTCGTCACCCCATCGATGCCACCCCACGCCATTGCCTCTCGAATCTCCGTGAGGTTCGCCGAATCCAGAAACAGCTTCATGATCCCTCCCCCATTTGTGCTTCCCTTTCACCTGTCACCTTTCACCTCTCACCTGTTCGTGTCCCACACGAGCACCGCCGCTCCCACCATAGCCGCATCATCTCCCAGTCGCCCTTGGACGACCCGGACCTCCTCCGCCATGAACCGCTGGGCCTGCCCGCGTACCGTGCGGAGCATCGAGGGGGAAAACCATCTCCAAGCCCGCGCCACCCCGCCGCCGATCACGATCAGATCAGGACCAAGCAGCTTCACGAGGTTCGCCATCGCCACGCCAAGCCAACAGCCCACCTCTGCCCAGATCTGCTGTGCCGCCGCATCCCCCCGCCGTGCCGCTTGATGGATGAGCGCCGGCGTCATGCGCCCGCCCGCCTGCGCTGCGAGCGTTCGAAGGGGGCCTGTGCTCTGGCGGATCGCGCGCCGCGCCATCCTGAGAATCGCCGCGGTTCCAACGTACGCCTCAAGACAGCCGCGTCCCCCGCATCCGCAGCGCGGCCCCGCGGGGTGAACGACCATGTGCCCGATCTCCCCTGCGGCCCAGGTGGTCCCCCGGTGCAGGATCCCGTTCAGGATGAGCCCTCCGCCGACCCCCGTCCCCAGCGTCATCCCGACCAGGTGACGAAATCCGCGACCGGCCCCAAAGCGCCATTCGCCCAGGGCAAAGAGGTTCGCGTCGTTGTCCACCGCGCAGCGACAGCGCACTCGACGTTCGAGCCGACGGCGCAGGGGCACCGCCTCCCATCCCGGGACGTTGACCAGCGAACGGACCACTCCCCGCTCGACATCGACAGGACCCGGCGCCCCCACCCCAAGGCCCAGCAGCTGAGACGGGCGCGCACCCACAGCGCGCGTCAGCTCCTCCGCCGCCTTCCCCACGTCCTCGATGAAGCGGGTAGGATCTTCGCGCTGCCCGGAGGAGACCACCCGGCGACCCACCACATGACCATCGGGTCCCACCAGCCCCACCTTCACGTTCGTGCCCCCGAAGTCCACCCCCACCGTCCATCGACGCCGTCCCATCATCAAAGGGGAACGTCCACCGTCCACCGTCCACCGTCCACAGTCAAGTGCCAGGTGCGTCTATGGACCATGGACTATCGACTATGGACTGTTCAGGGGACCAGCGGACGACGCGGTTTCGTCCAGCCCGTTTTCCCGCATAGAGCGCCTGATCGGCTCGCTCGATCAGGCCATCGAGCGTCTGGGCGTCCCCCGGAAAACCCGCCGCCCCGATGGTGATCGTCTGCGTCAGCTGCTCATCATAGGCGTGGATCTGGTGGAGCTCCACCAATTGCCTCAGGCGCTCCGCAATCGGCATCGCGTGCTCGATCGGGGTCTCGATCAACAGCAGGATGAACTCCTCACCGCCGAATCGCGCGATGAGGTCAACCTCCCTGAGGTTCTGCTGGAGGAGCCGCGCCACCTCCCTCAAGACGACATCGCCGACCAGATGACCGAAGGTGTCGTTCTTCTGCTTGAAGCCATCGAGGTCAGCCATGAAGACGGTGCAGGCCAGCCCATGGCGCGCTGACCTGGCCAGCTCCTCCTGGGCGTGCGCCAGGAAGTAGTTCCGGACGAAGAGGCCGGTCAGCGCATCCGTCACCGCCAGCGCCTCCACCGCCTCGTAGAGGTGGACCCGCGACAACTGCAGAGCAAGTTGGTTGGCGATGACGGAGAGCGTCTTCAGCTCCTGCTCTGGAAGCTCCTCGGCGACCAAGACGCCGATGGGTTTCTGCTCGCTCCACAGGGGAACCCACGACACCCGCGAGACGCCCTCCGGAACGGGGCAGGAAAATTCCCCGGCGGCTGCGCTTGCCGCCTGAGCCGACGCACGGGCCCGCTCGATGATGGCCCGCTCCATCTCCACGAGCGGGTCTCCTTGGCCGGTGTCCACGGGGACCATCCCACTACCTGGCACTGCCCGAAGGGCCTGCGCCTGTGGCGCAGATCCGCCTCCGGCGGATGCGCTAGGTAGTGGGACCATCCGTCCGTCGGGTGCGCGGACCGCCCGGAGGACCCTCGGCCTCTCCTCGGCCAGATCGATCAATCGAAGCCCCTTGGCGCTGACCAATCTGGGGATCGTGTCCAGTGAGGCGCTGAACAGCTCAGGCACGTGGACCGCTCGCGAGGCGTCCTTCGTCACGCGATAGACGTCGGTGATTTCCGTGATCTGCGTTTCCATCCCCTGCATCGAAGCCTGCAGGGACCCCAGCGCTCGCGCCGCCTCAGAGAGCTGCGCCATCTGCCGCGCCTCATCCGCGTGGAGCCGCTTCAGCAGCCGCTCATGCTGGATTCGCTGGGCCGCCGGCAGCCAGGGACTCAGCCCCAACGCCCCAAGCTGGAGCCATCCCATCCAGTGGGCAAGCATCGGGGCCTGCGTCCCCAGGAAGGCCGCCACCGTCAACGCGGTCAAGACGCCGGTCCATCTCCACGCCCAGAACAGACCGGACAACATCGTGAGGATCCAGCACGCCATCACCAGTAACACGGCAATTCCTCCGTTAGTCCATAGTCCATAGACCATAGTCCATAGTCAAAACTAACAGACAGAAATCACGGTGAGGTGTTCTCGCGTTCATGTTTCTTTAGCTATGGACCATCGACTATCGACTATGGACTGCTGTTACGAGGCGCAGACGCGGTTCCGTCCCGACCGTTTGGCCTGATAGAGCCGGCAGTCAGCCACCCGCACGAGCTCCAACTCCACCTGGGCGTCTTGAGGGAACGACGCCACGCCCACTGAGACCGTGACGCCTTCCTCGGGGCCTCGAACCGCTCCAGGTTGACGGTCCGGCGTGGCGTGACGGGCGGCGCCCGACGACGCGCTCACGCGAGCCGACCGCGTCCGCTGCTCGATCAGGCCCCGAACCCGCTCCGCGACCTCTCGCGAGGGATCGCGAGTCAGCCCCGGCAACACCACCGCGAACTCCTCGCCTCCGTAGCGCGCGATCACGCTGCCAGGCGGCATCGCCTCCCGCAGCGCCTCCGCAATGAGCTTGAGCAGGAGATCGCCGGCCGTGTGGCCAAAGGTATCGTTGTACTCCTTAAAATGGTCGACATCGACCAGGAGCATCGAGACGGCTTCACGGCTGCGGCCCGCCCGGGTCACCTCGCGGGTCAGCTGCTCCAAGAGAGGCCGACGGAGCGTCAGGCCGGTCAATCCATCCATCGTCGCCAACTGCCGCGTCTGCGCGAGGAGCTTCGCGTTCGCGATCCCCGTCGCCACCAGGTTCAGGAGGATGTCCAGAAAGCGGAGATCGTCTTGGGTATACGCGTTCGCCTGGGGGCTGTCGAGCCGCAACAGGCCCTCCGGGTGTTGCCCCAGGAGCAAGGGGGAGGCGATCACCGAGCTGACCGTCCGCTCTGATGAAAGAGCCGCCGTGAACCGGAAATCCCGCCTGGTGTCGTTGACGAGCAGGGGCCGGTGCGCCCGCAAGACATAGCGGTCGAACTGATCGCCGTGCTTCTCGCGGATGAGGGGCACGGCGTCCCGACGCCTCGACGCGGACAGGGAGAGCTCCTGCCGCTGGTGATCGAGCAGAAACAGGAGGCAGGCATCCGACTTGCCGATCAGCTCAAAGGCGCGGTCAACGGCCAGCCGCGTCATGGACTCGAGATCCGTCATGCCGCTCAATCGCTCTGCGATCGACTGCAACTGAAGGTACCGGGAGAGCTTCTTGTGCAGCGCCGCATAGTGCTGGTTGGCGAGCGCGATCGCTTGCGCGTTCGCCGCCGATCCCTCGCGCGCATCGTCCAGCGTTTGCCGCATCCGTGTCAGCCGGCGGGCCCGTCGCCGTCGCTGGACGGCCGCGGCGACTGTCAGCAGCGTGAAGGCCATCGCGTCAAACTGCAGGAGCTCCGTCTGACGCGCGGCCCACGCCCACCCCACGCAGACCAGGAGCCCGACGCTGGTCGCGAAGCCCCCAGCGAATGGGAACAGCATCCACGCAGCGGCCGCCAGGGCGACTGACGCCACGCTGAGGAGATGCAAGATCTCGGAGGGAACGACGGGGCCGCGCGCGAGCCCCATCAGGAGTGCTGCACCCACGAGCCCTGAAGCGACCACAATGGCTGCACGCATTAGACGATCGCCTGCTCCGTGACGGGATCGAAAAAGTGGGCCTTCCCCATGTCGAAGACGAGGTCGATATCCTGGTTGACCTCGGGACGGTCGTGGGGGCCGACCCGGGCCGTGATCGCATGCCGCCCGACGCGCAGGTGCAGGTACACCTCAGCCCCCAGCGGCTCCACCAGCTCGACGGTCGATGAGACGATACAGTCCGTGGGGGCGTCGGTGATGAAGAGCTTGTCATAGAGATCCTCGGGCCGAACCCCAAAGAGCACGGCGCGGCCCTCATAGGCGGCCAGCGGGGCGGCCATTTCGTCGACGATGCGCAGGCGGAACGTTCCTTCATTGAAGAACAGCTCCTCGCCGATGCGCAGGATGGCGCCGGGGATGAAGTTCATGGGGGGCGAGCCGATGAAGCTGGCGACGAAGCGGTTGACGGGGTGCTCATAGATCGTCAGGGGGTCGGCGACCTGCTGGATCACCGCCTTGTTCATCACGACGATCCGATCCCCCATCGTCATGGCCTCCGTCTGATCATGGGTCACATAGACCATCGTGGCCTGGAGCCGAAGGTGCAGCTTGCGGATCTCGGTCCGCATCTGCACGCGCATCTTCGCATCGAGGTTCGAGAGGGGTTCGTCGAACAAGAAGACGAACGGCTTGCGCACGATGGCCCGCCCCACCGCCACCCGCTGGCGCTCTCCACCCGAGAGCTCTCTCGGCTTGCGCCGCAGGAGCGGCTCAATCCCCAGGACGGTCGCCGCCTCGCGCACCCGCTGCGCAATCTCCCGCGTGGCGTACCCCCGCAGCCGCAAGCCGAACGACATGTTATCAAAGACGGTCATGTGCGGGTAGAGGGCGTAGTTTTGGAACACCATCGCGATATCGCGATCTTTCGGCGGGACATGGTTGACCAGCTTGTCGCCGATCCACACCTCCCCGTGGGTCGCCTCCTCGAGCCCTGCGATGATCCGCAAGAGCGTCGACTTGCCACAGCCGGAGGGCCCCACGATGACCAGAAACTCGCGACTCTCAACGCTCAAGGTCGCGTCGCTGACCGCCCGGACCCCCGCCGGATAGACCTTTGAGACATTCCGGAGCGCCACGTGGGCCATGCGTCGTCGCTTCCGCTCCTCGGAGTCATCAGTCGGCAGTCATCAGTAGTCAGTTGCCTGTTCACTGACTACTGACTACTGCCTACTGCCTACTGACCACTTCTGGTCTCGCTGAGATAGTTGATGAACCTGGCCACCGTCGCCTTGAGCTGTCGACGATGGACGATGAGGTCGATGAGGCCGTGGCTGAGGAGAAACTCGGCGCGCTGAAACCCTTCAGGGAGCTTCTGGCGAATCGTCTGCTCGATGACCCGCGGGCCCGTAAATCCAATGAGCGCCTTGGGCTCCGCCAGGATCAGATCCCCGAGCGAGGCGAAGCTGGCCAAGACCCCCGCCATCGTCGGGTGCGTCAGGATGGAGATGAACAGGCCGCCCTGGGCGTCGAACCGCATCAGGGCGCTCGCCGTCTTGGCCATCTGCATCAGGCTCAGCATGCCCTCCTGCATTCGGGCCCCCCCGCCCGAGCCGGAGACGATCACGAGGGGCAGATGAGCGGCGGTGGCTCGCTCAATGGCCCGTGTCAGCCGCTCCCCCACCACGGATCCCATCGAGCCCATCATGAAGCGCGAGTCGGTGATCCCGAGGACCACCTCGCGGCCCTCGAGCCGTCCCCGGCCGGTGAGACACGCATCCGTCATGCCGCAGGCCCGCTGCTCCTCGACGACTTTCTGCGCATAGGGCGTCGGGAGGCCGAACCCCAGGGGATCCACTGGGAAGAGATCCGCATCCCACTCTTCAAACGTCCCCTCGTCGATCAGCACGCGGGCTCGCTGGGGAGCCGATAAGGGAAGATGAGAGTCGCACTTCGGGCAGACACGGAGATTCTCTTCAAGCGCCTTGTTGTAAATGAGCTGGCCGCAGGAGTCGCACTTGGTCCAAAGCCCTGAAGGGATCTCCTGTTTGGATCTGCGAGCAAACGTCGGCCGTCGTCGGTTGAACAGCTTCATCTGCTGGCAATGGCGGCGCCGCCCGGGACATCCCTCGTGGCTCGATGCAAACTAAATGCGCCCAAGAATGCACGTTAACATACTGGGGCGCATTTACCCTGAGCGAAGTCGAAGGGTAACCCCTCGACTCGCTTTGCTCGCTCGGGGTAAATGGAACCCCCCTGAATGTGAAGGTGCCTTGGTGGTTCCATTTAGGAGACGATGCGACAAAGCACAGTATGGTAACACAGCGCTCGGAAGGCCGTCAATCAACCGTCAACCGTCAACTGACTGTTCGTTGACAGTCTGTGGAGGGCCGTGTTATGCTGCCCGTCAATGCTGAACCCATTCCGTCGCAGCCCCCTCGCACTCGTCAACCTCCTCTACCCTCCCGCCTGCCTGCTCTGTTCAGCGCGGCTGCCCGAACGCCCCGCAGCCGACGCACCCACTGGGGTCGTCTGCGAGGCCTGTGCGGAGGCGATGCCCCGAAGCGGAAGGCCCATCTGCTCCTGCTGTGGCGTGGGGCTGCCGGGAGCGTTCGATGCGATCCTCCGGTGCCCCCGATGCCGCACCAGGCCCTTCGTGTTCGACCTGGCCAGAGCCCCGTGGCGGTATGCCGGCGTGGCGCGAGAGGCGATCCACCGGTTCAAATACCAGCGACGCTGGCGCTTGGGCCGCTGGTTGTCGGAGGGGATGGTGACGATCGCGCGATCCTCGCTGCCGTTGGACGAGGTCGACGCGGTGCTGCCGGTTCCGCTCCATTGGCTCAAACGCCGGGTGAAGGGCGAGAACCCCGCAGAGCTCCTCGCCCGCTGCGTCGCCTGCGCCCTCAAGAAGGCCGTCCTGCCTCATGCGCTGAGGCGGACCCGATGGACCACGTCGCAAACGCGCCTGTCGTGGCCTGCGCGCTCGCGGAATGTCCGCGCGGCGTTTGCGGCCGGCGCCGCCGTCGCCAACCGAACCCTCCTGCTCGTTGATGACGTGCTCACCAGCGGGGCCACTGCGCAGGCCTGCGCCGCCGCGCTCAAGACGGCCGGGGCGCGCCGGGTGTTCGTCCTCACGGCGGCCCGCACGCCCCTCGCCCGATGACCCTGCGAGAAATTGCGGATTGCGGATTGCGGATTGCGGACTCAGCTTTCCTCAATCCGAAATCCGAAATCCGAAATCCGAAATCCGGTTGATGAGGATCCTCCGGACGTACCTCCTGCAGGAGCACGCGCTGCCGTTCTTCATTACGATCGGCGGCCTAACCGGGGTGCTGCTCGTCGGCAACCTAGTGAAGTTCGCCGAGCTCGTCATCGCCAAGGGCGTCAGCCCCTTCGACATCGTTCGACTCGTCCTCTACCTCATCCCCTCCATGCTCACGTTCACCGTGCCGATGGCATGCCTGATCGCCATGGTGCTCGCCTTCGGGCGCTTGAGCACGGATTACGAGCTGATCGCAATCCGGGCCTCGGGAATCGCCCCGCTGCGCCTGGCCGTTCCGATGCTGGTCGCCGGCGTGGTCCTGAGCGGCCTGATGCTCGTCGTCAACGACCGCCTCGTCCCCCACGCCCACCTCGCGTTTCGACGGCAGCTCAAGGCCATCGGGGTCAAGCGGCCGGCCGCCTATCTGGAAGCGGGAACGTTCATCAAGGAGTTCCCGCCGTACATCCTCTTCGTGTATCAGGTGGAAGGGCAGAAGCTGTACCATGTGCGCATCTATGAGCCGCAACCCAACGGGCCCACGCGGACCGTGATCGCGGAGCGGGGGGAGTTCGCGCCGCTGCCCAATCGGCGGGGCGTGCACCTCCATCTCTACGATGGCACGGTGGATGAGTGGGATCCGCTCCGCCCCGGGGCCTTCTATAAGGCCGCGTTCACCACCTACACGATGACCCTCCGTTCGGAAGGAGACCCGGCCCAGATGGGCAAGAAGGTCAAGGAGCTGACCTTCAAGGAGCTCTCGACCGAGCGGGGGCGGCTCGTCGCTGAGGGCATCGACGCCCTCCCCGTGAGCCTGGAGCTCCACCGCAAGATCGCCTCCTCGTTCGCCGTGATCATCTTCGTCGCCTTCGGCCTCGTCTTCGGCCTCCGCGCGCATCACCATGAACGGCTGACCACCTTTGTGTGGGTCCTGGGCCTCTTCCTCCTCTACTACCTCAGCGTCATCGGGATGAACGCCGTCGCGCTCAAGGGGTGGCTGCCCTCCTGGCTCGCCATGTGGGTTCCGAACCTCATCAGCGGAGGCTTCGGGGGCGTGCTCTTGGCCAAGACGGTTCGCCGCTAAATGGAACCGCCCATGCACCGTAACATTCGGGGTGGTTCCATTTACCCCGAGGAGCTATGCGACGAGGGGTTACCCCTCGCTAGCGCTTGGGGTAAATGCGCAATGTTCAATTGCATTCGTGGGCGCATTTAACTCCTCCATGCGCATCCTTGACCGGTATGCCGTCCGACAGCTCCTGCCCGTCTGGCTCTGGTGCCTGTTCGTGTTTGTCTTCCTGAGCTGCCTCATCGACCTCGTCGAACACCTGGATGAGATCCTTCGCTACCACATTCCCTTCGAGGTGATCGTCACGTATTACGTGAACTTCATCCCGCTCGTGGCGGTTCGGACCTCCCCGCTGGCGATCCTGTTCAGCGTGGCGTTCGTGGCGAGCCGGCTGGCCCGTCACCAGGAGTTCCTGGCCATGAATGCCAGCGGGGTGAGCCTGCTGCAAGCCAGCGTCCCCTTCCTGTTCGCCGGCTGGCTGGTCAGCCTGTGCGTTTTTCTCATCAATGACCGGATCGTGCCGCGCGCCGCCGGCACGTATGAACGGCTGCGCCAGGAGGCGTTTCGAGGACGTCAGCCGGAGGAGGCCATCGAAAACGTCGCCGTGCTTGACGTGTTCAACCGCCTCTACCATGCCCGCCAACTCAACCTGGCGGGCCGGGAGCTCCACGACCTCACCATTTTGGAGCATGACCAGCGCAACCAACCGACGAAAAACCTCTACGCCAACCGGGCGATCTGGACGGCACACGGATGGCTGCTGCTCTATGGAAGGATCTATCGCGTGGGGGCCGGGGGACGCCTGCGGGGGGAGCCGGAGCCGTTCGTGGAGCGCCTGATCGCCTACCCGGTCACGCCGGAGTCGTTCACCCAACCCGAAGCGCACCCCGCTACGATGCGCTATGGCGCGTTGCGCTTCCTCATCACGCGCTTGCAGCAGACCGGCATCGCCAACGTCCGTCGCCACCAGGTCGAGCTGGCCTCGAAGCTGACCTTCCCCCTGATGAACATGATCATCTGCCTGATCGGCTTTGTCTGGTCCACGCAGCCTCAGTTCAAAGGCAACCTCAAAGGTCTGGCGGTGAGTTTGGGGTGGGGACTGCTCTATTACGCCCTGGACGGCGTGGGCAGGGGGCTTGCGGAAGTGGTGCGGCTGGTGCCGGTGGCGCTTGTGGTGTGGACGCCGCACGTGCTGGCCGTGTGGTGGTGCGTGCGGCGATTGCGCCGCAGCGCCTAAATGGAACCACCAATGCAACTTGACGTTTCCAGGTGGTTCCATTTACCCCGAGGAGCATTTGCGACGGGGGGTAACCCCTCGCTATCGCTCGGGGTAAATGGAACCCACTCGAATGTTAACATGCAATGTGGGTTCCATTTAGGTGCCGATCTCCCAGCTGGAGAGGTACGTCTGCTGCGCGCGCGTCAACCGATCCACTGACACCCCGAGCGCCGCCAGCTTCAGCCGGGCGATCTGCTGGTCGATCGTCCGGGGAACCGGGTAGACGTGCGGCGGCATGCGGTGAGCCCGCCTCACGAGATACTCCGAGGCAAGCGCCTGGTTGGCGAACGACATATCCATCACGCCGGGGGGATGCCCCTCCGCGCAGGCCAGGTTCACCAGCCGGCCCTCTCCTAAGACGTTGATGCGGCGGCCGTCCTTCAGGATGTACTGGTCGATGCCGTTGCGCATCCGCTGATGCCGCGCGGACAACCGCTTCAGGGCGGTCAGATCGATCTCGACGTCGAAATGGCCTGCGTTGGCGACAATGGCGCCATCCTTCATGCGGGCAAAATGCGGCGCCGTGAGGACCTGGCAGCAGCCGGTCACCGTCACGAAGAGATCGCCGCGCCGCGCCGCCGCATCGAGCCGCATGACCTGAAAGCCATCCATGACCGCCTCGAGGGCCCGCACCGGCTCCACTTCCGTCACGATGACCTGGGCGCCCATCCCTCTGGCGCGCTGGGCGAGCCCCTTCCCGCACCACCCATACCCACAGACGACAAACACCGATCCCGCCAAGAGCTGGTTCGTGGCCCGCAGGATGCCGTCGATCGTGGACTGCCCGGTCCCATACCGGTTATCGAACAGGTGCTTCGTGTCCGCGTCGTTGACGGCAATGACCGGATAGCGCAGCTTCCGCTGGGCATCGAGGCTTCGCAACCGGATGACGCCGGTCGTCGTCTCCTCCGTGCCGCCGATCACGTCCCCTCCGAAGCGGTGCGGCTGCTGATGGATGGTGGAGACCAGATCCGCCCCGTCATCCATGGTGAGATGCGGGGAGATCGACAGCGCGGCATGGAGATGGTCATAGTAGGTCCGCCGGTCTTCGCCGCGGATGGCGTACACGCTGATCCCGCCCTCCCGGACGAGGCTTGCGGCCACGTCATCCTGCGTGGAGAGCGGGTTCGACGCGCAGAGGGCCACCTGGGCCCCGGCGGCCTTCAGCGTAAGCATCAGGTGGGCCGTCTCCGTGGTCACGTGGAGACAACACGCGATTCGGATGCCCTTCAACGGCTTGGTCCGCGCCACGCGGGAACGGATCTGCAGCAGCACCGGCATCTGCCGCTCGGCCCAGGTGATCTTCGCGCTCCCGGACCGCGCCAGGGCGAGGCGCTGAATATGTGATCGGGGCGGTCGAATGGCGGCACCTCCTCTCCGACGGGGCTCCCGCAAACTCACGGCCGGCCCCAGGGAATCAGTGATGACGGGCGGCGCGCTTGATTTCATCGACGCGGTCCAGCTCTTCCCACGTAAAGCCGTTACCATCGCGGCCGAAATGGCCGTACGCGGCGGTTTTCAGGTAAATCGGGCGCCGCAGCTTCAACGTCCTGATGATGCCGGCCGGCGTCAAATCGAACAGCTCGCGGATGAGCTTGACGAGGCTCTGGTCCGACAACCGGCCTGTGCCATGCGTATTCACCATGATCGACACGGGCTCCGCCACCCCGATGGCGTACGCCAACTGAATCTCGCACTTCTCCGCCACGCCCGCCGCCACGAGGTTCTTCGCCACATAGCGGGCCATGTAGGCCGCTGAGCGATCGACTTTCGTGGGGTCCTTGCCCGAGAAGGCGCCTCCCCCATGGCCGATGATCCCGCCGTAGGTGTCCATGATGATCTTCCGGCCGGTCAACCCCGTATCCCCCATCGGTCCGCCGACCTCGAACCGGCCCGTCGGGTTGACGAACACCTTCGTCCGCCGATCCAGCCAGTGCTTCGGCACGACCGGTTCCATGACGAGCCGCTTCATATCCGAGCGAATCTTGGCCAGGGACACCCCGGCCTTGTGGTGGGCGCTCACCACCACCGCTTCGAGCCGGGCGGCATGGCCGTCGTGGTACTCCACGGTGACTTGAGTCTTCCCATCCGGCCGGAGGTAGTCCACCAGGCGCTGCTTGCGGACTTCCGCAAGGCGCTTTGAGAGGTGGTGGGCCAGCATGATGGGCAGCGGCATGAACTCCGGCGTTTCGTTCGTCGCGTAGCCAAACATCATGCCCTGGTCTCCCGCGCCGCCGCGATCCACCCCTAGGGCGATATCCGGCGACTGCGCCTGGATGGCCGTGGCGACGCCGCACGTCCTGTAGGCAAACCCGTGCTCGGGCTCCACGTACCCGATGTTCCGGATCGTCTCTCGGACGATCTGGGGGATCTCGATATAACAGGAGGTCGTGATCTCCCCCGCCACAAAGGCGATCCCTGTGGTCACGACGGTCTCGCAGGCCACCCGCCCATTCGGATCCTTCTCATAGATCGCATCCAGGATCGCGTCAGAGATCTGGTCCGCCATCTTATCCGGATGGCCTTCCGTGACCGACTCCGACGTGAATAGGTGCCGCCTCATGCTCCCCTCCCTTGCTTTGTTCGCCGTGCGCAACGCTCCTCAAATCGACACGATGGTGTCGTCGAGCCGTTGACTGCCTACCGCCTACTGACGACTGCCTACTGGCTGAGATGGCCACTCCCGGACCACGGTCCGATAGGCCTCAGGGGTGCCGATATCATACCACGTGCCGCGCATCATGACACCGTACACGGGGCCCCGACGGACCAACCAGCCGATGAAGTAGCCCGGGGCGTCGCCGCGTTCCCCCTCCTCTAGAAACTGTCGGATCGTTCCCCGCATGGCCGAGGGAAAATAGTACACGCACAGGGCGACGTCCCTGGAGGGGGGCTGCGGGGATTTTTCCACAAAGGCGGTGATCCGCGACCGCGCATTGCGCGTCACCACCCCAAATTGCGTCGCCGCGTTCCGGGAAGGGGCCCTCCAGAGGGCCACGCTGGGCGCCGGGCGATGGCGTCTGGCCGCCGAGATGAACGAGGCAAGCGACCAGCTGAACAGGTTATCCGTCCCGATCACCAGCAGGTCATCCCTCGGATCGATCGTCCGAGCCGCGAGGAGCAGATCCCCGATGGCCCCCAGTCGCGTCCGCGCCGATGTCGTCCCATCATCCAGCACCTCGAGATCCGCTCCACGGGCGCGCCGCCAGGCGCGAAACCGCCCGGCAAACCGGTGGTTGGTCACCAGGATGCGCCGGTGAAGCTGCGGCACGCGGCTCACGGAGGAGACCACCTCATCCAAGATCACGCGCGGAGGCTGCCGTCCCTTCGACCCCAACCGCAGCAGCGCCTTGGGACAGCGCTTTGTCAACGGGTACAGCCGGGTCGCGTACCCCGCCGACAACAAAACGGCCGTGATCGGCATGCCGCGAGACCCCTGGCTATTCCGCCAACCCTGGAACGGCCTGCTTGAGGGTGGCCTGCAAGAAGGCCTCAACCTCCTTGCCGGTGCGCAACGTCAACACCTGGTCCACGACGGAGCGGGCAAACGAGTATTCCACCGACCGGATCACCTGCTTGACGATCGGCAACTGGACCGGCGAGGTGGAAAACTCATCCAGCCCCAGCCCCAAGAGCAGGAGACTCAGGGGGGGCTCCCCCGCCATCTCCCCGCACATGCCGACCCAGATCTTCGCGGCGTGCCCCACCTCAATGATCTGCTTGACGAGCCGCAGGATCGCCGGGTGGGTCGGCTCGTACAGGTAGGCGATCTTCTCGTTCACCCGGTCGACCGCCAGCGCGTACTGAATCAGGTCGTTGGTGCCGATGGAGAAAAAATCGACGTCGTGGGCGAGGAGATCGCACGTGAGGGCGGCGGAGGGCACCTCGATCATCGCCCCGACCTCGAGCGACTCGGCCACCGGGACGCCTTCCCGGAGGAGCTCCTGGCGGACGTCATGGAGGATCTCGTTGGCGCGACGCAGCTCTTCGACGCCGGAGATCATGGGGTACATCAGCTTCAGGTTGCCGTGGACGCTGGCCCGCAGCACGGCGCGGAGCTGAATGCGGAAGAGATCCGGCCGCGCCAGGCTGAACCGGATCGCCCGCCACCCCATGAAGGGGTTCATCTCCGAGGCGACCTCGAGACGGGAGAGGAATTTGTCCCCCCCGAGGTCCATCGTCCGGATGATCACCGGGTGCGGGTGCAGCCGTGTGGCGACCGAGCTGTAGGCCTCGTACTGCTCCTCCTCCGTGGGCAGATCGGAGCGGTTGAGGTACAAGAACTCCGTCCGGAACAGGCCGATGCCTTCGGCCCCGTGGGCGATGACCGACGGGACCTCATCGGGCAGCTCGATGTTGGCCGATAAGACCACCCGATGGTGGTCCAGCGTCTCCGCGGGGAGATCCTTCAGGTGCAGGAGCTGGCGGGTGATCTCGTGGTACCGCCGCCGCTCCAGCTCGTAGCGCTGGATGGTCGGGGGATCCGGATCCACGATGACCTCGCCGTGGGTCCCGTCGACAATCACGAGATCCCCGGTCCGGATCCGCCTCGTCACCGACTCCAGGCCCACGACGGCGGGGATCTCAAGCGACTTGGCCATGATCGCGGTATGGCTGGTGCGGCCGCCGATATCGGTCACAAAAGCCAGGACGTGCCCCTTGCGCATCTGCGCGGTCTCGGAGGGGGAGAGATCCCGCGCCACGACCACCACCGACTCCTCAAGCTGCGCCAGCATGTCGGTGCGCTTGCCCAACAGGTTGCGGAGGACCCGCTTGCGGACGTCATCGATATCCGCGGTGCGCTCCCGCAGGTACTCATCCCCCGCCCTGGAGAACGCCCTGAGGTGGCGATGCACCACGTCGTTGAAAATCGCCTCGACGTTGAGCCGTTGGGTCTTGAGCCCGTTGATGATCTCCTCGCGCAACGATTGGTCCTCCAGCACCAGCAGGTGGGCGTTCAGGATCTCCGCATGCTCCTGTCCCAGGTCCTTGGACAGCTTCTTCTGGATGCCACGGATCTGATGGCGCGTTTTGATGAGCGCCTCTTCCAGGCGGAGGACTTCGGCCGGAACCTGCTCCTCGGTGATGGAACGCCGCGGCAGCGTCAGCTCCTCCATATCGAAGAACAGCGCTTTACCCATGGCGACTCCGGGGGCCGCAGGAATGCCTTTGAGGCGCGTCGTGGACGGCATCCTACCACTCCACATTGCCAATTGCGGATTGCGAATTGCGGATTGACGAGATGGAAACAGATGGATGAGGGGCAGGCAGGCGCAATCCGAAATGTCGTGGGGGGGTCATTTCGCGTGGTGGTGCGGGCGCGAGTGGTCCGGCAGCGGCTGCGTCACCAGCTCGATGAGCCGCTCAAGGACCTCGGAGGCGTCAGGGCCGTCCGCGACGATGGCGATCCGCGAACCCGGACCCGCGGCGAGCGTCAACAGCCCCATGATCGATTTCCCATCGACGATCTTCCGGCCTTTCTTGACGGTCACCGCGCTGGCGAATCGCTTGGCCAGTTGGACGAACAGGGCGGCGGGCCGGGCGTGCAGCCCCTGCCGGTGAATCACGGTGACCGTCCGCTTCGCAATGGGCATGGTGGCTTAGAGCGCCTCGACCGTCCACTGGAGACGGCCCCTCCACCGCGGCATCCTGTCAGGCTCCGCAAGCCCTCCAGGATCTGCGTGACCGTGATCGAGGATCCAGAAGCACATCAACGACAGCCCCTGATACGTCCGCTCCAGACCGCCTTCCGATTCGGAGACCGTCTCGATGGGGCAGTACATCAGCTCAGCCGGCGGATCGATCAGGAGGGTCAGCGAGACGCCGGCCGCCGGCTCTCTGATGACGGCCTCGCGCGCGTGGGGCTGCTGTTGCGGCGTCCCCAGGTAGCGCTCATCGCGCAAGGCGAGATTGCACTCGAGTCCAATCACCGGCACCCCGCGTCCCTCCAGCTCATAGTCACATTCGAGGGTGGGCTGATCGACGCTGATCCGAAAGCGCTTGCGGATGATCCGCCCGTCAACCTGCCGGCTCAGCATGACCCTGAAGCCCCTCGAGCGGACGTCCTCCCCGCCTCCCCGGCGCCGCTGGTACGGTCCGCTGGACCACAACCGGCGCTCCCCCCAACTCGCGCAGGCCACCTCCTGGAGCGTCGGCATGCTCTGCAGGGCGTAATCAAGAAACAGGCTGCGGCGATGGTCATCGTAAACGAGCCGGGAGCCGAGGCCGGCCTCTTTGGCCCCCAGGATGTCATGGATGCTGCTGGGGACGTCTCCGCCGCCGGCCGCCACGTTCAGGCGTGCCGCCTTGAGCGTCTCGTGATAGGGCTCCTCGCGACGGCTCAGGGTATCCAAGAGGTTGAGCTGAGGACCGGAGAGGCTCCACTCCGTCACCGCGCCGCCCTCATCCGGATCGATGAGGAGACGCATCGCCGCCGTCTTCACCTGCACCTCGTCGCGACCATCGCCATCCGCATCCACGCTGGTCATCGACGGACCCTGCCCCACGAGCTGGTCGGTGAGCTGTTCAGCGGCGATCAGATGGGCCTGGATGGCGCGTCGCAAATGGGAGAGGTAGAGCCCGCCGAACACCCCATGCCAGTACGCGCAGTTGCATTGGGCCATGTACAGATGTCGCCTGGCCAAACTCAAGGCTTGGTTGACAGTGAACCGTTTACCGTTTACAGGGACTTTCTTTTTCCGTTTCTCTTGTTGTGCTCTGACTGTCAACTGTTCACTGTTCACTGTACACTCGCACAAGCGTCGGCTGATGGAGAGCATCTTCTGATACATGGCGTTCGCTTCAGGATACTTCGTGAAAAAGTTCCGAAATTGGCCGCCCGACCACTCCAGCATCTCGTCATAACTGCCGCAGGGGAGATAGGCGCTCCCATCCGGAGCCGCCTGCCTGACGTACTCCTGAAAGGTAGTCGTCACAAGCCACTCCCGCTCCCGCTCCAGCGCCGAGAACCACTGCTCAAGCCACCCCTCGTCATAGACCCACTGGGAGGTCTTGGGCCACAACCCGAACTTCTCCCCATCATCGGCAAAGGTGATGGCCACCGGACGGTCTCGCCGAAGCCGCCTGAGGAACTCGATCGTCTGCTCCACCGGCTGAAACGGCAGCCAGTAGCGCAGCCGCTTGGATCCGGGGAAGAGGCGGATCGATGCGCCCGCGTAGTCCGTCGTATAGGAACCCAAGAGGTCCCAGAAGCCGTCCTCCTCGATCTGCAGCGTCCTCGGGAGCCACGGTCTGGCGGGGAAAAACTGGTTGGCGTCGACCATCGTGTAGGCCATCCCGGCCTGCGCAAGGGTGGCGGGCACCTCGGGTTCCCACACCCGCTCGGTCAACCACAGCCCGGACGGGTTCACGCGAAACTGCGCGCGCAGCGCGGCGCGCATCAGCGCGATCTGCCCCTGGCGGTCCGCCTCGGGGATCAGCGGCAGGATCGGCTCATAGTAGCCGGACGCCAACAGCTCGACCTGTCCGCGGCGGATGAGCGCGCGCACGCGACGCAGGAACGCGGGCTGATGTGTGATGAGCCAATCGAGCAGGCAGCCGCTGTAATGGAGCGCCAGGCGCACCCGGGGGTGTCGCTCCAACACCCGCAGGAAGGGATCGTACGCCTTCGCATACGCCTCCTCGAAGACAAACCCGAAGTTCCCGATTGGCTGATGGCAATGGATCGCCATCAACAACGTCACGTCACTCATCCCACCACCTGGCTGCCTGCGCCTGCGGCGCAGACGCGGCGGGTGCTTCCACTGCCGTGACACGTCTCCCACCCGCCGCGATCGCGGCGCTGCAGTCGTTCGTTTCCGCGGCGTGCGCCGCGACAGCTAGGTGGTGGGATCATCGCTCATCCGACTGACGGTTCACGGGGGAACGTCCCCGAATTGCCCCGATGAGCTGCATGATCACTTTGGCGACCTTCTCGGAGTCGTGACGCACGTAGTTCTCCGTGCTGATGAGGTTATCGGCGACGACCTGGTAGCCGAGCTCCCGGATCCGCTGGATATCGGGCTCCACCGGAACGGCCTGCTCCTGGTGGTACTTCTCGAGGAGCGCGGGGGGCACCGGCTCGGTGTTGAGCATGCACAGCTGGATAATTCCGGGATTCGTGTGCGTCACGAGCGCGCGCACGTGGTCGCTGGCGCGGTAGCCGTGCGTCTCGCGGCTCTGGGTCATCACGTTGCAGACGTAGATCTTGAGCGCCTTGGATTGCACGATCGCCTCCACCATGCGCTCCACCAACAGGTTGGGAATCACGCTCGTGTAGAGGGAGCCGGGGCCGAGGAGGATCGCATTGGCTTCCCGGATGGCATCGAGCGCTTCGGGGGTCGGCTGGCACCCGCTCGGCTCCAGGTAGATGCGACGGATGGGCTCATCCGCTCTTGAGATGTTGGTCTCGCCGGTCGTCACGCTCCCATCCTCATGCTCGGCCACCAGGCACACCTTGGTCCTGGTGGACGGGACCACGCGCCCTCGAATGGCCAAGACCTTGCTGGAGGCCTGGATCGCCTGCTCAAAATCGCCGGTGATCTTGGTCATGGCGGTCAGGAACAGGTTCCCGAAGCTGTGGCCTTTGAGCGTGGACTCCTCCGCGAAGCGGTACTGGAAGAGCCGCTGCATGAGCGGCTCGGTGTCGGCCAGCGCCACCAGGCAGTTCCGGATGTCGCCTGGCGGGAGCATGCCGAACTCCTCCCGCAGACGGCCGGAGCTCCCTCCGTCGTCGGCGACCGTGACGATGGCCGTGATGTTGGTCGTATAGTGCTTCAACCCGTGCAGGAGCGTCGAGAGCCCCGTTCCTCCCCCCATGACGACGATCTTCGGGCCCCGCTCCAGATGACGCCGCTGGAAGACGAGCTCCACGAGATCGTGGGAGTGGTGGGCCGGCGAGACCGCTTCCACCAAGGAGCGCACCATGAGCCCCACCCCCATGGCGAGCGAGAGGAGGCCTACGAGGAGGGTGAGGAGACTCGCCAGCCGCAGGAGGATGCCGCCCTCGATGGGCAGCAGGGCCGCCCCCACCCCGAACAGGAAGATTCCCCCGACGGCGAGGAAGAGCCACCGCTTGACCTGCATGCCGGGGTAGAACCATTTGAGGAATCGATTGGGCATAGAGGATTGCCTCATTGGGCCATTGAGTCATTGATTCATTGGATCATTGACTTACAATGTTGCAATGGCTCAATGACACAATGGCTAAATGGCTCAATGAACCAATGGATCAATTGAAGTTAATGGCGGCGCTCGTCTTCCTCGCGGATGATCTTGAACAAGGTCTTGTCGTCCTTTGCCTGACGGAGCGCGTCCCTGAAATGCTTCTCTTTCAATAACCGGGAGATGCGGGCCAGGGCCTTGAGATGGGGACCCGCCGAATCCTCGGGCGCCACGAGCAGGAAGAAGAGGTAGACCGGCTCCCCATCCAGTGAATCGAACGGGACGCCCGTGCGGGAGACCCCGAAAGCCCCGACGAGGCCGGTGACGCAATCCGCTTTGCCGTGGGGGATCGCCACCCCCTGCCCGATGCCCGTCGAGCCCAACGACTCCCGCTTCAGCAAGATCTGCACGAGCCGATTGACGTCTTTCTCCTTGATCGACCCCGCGCGCACGAGGAACTCGACGAGCTCTCGAATGGCCTCTTCCTTCGCCTGGGACTTGAGGCTCGTCGTCACCGCTTGATCGTCCAAAAAGCCCATGATGTTCATCCGTCACCCTCTTCTAGCCAAGCTCACCATCTCGCCTGGCTTCGCCAAACGTGGCCTTCTTATTCGTCGGCCGGCGAATCTTCAAACCCCTCATATGGTCAAAACGAGCGGGAGACGGGGTTTGAACCCGCGACCCTCACGTTGGCAACGTGATGCTCTACCGCTGAGCTACTCCCGCGTCAACTCTCAACTCGACACGTTCAACTCGCAACTTACTGTATGGGCATGGAGGGATTCGAACCCCCACGGGTTTCCCCAACGGCTCCTAAGGCCGTAGCGTCTACCGTTCCGCCACATGCCCGTGATCGCCCCTGCTTCTCGTGTGGCGATCATCCCGAGGCCACAGGCCGAGGGATATCACTTGACACCTCGCAGCGCTTGAGCGCTGCTCGGTGTCGTTTTCGCCACAGTCCAACAGGAGCGAAAACGATGGGCCGCGAAGGGATCGAACCTTCATCTACAGCTTAAGAGGCTGCAGCTTTGCCATTAAGCTAGCGGCCCGTCAAAACTGTGTCATGTGAAAGTAGATGAAGCCCCCGCTGATTTGCTTCTCTCTCACGATGGCAAATCAATGCCGCGGGGGCGATTTTTGCCATGAGAAACGCTCAGGGCAAAAATCGCGCGCCCGGCAGGATTCGAACCTGCTACCTCTTGGTTCGAAGCCAAGCGCTCTGTCCGATTGAGCTACGGGCGCTTCGAGGAATTGTAGCACAACCGCCCAGCCACGTGCACGGTTATCGGCTGAGTTCTCGGTTGAGGGCTATCGGCTGAGACGGTAGGGGTCGAGCAGCCGCTGCGCGGAGGCCTGATCGAGCAGCCGATGCGCCACCACAAGGTCCTGGATGGACCTGCCGCTCTGCAACGACTCCTTCGCGATGCGCGCGGCGTTGAGGTAGCCGATCTGGGGTGCCAACGCGGTGATCAGCGCGAGGCTGCGATGGGCAAGCGACTCGCAGCGCTGTGGATGCGCGGTGATGCCGTCAACACAGCGCGCCGCGAAGATCCGGGCTGCGTTCGTCAGCAGCCGGATGGCCTGGAGGAGGTTGTAGGCCACCACCGGCATCATGACGTTCAGCTCCAGCTGCCCGGCCTGTGCGGCGCCGGCAATGGTCGCATCGTGCCCGAGCACCTGGAAGCCCACCATATCGACCATCTCTGGAATGACGGGGTTCACCTTCCCCGGCATGATCGACGAGCCCGGCTGGACCGCCGGCAGCTCGATCTCACCGAAGCCGGTGTTCGGACCTGAGTTCATCAGCCGCAGATCGTTGGCGATGCGAATGAGCTCCAGCGCGTAGCTGCGCAGGCCCCCGGAGAGGCGCGCGAAATCCCCGAGGCTCTGGGTCCGCTCCATCAAGTCCTCCGCAGGCCGGAGGGGCCATCCCGTCCATTGACGCAGCGCACGGATCGCCAACGCCCGGTACCGGGCAGGGGCATTCGCTCCGGTCCCGACCGCCGTGCCTCCCAGGTTCAACTCCAGGAGGGCGCGCGCCGTCAGCTCCACGTGGACCCTGGCCTTGCTCAACGCGAGCGCGTAGGCGCCGAATTCGCGGCCGAGCCGGACGGGCAACGCATCCTGCAGATGGGTTCGCCCCGCCTTGACGATCCCACGGAACCGGCGGGCGCAGCCCTGCAGCGATCCCTCGAGGCGCCGCATCTGCTGCCGCAAGGGGGGCAGGACCATCAGACACGCCAGCCGCATGGCCGTCGGGAAGGTGTCGTTCGTGGACTGGGCCATGTTGACGTGGTCGTTGGGATGGAGATGCCGATAGCTGCCCCTGGGCGCGCCCAGGAGCTCGTTGGCGCGGTTGGCGATGACCTCGTTCACGTTCATGTTGAACGACGTCCCGGCGCCGGCCTGGTAGACATCGACGACGAACTGCCCGTCGAACCTCCCGCGGATCACCTCGCGGCACGCGCGGCCGATGGCGGAGGCATGCCGGCGACTCAGATGTCCTGTGGAGGCGTTCGCCACTGCGGCGGCCTGCTTGATGAGCGCATAGGCGCGGATCATCTCGACCGGCAGCCGCAGCCCGCTGATGGGAAAGTTCTCAACGGCGCGGAAGGTCTGGATGCCGTAGTACGCGGAGGCGGGCACGCGCTTGGTGCCGAGCGAGTCGCGCTCAACGCGGGTGGCCATGAGATGATTTACGGATTGAAAAAACGATTACGCAGATCAGGAGTCCTAGACCCAATCTGCGTAATCACCTTAGGAATCTGTGTAATCAGCGTTAGGAGAATTCCGCGAAGATCTCGTCGAGTCGAGGCGGGCCGGCGGCCTGCGCCTTCTTGATCACCTCGGCCACACCGTCCTCAAACGTCGGCCGGCTCACCTGGTAGAACACCCCAAGGGCGATGCGGTCGGTCTGCAGCGCCAGCTCAAAGGCTTTTGCCTGACTGGTGACATCGTGGTCCGTGGGCACTTCGGCCAAGCGGGGCGGAATCACCTTATACGTATTGTAGAAGGTGATGCACGGGCTGATGATGTTCACGAACGCAAACCCCTTGTGCTCAATCGCCCGCTTGATGAGCTCGGTGAGCTCCCGCGGCTTGCCGGAGTAGCCCTGCCCGACGAAGGTCGCGCCATAGGCGATCAACATGGCCAGCGGGTTGAGCGGCTGTTCGATGTTCCCGTAGGGGGTGGAGCCGGCCTGGAATCCCACCTGGGAGGTCGGCGAGTATTGCCCCTTCGTCAAGCCGTAGGTCGCGTTATCCATGATGAGGTAGGCGAAATCAGGATTGCGGCGGGCGGCGTGCGGGATATGGCCCCCGCCGATCGCAAACCCGTCCCCATCGCCTCCGACCCCGATCACCTGCAGCGAGGGGTTCGCCAGCTTCACCCCCAGGGCCACGGGCAGCACCCGCCCATGGACGCTGTGGAACCCGTAGGACTTGATGAACCCCGACGTCCGGCCCGAGCAGCCGATCCCTGAGACAACGACGAGATCCTTGGACTGGACCCTCAGCGCGCTGAGCACATTGTAGAGCGAGGCGAGGACCCCGAAGTCCCCGCAGCCGGGGCACCAGATCGGATGTTCGTCGGTCTTATACTCAGAGGGCGCCGGCTGGCGTTCGTCGACGACTGTGGACATGAACCGCCACCTCCTCAATTTTGTCCAAGATCTCCTTGGGCGTAAACGGCAGCCCGATGCATTTGTTCAGTTGGAGAAAATCGTACGCAAAGCGCTTGCGCAGCAGTGTGGCGAACTGTCCGGTGAAGTTGACCTCCGGGATGATGACCGCCTTGGTCCCTTCGATGAACTCGGTCAATTTCGCCAGCGGCTGGGGATACAGGATCTTCGGGTGCAGCGCGCCCACGGAATAGCCCGCTTCGAGCGCCATCTGCACCGCTTCCCGAATGACCCCCTCGGTGGATCCCCATCCGATGATGCCGATCTCCGGATGCGGCTCCCCATAGAGCCGCGCGAGCTCGTTCGCAATGACCTCGACCGCCTGAAACTTTCCGTAGCGCTTGCGCGTCAAGCGGAGGTGGTTCTCGTGATCCGAGGCCGCCGGGTAGCCCACCTCGTCGTGCTCCAGCCCTTCGGCCACGTAGCCCCCGCCCTCCATGCCCGGAACGGACATCGGGGAGATGTGATCGGGCGTGAAGCGATACCGCTTGTAGTGCGTCAATTCCTCCCCTTGCGGCCTGCGGCGCTCGACGATCTGGACCTTCGACGGGTCGGGCACGGGGACGGTCGCTTTGCGGTGGCCCAGGGAGGCGTCGGAGAGCACGACCACGGGCATCTGGAACTGCTCGCTGAGGTTGAACGCCCGCATGATCCCATAGAAACAGTCCTCGACGCTCGTCAGGGCCATCACGATGCGGGGACAGTTCCCATGCCCCCCGTACACCGCCAGGTAGAGATCGCCTTGCTCGGTCTTGGTGGGCATACCGGTGGACGGACCGACCCGCTGGACATCCACGACGACCGCCGGCATCTCAGCGGCCACCGCCAACCCCATCATCTCCGTCATGAGGGAAAACCCCGGCCCTGACGTGGCCGTCATCGCCTTCCTGCCGGCAAACGACGCGCCGAGCACCACCCCGATGGCCGAGATCTCGTCTTCCGTCTGCACCACGTAGCCGCCCAGCTTGGGGAGTTCTTTGGCGAGGAACTCCATGATGTCGGTTGCCGGCGTGATGGGATACCCAGCATAGATGCGGCACCCCGCGGCAATCGCCCCTAAGGCCAACGACTCGTTGCCGGACAGGACCAGCTCATGGGTTTGGCGCGGACCCCGTCCCAGGCGAATCGGGTCACGTTTGGTCTGCTGTTGGATGTAGTCCGCCCCGACCCGTAGTGCCAGGAGGTTCTTCTGCACCACCGACTCGCCTTTGCGGCCGAACTTCTCCTTGAGGAGCCCCTCGAACGTCTCAAGCGGGATGTCGAAGAGCTGCGCGCACACCCCCAGGGCGAGGATGTTCTTCGTCAGCTTCACCCCGACCTTTTCCGTGGCCAGGGAGGTCATCGGCACGCCGTAGAACACCAGCGAATCGCTCGACGGTGGGGAAAAGCTGTCGGCGTCGTAGATCACCACCCCGCCGGAGCGCACGTCCTGCACGTGTTTCTGGTACGCCTCTTCATTGAAGGCTAGCAGCACATCGACGGCCGCCCCGTAGGAGAGCAAGAGCTTGCCCGAGGCCCGGACCTGGTAATTCGCATGACCGCCCTTGATCTCCGCAGGGTAGGTCCGGAAGGTGTAGATCTCAAAGCCGGAGCGCGCCAGCGCAATGGTCAGCATCTCCCCGGTGCTGATCACCCCTTCCCCGCCCTCGCCTCCCACGCGAAACACGTAGTCGATCATCGTCCCATTCTCCACCACCCTGCTACAGCTTCACCGCGTCCACCGCGTGGCCTGCGGCCTCAGCCGCCGCCGGATCAACCGTCCAGGGGCGGCCATCCATCCAGAACTCCAACAGCCCCTCCGGGCGCTTCTCCGCCTTCGTGTGGTGGACGATCAGGGTCGCCGCAAGGTGCCGCGCCTCCTCGCTCCCTTCGCCCGTCATGAGTGCCGAGGGCCCTGCAAACTTCGGCCTCAGGCAAGTGTACCCGGCCTGTGCATGCCCCTCCAAGAGCAGATTCTCGACGGCGTTGCGGCCCAGGATGACCTTTGTCTTCGGTCCGATCCGAAAATGGCGTCCGATCGTCAGCAGCTCCATGTCCTTCGTCGTCGGACGCTCCTCATGCGCAAACAGATCCCGCGTCTTGTCGGCGAAATGCTCATCCGTCAACAAGCAGCCGCCGGCGGGCGTCGCATACCCGCTCAGGCCCGCCGCAGACGCCAAGGCCATCTGCTCCTGACGGGCGCGTCCAGCGATCCGCAAGAGCCGCTGGCGATCCACCACCCCCAAGAGCTCCGGCAGCGTCGGCTCAAGCAGCTGAGCCGACAGGGGGCGCAGCAACAGCCCTTCCAGGCCGCTGTCGGCCTCAATGATGGCCAGCGGCCTACGCATCTGAGACATCGGCCGCTGCCCGAGCACCTCGCCGGTCACGACGAACCCCGCCCCGATCTCTTCCATGTACCGCTTGGCGATCCGAAACATGTAGATCCGACAATCCACGCAGGGATTCATCCCGCTGCCGTAGCCATACCTCGGCCTGCGGATCACGTCCAGGTAGGCATCCCCGACGCTCAGGATGAGCAGCGGGACGCCGAGCTGTTGGGCGCATACCTGGGCCTTCTCCTTCTCACAGCAACCCCAGCTCATCGAGAGAAAAAGAGCCTGGACCTCGACGCCCTGCTCGCACATCAGCCTCGCGGCCAGGGCGCTGTCCAGCCCGCCCGAGAGCAACACCACGCACTTCCGTTCCATCTGTTCACTGCCCTGACCACAAAACCGGGATCTCCCCCTCGTGTGGTAGTGGAGAATCTGACCCCGGTCTTGGAGCGCTCTTAAATGGAACTACCAATGCAGCTTGACGTTTCCAGGTGGTTCCATTTACCCCGAGGAGCATTTACGACGAGGGGTAACCCCTCGCTATCGCTCGGGGTAAATGCGCCCAATGTGAAGATACAATTGTGGGCGCATTTAGAGGCGGATCAGCACGTCGTCCCCTTCGACCTTCACTTCGAATGCCTGAACCGCAACCGAGGGATTCGTGCGGCATGCCCCGGAGGCCACCTCGTATTCCCAGCCGTGCCACGGACAGGTCACCACCCCTCCCTCGAGACTGCCTTCTCCGAGGGGCCCGCCGCGGTGCTTGCACTCGTTCTCAATCGCATAAAACGTCCCTTCGCAGTTGAACAGGGCCAGGGTCTTGCCGGCGACCTCGATGACCTTCCCCGTCCCCTGCGGAACCTCCGAGGTCTTCGCGACCTTCGTCAGCATCGCCATGTTGAGCTCCGTGACTGGGTGACTGAGTTACTGCGTGACTGCGTCACTGCCACTCAGTCACGCAGTCACCCAGTGACACAGTCACTGCCTTTAAATGAAGTCCTCCATGATGGCCGCGAGATCCGTCCGCTGGAGCGGCTGCTTGGCCAGCGGCGTGCCGCTCCGGAGGGCCGGCTCTTCATCTTCATAGGTGGGACGCTCCACTTTGTAGAACACGCCGAGCGGAATCCGGGCGCCCCATTCAAACGCCTTCTCCATCGCCAGCCGAAAATCGGACGTGTCGTGACGCTCGTCTTCCAGCTTATAGACCCGTTCACGAAACCACGGATAGGTGTTGTGCTTGTTGTAGGTGACGCACGGGGAAAAGACGTCCACCAGGGCAAACCCCTTGTGCTCAATCGCCCCTTTCATGAGCTGCGCGAGGTGCAGGTTGTCTCCGGAGAAGCCTCTGGCGACGTAGGTCGCCCCGCACGTGAGGGCCAGCGCGATGGGGCTGAGCGCGGTCTCGATGGTGCCTTCGGGGGTGGATTTCGTGCGGATGTCCTTCTCGGTCGTCGGAGAAGCCTGGCCGGTGGTCAACCCATAAATCTGGTTGTCCATCACGATGTACGTCATGTCGACGTTCCGGCGACAGGTGTGGACGAAGTGACCGACGCCGATGCCGTAGCCGTCGCCATCGCCGCCCGTCGCAATCACCGTCAGGTCATGGTTGCCCAGGCGGGCCCCGGTGGCCACCGGCAGCGCCCTGCCGTGCAGGCCGTGAAAGCCGTACGCGTTGAGAAACCCCGGCAGGTTCGAGGAGCAGCCGATGCCCGACACCACCTGGACGTTATGGGGGGCGATGTCCAGCTCAGCGAGGGCGCGCTGCAACGCGTTGAGGACCGCAAAATCCCCGCAGCCCGGACACCAGTCCGGCTTGACCTTCCCGATGTACTCCTTCACCTGCGCCATTCGTTTCCTCCTCAACTAGCCGGGTGACAGGTGACACGGGACATGCAACATGTTGCATGTGACATGTCACTTGTCACTTGTCACGCCTTAGTGTTGCCGGGCAACCTCCGCCCCGACCGCGGGATGCTCCATGGGTGAAAAGTCCGGCGGTAGGCCTTCATCGCTGACGACGGTCGCCACCACCGACGTGGTCGGCTTGGTCTTGAGCAGTGTCCTCGCCTGGTCAACCACCTGCTTGGGCTCAAACGGCTCCCCGTCAAACTTCCGGAGATGGTGCTGGATGGAGCAGCCCGTCTCCATCCGGATGAGCTTCACCAGCTGCCCGGTGTAGTTATTCTCGATCGACATCGTCATGCGGCATGAGCTCAGCAGTTGGCGGATCGCCTCGGTCTGGAACGGCCAGAGGATGCGCACCCCGAGCACGTTGACCTTGAAGCCTTCCGCGTTCAACGCGTGCATCGCCTCCAGCATCACCTGATAGGTGGATCCCCAGCCGACCAGGGTCAAGTCGGCGTCCCTCGGGCCGTCGAGTTGCGGCGGGGGCAACTCCTGTAAGAGGAACGCCAGCTTGCGCATGCGCTTGGCCATCATCTTCGCGCGTAGGGAAGGGTTGGCGTAGACGTCGCTGATGACGATCCCGTCCTCATCGTGCTCGTCCGTCGCCGCCGTAAAGACGGTCCCCGACATGCCGGGCAGGGCGCGCGGGGAGACGCCGGTCTTCGTATCGAGGAAGCGGCGATAGCCGTTGCCGGCGGGCGGCTGAGTGAGTAGCTCGCCGCGCTCGATCGGGATGTGGGTGATCTCCACCCCGTCGAACGTCTCCAGCCGCTCGGCCAGATAGAGGTCGGTGGCGATCAGCACCGGGCACTGGTACTCCTCCGCCAGGTTGAAGGCGGCGATCGTCATCGTATAACACTCTTCCAGGGTCCGCGGGGCCAGGATCGCTTTCGGGAACTCCCCTTCCGAGGCGCCCAGCATCTGGAAGAGATCGCCTTGCTCGGTCTTGGTCGGCAGGCCGGTTGAGGGACCGCCCCGCTGGGCCTCCACGATGACCACGGGGGTTTCAGTCATCCCGGCCTCGCCCACCGCCTCGGTCATCAGCGCAAAGCCGCCGCCCGATGTGCCGGTCATCGCCCGCACCCCCACATGGGCCGCCCCGATCGCCATGTTGATGGCGGCGATCTCATCCTCGCATTGCTTGACGAGCAGCCCCGTCTTGGCCGCGTACTTCACGAGCCAGTGCAGCAGGGAGGAGGCCGGCGTCATGGGGTAGGCCGAGTAGAACCGGCAGCCCGCCGCCAGGGCGCCGAAACCGATCATGGGGTTGCCCCCGGCCAGCGGCCGCCGCTTGCCGTCGCCCTTCCCGATGCGGATGGCCCCCGGCTGAGCCTTGGCCTTCGCAAACTCCATCCCCTTGTCGAAGGCTTCCAGGTTCGCATTGATGACCGCCTCGCCCTTCTTCGCAAAACGCTCCTTGATCAGCGTCCAGATGGCCGACGGGTCCAGCCCGAGCACGTGCATCAGCGCCCCCATGAGCGCGATGTTCTGCATGAGCTGATTGCCCGCCAGCTCCATCACCGGCAGCCCGATGAGCTGCACCTTGGGGCCCACCTGCTCAGGCGTGGCCTGAAACTTGTCGGTGTTGTAGAACACCGCCCCGCCCGGCACCACGCGCTTGCCGTAGCGCTGCAGCGTGTCCTGGTTCAGCGCGACGAGGTAATCCAGCTCGTCGCCTTGGGTGTAGACCTTCTGGGTGCCAATGCGGACGTGCATGCACACGTGGCCGCCGCGGATGACCGACTGGTAGCTGTTATAGGCGAAGACGTGGTAGCCGGACCGCGAGCACGCCTGGGCGAACGACTCCCCTGCCGAGGCGATGCCGTCACCGGCGGCCCCGCCGATCCACACTGTCACTTCAGTCGCTGTCTGCGTCATCGTATCAACCTCCCGAAAAACTCCTCGTCAACCTGGTTGTCTCTCTGCTGCCGGCGCTCTCTTACACCAGCGCGGCTTTCTTGGCCGCGGGGGAACTGACCTCGTGGATCATGTTGGTGATCGTGCCGGCGACGTCCAGGGCGTCCCTGAACCGCCGCTGCCACATGTTCCGGCCGAAGATGAATCCCGTCACCCCCGCTTCGAGAGCCACGCGCACGTCGTCAAACAGCTCCTCATCGCTCCGCTTGGAGCCGCCCGACATCAGCGTGAGCGTCCGCCCCGCCGAGGCCACGATCTGCTCCAACATCTCCCGCTTGGAGAGCTTCAGCTCCCGATATTCCTTGGGGTACTGCGCGCGCTTCTCCTCGTCAACCTTTGGGTAGTTGACCTTCACGACGTCGGCGCCCAGCTCCTGCGCCAGCCTGGCGGCGTAGTCCACCGCATAGAAGCTGTCCCGGCCGCCCTTCTGCTCGATGAACTTCCCCCGAGGGTACGCCCACATGATCACGGGCATGCCGGCGCGCTCCGCCTCGCGACGGACGTTGCCGAACTGGATGAAATCGTCGTCCTGCCGGGGAGAGCCCACGTAACAGGTGTAGCCGACCGCCTCAGCCCCCAACCGCACCGCATCCGCCACCGAGGCATGACACGGGGAGAAGGCCTCGTCATCCGGAGGGATATCGGTCTTGCCGTTGAGCTTCAGGATGAGCGGCACTTTGCCCGCAAACAGGCGCAGGTACTTCTCCGCCAGCCCGATCTGGAAGGCGATCGCCGAAAATTCCCCCTCAAGCGCCAGGCGAAGCTGGAACTCCGGGTTGAGGCTCTCCGGGTTGACAAAGAAGTCGCGCGGCCCGTGCTCAAGGCCCTGGTCGATCGGCAGCACCATCAAGCGGCCGTTGCGCGGACCGTACCGGTAGAGCAGCCGGGACAACCGAGTCTTCTTCCCGACCGGAAGATCCAGCTCGTCAAGGGTCATCACCCGCTTCGACATCGTCGATTCGCCCCTTCCCGTCCGTTCCCCTGGGCACCCCTATCTATTGGGGATTACACAGATTCTACAAACCGATTACACCGATTGGCTCCGACGAAAATCCGACGAAAACATCTGTGGAATCGATTTGGCTAATCTGTGTAATCCTACCCCAAAAACCGCTATTGCAACACCTCAGGGGTTAAAACCGGATGCCCGCCTGCTTGAGAAAGTGCCGGTCAGCGTCCGTCAACTCAAAGCGCCATTCTTCACGACAGGCGGGCTTACCGCCAATCAGCGGGACCACATAGACGGCCAACTCCACCCGCTCCTCCCGCAGCATCTTGCGCAGCTCCTCAAATTCCGCCGTCTTCGCGACGAGCTTCTGAATCGCTTTGTTCAGCCGTTTCATATGCTTCGCAAGCCGCCGTTCAATGTCCATGCCCTGTGCTCTCCTCGAGTGCGGTCACTCCCCCTCGGCCTGCCACGGGCTCCGGTGACGACGCCGGCGCGCCCGCGCTCCCCAACAGCTTCGACGCAGTCTGCGTGATGCGCATCGAACAGAATTTCGGCCCGCACATGGAACAGAACTTCGCCCCCTTGTAGAAACCATCCGGCAACGTCTCATCGTGCATCCGGCGCGAGGTCTCCGGATCCAGCGACAACGCAAACTGCTGCTCCCAGTCAAAGGTGAACCGGGCCTGCGAGAGCGCATCGTCGCGCCTGCGCGCGCCTCGCCGGCCCCGCGCGACATCCGCGGCGTGCGCCGCAATCTTGTAGGCGATGACGCCGTTGCGGACGTCCTCCTCATTCGGCAACCCCAGATGCTCCTTGGGCGTGACGTAGCAGAGCAGGCTGGCGCCGTACCATCCCATCATGGCAGCGCCGATCGCCGAGGTGATGTGGTCATAGCCCGGGGCGATGTCGGTGACCAGCGGCCCGAGGGTGTAGAACGGCGCCTCGTGACAGTAGCGCTGCTGCAGCTTCACGTTCATCTCCACCTGATCCATGGGGACGTGCCCCGGCCCCTCCACCATGACCTGGACCCCCATCGCCCAGGCGCGCTGCGTCAGCTCCCCGAGCGTCTTGAGCTCCGCCAGTTGCGCCTCATCCGAGGCATCGGCCAGACACCCCGGCCGCAGGCTATCGCCGAAGCTGTAGGAGACGTCATGGGCCCGCAAGATCTCGCTGATCTCATCCACGCGCTCGTACAACGGATTCTGCGCCCGGTGCGCGGCCATCCACTGCGCGAGCAAGCTGCCGCCGCGGCTGACGATGCCGGTGATCCGGTGCTGCACCAGCGGCAGGTGCTCCAGGAGGATGCCGGCGTGGATGGTCATGTAGTCCACCCCCTGCGCCGCTTGCTCCTCAATCACGCGGAGCAACAGCTCCGGGGTGAGGTCTTCCACTCGTCGGACGCGCGTCACCGCTTCGTAGATCGGCACGGTGCCCACCGGCACCGGGCTGGCCTCGATGATCGCGCGCCGGATCTGCGGGATGTCGCCTCCCGTGGAGAGATCCATGACGGTATCCGCGCCGTAGTGTACCGCCATGTGGAGCTTCTTGAGCTCCGCCTCCTCATCCGAGGTCACGGCCGAGTTGCCGATGTTGGCGTTGATCTTGACCGACGCCACGGTCCCGACCCCGATGGGGTCCAGGCTTCCGGCCAGGTGGTGGCCGTTGGCGGGAATGATGAGGCGTCCCTGGGCGATCTCGGAGCGGATCACCTCCGGATCCAACCCTTCCCGCTGGGCCACGCGCCGCATGGCCTCGGTCACGTGGCCTCGACGCGCTTGGGCCAGTTGTGTCATTGGGGGACCGTCCTCTCCATCCAGAGAAATGATTTTATCACAAGTGATCCTGCTGCGCTACGCCATATCACCTGTCACGTGTCACCCAGAAGTGTTTCCGCTGCCTGTTCGACCTGGCGGGTGAGCCACTGGACGATGCTGGGATGCGGCAGGAGCGCCTCCCCGCGATAGGCGTAGGCCAGGCCCGTGAGCCGCTGGGGAATCTTGGCCTCGATCCCTCCCCTGGCGATGAGCAAGGGGACGACGAGGACTCGACCCCGCCGGCTGCACTCCTGGACGATTGAGCGCATCCGCGCAATCGCCGCCTCCTGCACCGGTGTCGGAGCGTCGTCGCGCATCGTCACCGGAATCACCGCCTGGAATCCCCCCCGCGCCCTGACCGCAGCCGCGAGGCGCTCCATCATCTCATGCCATCGGAGATCATCGTCATCACTCGTCGGGCCGTGCGCCACCAGCACGACGGCCTCCTCCTGGGGCGAGCGGCTCAACCGCTGCGCCCGCTCCACGAGCACCTCCGCCACCGCCGGATCATCCTCCAGCGGACCCGTCATGAGGATGGGTGTGCGCAGCGTGAGCGGGCGCACCATCGCCTCCCACGGCCCGTGCTCACGCAGCCCGAAGAGGTACTGGAACTGCCGCATCACCTCAGAGGAAGAGGAGATCAGCAGCGGAACCACCACGAGCCGCCGCGCCCCGCGCCGCTCCAGCCGTTCGACGGCTTGCTGAAGTCGATCGACTTCGTGGGGGTGCATCCCCATCCCAAACACCACCTCAGTGGGGACGGACAACTTCGCCTGGGCCACCGTCTGGCGGACCGCCTGGTTCCACCGTCGAGAGCCGCCGTGGGCCAGCACCACGACCCCGATTTCGCGCTCGGCATCCGAGGCAGGGTGAAGGGTAAAGGGTGACGGGTGAAGGGTACAGCTCAGCGTTGCGCACAATGCCCCGACCCCGATACCCGCGCGCCACCAGCCACACTTCATCCCACCACCTGGCTGCCTGCGCCTGTGGCGCAGACGCGGTGGCTTCGTGTCGTGAACTGCTCCACACCCGCCGCGTCCGCGGCGCTCAATGTGGTCGTTTCCGCGGCGTGCGCCGCGACAGCGAGGTGGTGGGATCATGCGAGGGAGGAGCGGATCAACGTCAAAAATTCCGTGCGGGTTTTGTCGCTGGAACGAAAGACCCCCAGCATGGAGCTGGTCACCGCCCGAGCGTTCTGCTTCTGCACCCCCCGCATCATCATGCACAGGTGGCTTGCCTCGACGACGCACGCCACCCCGATGGGACGGACGTGCTCGTTGATCGCCTCGGCGATCTGCGTCGTGAGTCGCTCCTGCACCTGCAGGCGGTGGGCGAAGACATCCACAAGCCTCGGGATCTTGCTCAGGCCGAGGATTTTTTTGTCCGGCACGTACGCGATGTGGCACTTCCCAAAAAAGGGCAAGCAATGGTGTTCGCACAAGCTGTAGAAATCAATATCCTTCACGATGACCATTTCATCATGTTTCACTTGGGCGAAGGCGCGTTTGAGAATCTTCGCCGGGTCCTGCCGGTAGCCGGAGGTCAGAAACTGCAAGGCCTTCTTCACCCGCAGCGGGGTCCGTCGGAGCCCCTCACGGTTGGGGTCTTCTCCCATCAGCCGCAGGAGCAGCCGCACCGCAGACTCCCACTCTTTCGCCGCGGGGACTTCCAGTGCCTGGCGTAATTGTATCAACTCATCGTTGGTGTTCGACATACTGTCCTCTTCGTGACTGGGTGACTGAGTTGGATGTTGCCGTAACCCAGTCACCCAGTGACCCAGTTACTCAGTCACCGCTTTTGTCCACCGTTCCATCAGCTCAATGAGCAACCGAACCCCGACCCCGACCGCTCCCTTCGGCACATACGGCCGCTCTTTCTCCGTCCACGCGGTGCCGGCGATGTCCAGGTGCGCCCACCGCAACCCCTCCGTGAACTCCTGCAGGAACTTCGCGGCGGTGATGGTGCCCGCCTCGCCCGTGTTGGTCACATTCCGGAGATCCGCGATGTCCGACTTCATGGCCGGGCCGTACTCGGCCCAGAGGGGCAGCCGCCAGACCCGCTCGTAGGTCGCCTTGCCCGCCTGGTTCAACCGCGCCGCCAGCCGCTCATCGGGCGTCATCAGCCCGATCGCCTCGCTGCCCAACGCGACCACGCAGGCGCCGGTCAGCGTGGCGAGATCGATCACGCCGTCGGGCTTGTAACGCTTGGCGTAGTGGAGACAGTCGGCGAGGACGAGGCGCC
This sequence comes from Candidatus Omnitrophota bacterium, assembly GCA_030697665.1. Classification (GTDB taxonomy): domain Bacteria; phylum Omnitrophota; class Gorgyraeia; order Aquiviventales; family Aquiviventaceae; genus JAUYPJ01. The sequence continues at coordinate 57,101 of JAUYPJ010000098.1, forward strand.
CTTCGGCGTCCGTATTGAGCACCTCGACCGTTTTACCCGACAGGGTCTTCAGGACGTCACCGGGCTTCTGCGCGGTCCCCGATGGGAGGTTCTCGGTCGCCGCGATGATCCCGACGATGCGCAGGGGCAGCTTCAGGGCGGCGGCCGCTTTCACCGTGCCCAGCACCGCGGCGGCACCCGACATGTCGTACTTCATCTGCTCCATCTTCGCCGATGGCTTGATGCTGATGCCGCCGGAGTCGAAGGTGATCCCCTTCCCGCAGAGGGCAAGGGTCGCCTTCGCGCGCGGCGGCCGGTAGTCCAACACGATGAACTGCGCGGGGTGGGCGCTGCCTTGCGCCACCCCGACGATCCCGCCAAACCCCAAGCGCTTCAGTTGAGGAAACGGGATGACGCGGCAGCCGAGCCTGAACTGCCTGGCGATCGCCCTGGCGTGGTTGGCGAGGTGCGTGGGGGTGACGATGTTGGACGGGCCGTTGATGAGGTCGCGCGCCAGCCCCACCGCCTCGGCCAGCACCTGGCCCTTCTCGACCGCCCGCTTCACGTCAGCAACCTCCCCGCGCCGCTCGGCGATCAGCGTGATCGCTTCGATCCGCCGGCTCCGTTCGTGGGGGGGGAGCTTCTTCAGTTTGTCATACCGGTAGAGCCCCAGCAGCGCGCCCTCCGTCAAGGCCTGGGCCACAGCGGCCGGCGCGCCAAGCCCCTGCTCGCGCAAGACGGGCAGCGACAGTCGCTTGACCCCGCGCGCACGGGCCGCCTTGGCCGCCGTGCCCGCCAATTGACGGACCCGCTCGAGTGACAGCTCCTTCGCCTTCCCGAGCCCGACCACGAGGATCCATCCGGAACCTCGCGGCAACAGGACGACCTCGTTGGCCGCCCCGCGAAACCCGGAGCCGTCCACGAGCCGTCTCAGCGCCTGATCTCGCGTCACGGAGAGCGGCAGCAGCCGTTCTGGACGCTGCTCGCCCTCAAGCGCAGCAAACACCGGCACCCCATCACGAACGTCACCGAGTCGTCCTGATCTCACCGTCAAGCGCATGAAACCTCCCATCTTGGGGTCAGACTGACCCCGCCTGTTGGTTCAGGAAGAATGCCATTAACTGAAAGCCGTCGTCGAAGCGCCTGCGCGAAGCGTTGACTGCGACCTCATGATACGCGCTCACCTCGTCCTTCGGACCATCCGTCGCGTAGAGGGCAAACGGCACCGGCTCGGCGAGGTGGGTCTTGAGGATCGTGCTCGTTGGGTGATCGCAGACGACCAAGATCGCAAACGGCTCGCCTCTTCGCTTCAATCCCTCCAGCAGCGTTCCCACCACAAGCCGGTCGGTGTCCTCGATGGCCTGGATCTTCTTCCGGACATCGCCCATGTGGCCGGCCTCGTCCGTCGGCTCGATGTGGACCAGAACGAGGTCGTGGTCATCAAGCGCTCTGAGCGCGTACTCGGCTTTCCCCTTGTAGTTGGTGTCGAAGTAGCCGGTGATCCCCGGCACCTGGATGATATCACACCCCGCCAGGCGCCCGATGCCCCGCACGATGTCCACCGCGCTGATGCACGCGCCCCGCAGCCCATACGTCTGCTGAAACGGCGGGAGCTGCGTCGCCGTGCCCTGCCCCCAGAACCACAGCATCGTCGCCGGCTTCTTGCCGGCCTTGACGCGCCGCTGATTCACCGGATGCTCATTGAGGATGTGCACAGACTCCTGCATGATCTGCCGTAACCGCTCAGCACCAGGTCCACTCGGAAGATAGGCCGCAATCGGCTTTCCCGAGATGTCGTGTGGCGGTGTGCACATCGTCTGAGCGAACTGTCCACTGTCCACCGTCCACTGTCCACCGTCGACAATGGCGAGGTGCCGGTAACTCACGCCGGCGTAGAACCGTATCCCATCCCTGCCGAGCTGCTCGTTCACCGTCTTGATGAGCTCAGATGAGTCGGCGCTCTCGATATGGCCGGCCGAGTAGTCGGCCATGACGCCGTGCTCGACCGCCACGGTGTTGCACCGGAAGGCGACCTCGCTCTGACCGAGCATGATCCCCTGCGCGGCGGCCTCCAGGGGCGAGCGGCCCGTGTGGTACTTGCGCGGGTCATAGCCGAAGACGCTCATGCAGCCGACGTCGGAGCCTGGAGGAAAACCGCGTGGAATCGTGCGCGCCCATCCGGTGATCCCTTCCCGGGCGATCCAGTCCATGTTCGGGTGCTTGGCGACTTCCAGCGGGGTTTTGCCGCCCAGCTCCTTGATCGGCACATCCGCCACCCCATCCGGCAGCACCACAACGTACTTCACGATGTCCCCCGGATATTGCGGATTGCGGATTGCGGATTGCGGATTGAAAAACCTCCAATTCGAAATCCGAAATTCGAAATCCGCAATCTGTCGCTACAAGAACTCATCGAGCGCGGGCGGTGAGGGAGGTCACGTTGCGCAGGCGCTTTACCACGGTCGGGATGCTCTCCAGGGCCCGCTCGACGTCTTCGTCAGTCGTGGGCACCCCGACGCTCAGGACCAGCGCCCCGTTGGCCTGCTCTTCCGTCAATCCCATCGCCTTCAACACATGAGAGGGGCGCATCGCCTTGGAGTTGCACGCGGAGCCCAGCCCCGCCTCGATGCCGGCCTGATCCAGCGCCAGCACCAGCGACTCGCTGGACACCCCCTCAATGCAGACGTGCAGGTTGTGCGGGAGCCTGGATGACCACGACCCATTGAAGCGGAGAGCGTCGACGCGCTCCCGCAGGCCGTCGCGCAGCCGATCCCGCAACCGGCCAAGCTGCGCCGCGCGCGCAGGGAGCTGTTGCGCGGCCACCTCGGCTGCCATCCCCATGCCCGCGATGGCCGGAAGCGCTTCGGTGCCGGAACGACCGCCATGCTCCTGCGCGCCGCCTTCAAGCAGCGGCAAGATGCGCACGCCTGCTCGCACGAACAACGCCGCCGCTCCCTGCGGCCCGTAGAATTGCGGTGCCGCCAGGCTCAAGGCGTCCACGCCGAGCGCGCTCGCATCAACGGCCAGATGGCCGACCGCCGCCACGGCGTCGGTGTGAAACAGCGCGCCCTGCTCATGCGCCACCGCGGCCAGCTCCTTGATCGGCTCGATGGTCCCGACCTCGCCGTTGGCCAGCATGATCGACACCACCACCGTCTCGGGCGTGAGCGCCGCCTTGAGGTCGGCGGGCGAGACCACCCCTTCGTGGTCAACGGGTAGCGTAGTGATGTGCGCGCCCTCCCGCTCCAGGCGCCGCGCGATGAGCGAAACCGAGGGATGCTCGATCGCCGAGAGGATCACCTGGTTCCCCTTGCGTCGATTCGCGGCCAATAGCCCCCGCAACGCCCAGTTGTTCGACTCCGTCCCGCACGAGGTAAAGCTGATCTCCTCCAGCGTGGCGTTGATGAGGGCGGCCACCTGCCGACGCGCCTGCTCCACCGCCTGCTTCGCTTCTCGACCACTCGTATGGATCGACGACGGATTCCCCCACCGCTCCAGCGCGTCGGTCATGGCCTGCCTTACCTCCGGCAGCATTGGCGTCGAGGATGCGTAGTCGAGGTAAATCCGGCTCATGGAAACTCCAGCCACGCGGTCTGTGCCTTGAGGTCCAGAAACACCTTGCCATCCTCCAACATATCCTGCATCCCCAGGATCAGTGGAACCTCATCGGTTTGCGCCAAATAGGTGCGGAAACTTCGCCGGAGCTGACGTCCCTGCAGGTCTTCCAGCACGGCACCAATGATCCCTGCTGTCACTGAAATAGCACATTCCTTACGAGCGACAAGTCCTTGAAGCAGAAACGGCTTCAGTCGACGGACGTGCGTCTGAGACCACAACGAGAGCGGGATGATCGAAGTGGGCGCGCCGGTGTCGATGATGGCCGGATAGGGGTCCGAAAGTCCCTGACGCAATGGAAACCGGACATCGCACAGCACCCGCACCAACCAGAAGCCTCGGTCGATAAGCTCCACATCAGGCAGACGCTTAACGGTGAGCGCCAGACGAATAGACATGCCCACCCCGCTCGACGAAGATCACCGGCACATGGGCTTCGCCTGTCTTCGCTCGCGCTGTCTCCTCTGCCTCTCTGAGATTGCGCGACGCGGCGACGGCCTTGTGGTTCACAATCACCACCCACTGGTTCCCGAAGCGCTTGGCAAGCTCCCCGTAGTGGGCATATCCCCACTCCCGATCCTCCCAAAACCGCTTCGGCATGTCCGATCCGTTTTTCTTCATCTTCGTCCGCATGATCGCTCCTTGGTTCAACTCTCCTTGACTCTCTGATGGATCCCTACCGCCACGATCTGTTTCTGTCCCGGCAGCACCGCCATCGCTGAGGCGTGGCGGCATCAATAGTTCAGTTCACTGTCTACGGTTGTACGCTAGAGCCCAACATCACCAGACCTACTGCTGCATAGCGTTCAGCACAGAGAGCCCTTCTTTAACACGATTGACATCCTCGACAATCCCGATCAGTTCGAATCGCGTTTCGAATACTCGCTGGAACACTTGCAAGACCCAGGCTCCCACACAGGCGGATGTCTTGAGAGCTGCCTTCAACGGTGACGGCGCGATGTTCAAGTACAAAGAATCGAACTGGATGAACTCTTCGGTCTGCTTGATCTGCATGTTAGGAAATACTGCGGACGGATTTGGATGAGCACCGAGTTCGATGAGAAGTCCATAGAGATCTCTGACACCCGAGCCGAATCTTCCCTCTCTGGCCTCAAGCTTCTGCAAGATCGAACCCATATGGAACTTGTTCCGACGAACCTGCTTATCTCCCTCAAGCCAGGCACGCTTCGCTTCAGAATCAATGAAGATGAAATAAGCATACAAGGCATCTTCCAAGCCACCGCGCAATACCAGGTAAGCCTCTCTCAGCTGTCCACTCATTGCGAACCCAGCACCACCCAGATAGGCAGCATGTGATCGCGGTAGAAAAACTGCCTCCACTACTTCTCGCGTGTTCGTCAGATGATCAATGGCTTTCCTGAATACATGGTGGATGTCAAGAAGAAGGTTATACTCAGCTTTACATCGGACAAACGTTGCCCATGTATTCTGATGGCCCCTCCCGATAAAGGCAGAGACAAAATCATCTCCCCATCCAGATGGTGCACACTTTGAACGGTCAAAAGCTAACTGGCTCAGGTCTGCCGCTTCCCTTTCTGTAATCTCTGACATCCGGGATGCCCAATCCCTGCCTAACTTGTCCCCGGTACCCTCTCCGTCATCCACTCAGCGCTAGTGTAGTGTCTCGGGAAAAGTGGTACCGGTTCTGATTTCTGGCTTCGGACTTCCGGCCTCTGCCGTCTGCTTTCTGCCTTCCGAAACCTCGGAGGCGGTCCTCAGTGGGCCGCCTCGGCTGCCTTGGCAAATACCAGGTCTCGGATGTCCAGTTCGATGAAGAAGGTGTCGACCTTCTGGATGTTGCCGCGCACACGGACGGATGCGCCGACTTCCAACCGTCTCAGTTTTGGATATTTCCGTAGAGAGACGTTGCCGCGAATCATCCTCATGCTATACGGCTCGATATTGAAGTACAGGTGCGCCTCACCGGGACGCCCCTCTTGAGCATTGGCGAACGTCAGAGGCCAATCACCTTCCATGCCGCAGTAGGCGCGCGCGGCCTGCTGCCGCATGAGTGGCGGCTGCGCCTTGATCTCTTTGAAAATTGCTGAGAGGTCAGGCGTGTGAATCCTCGAAGCACTGTATGTTTTAGCTGACATGGGTGTGCTCCCGCACCTCTTTCACGAGGCCCTTGATACCAACTCGCATGTCACGAAACCCGATTTCCATCTCATGCCGAACGCCTTGCAACCCCTGGCCGATCTTCCCGTCAAGATTTGTCACCTTCTCCGAAAGCACGTTGTACTGTCGCTCGACCCGCTCGAGCAACACGCTGAACTGCCGTTCCCCTTCGGATCCTCTCGCCATGCCCTTCTCCCACGCCGGGCCGCTCAGCCACTGCCCAACTGTTCGCCAGCTCTTTGATCGAAGTCAGGAATCCTCGCGCCCGACGCTCCCTCGCCCCTACTTGAGGTACTCTTCCAATGGAATCGCAGGCAGGGTCTCGGCTTTCAGGCCAAGCTCATCAAACAATTCTGCGCTCAGCTTCGCGATCACCTTATCATGAGGCGCCTCGATGATTGAGATCAAGTCGTAACGGCCTAACGTGATGTAGGCGTGATGCAGCTTCGCTCCACGTCGCCTGATGATCTCTTTGGCCTTCTCAAGGCGTTTCTTGGCATCGGTCCCCAATGAGTGCCGTTCGGTAAAACGCACAAGCCGCACGTAGAGCGCCATCGGTTACCTCCTTTGACAGACTTCGCAAGGACACATCTTCCGCAAGCGGTCAAACGCGTAGATCCCGGTGGAGTGGCCGTCGGACCACTGGATCGTGATGGCGTAGCTGCCGACGAGCTGGAGGCCCAGCGGCTTCACGTCGTCTGGGACCGACGCCGCCGTCACACGGCGTTCGCCCGTGACCTCATCCACGCAACCGGCGCACGGACACTGCAGCCGCAGATGCCGCGCCGGATAGACGCTCTCGTGCCCGTCCTGCCACGTCACCTTGAGGTCGAACAGATTCGCCCGCCCGATTTCCACCGGTACGGGCATCGTAGGATCAGCCGTCATCCTCGATGTTTCGTGGGACGTTCGTGACGTGCGAGCAAGGACATTCGGTTTTTTATCAAGTCGGGATTTGCCTGTAGAGCCCACTCAGCAAGTCCAAGGGCATACTGGAAGCGCTCCGAAGGAGACAATTTGAGCGCCTGGTCGACAAGGAGTTCTTTCGACGGATCCCGCGTACGTGGACGCTTCATGATCGCACACGACGTTGGCGCGTTTTCTCTTGGATCAGTTCAAGGTACTCCACATCTTGAAGGTCTTGGATCCGGCCTGCGGATCGTTTCATCGCCATGAGCGCAGACAGCGGCATCAAGGGGACGCGAACTCCCTGATGCTGGACGACCTTCCGGTGTTGATAGAGGTGTTCGAAGTCTTTCAACGGCCGCACCATGATATCCACCAGACGGAATGGCTTGCGATTCTCGGCAAACGAAAACACCTTCATGTTCTTCTGCTGCGTCCACTGCTGGCGCAGGTGAGGATCGGCCAGTCCAGTGATGGAAACCGGGGTCTTTGCGGAAAACCCAAGGCGGTTCATCACTCGTTCAAACTCTTTGAGGTTCTCGAAGTCCAAGTCAACAGCCAAATCCGTGTCAAATGTCGTGCGCGGGACACCGTGGAAGATCGCCGCGACCCCACCGACTACCAAATACCTGACATGCGCCCGATTGAGCGCATCCAAGATATCTGCCGGATCATGAGGAAACCGTTTCACTGATTCCCCTTGTGTTCCGTCCTAAAACGTGACTTTCACCGGTGGCGCAAGCTCGCCCTGCATCGCGCGGATGCTGACCTGGGCGGCGAGCTGCTCCGCCGCGTTGACGAAGGCCTTCGCGGCGGCTGAGTCCGGGTGCGTGAGCACGATGGGCGTTCCTGCATCCGAGGTCTCGCGAATCGAGGTCTCGAGCGGAATCTCTCCTAAAAAGGGGATGCCCATGCGCTCCGCCGTCGCTTTGGCACCGCCGCTCCCAAAAATATCATCACGTGTGCCGCAAGAGCGGCACACGTGAGCGCTCATGTTTTCGATGATCCCCAAGATGGGCGCGTTGAGCTTCCTGAACATCGCAATCGCCTTCTGCGCGACGTTGAGCGCGACGTCCTGCGGCGTCGACACGATCACCGCCCCGGTAATCGGAATGATCTGACACAGGGACAGTTGCACGTCGCCGGTCCCGGGGGGCATATCGCAGAGCAGGTAGTCGAGCTCGCCCCACTCGACGCCGCCGAGGAACTGCTCCACCGTCTTATGGAGCATCGGGCCGCGCCACACCACCGCCTCCTCCGGCTTCATGAAGAACGCCATCGAGATGACCCTCAGGCCATGCTGCTGGACCGGGATCATGCGGCGCTCAGGCGTCACCTCGGGGGAGGCGGTCAGGCCCAGGATGGTGGGAATGCTTGGGCCATAGACATCCGCATCCATCAGTCCCACCCGCGCGCCGGTCTTGGCCAGGGCCAGCGCCAGGTTGGCGCTCACGGTAGACTTGCCCACCCCGCCCTTGCCGCTGGCAATCGGGACGATGTTCTTCACCGATCGAGCCAGCCGAGCAGCGGGCTGTGAGGACAGGGAGGCGCGCACCTGCGACGTCATGGTGATGTCCACCTGCGAGATGCCTGCCAGGGCCTGCACCGCCGCGCGCGCCTGCTCCTTCAGTTGCTCCCGGACCGGACAGGCCGGCGTCGTCAGCTCGATGGTGAACGCCACCCGTCCGCCCTGAATCGTCACGCCCTTGACGAAGCCCAGCGAGACGATGTCGCGCTTGAGGTCAGGGTCCTGAACCGCGCGCAGCGCGCTAAGAACGTGTTCAGCAGTAACGGCCATCGGTAGGACTGGGGGTAGGTAGTGAACGGTTTACAGTGAACAGTGTACAGTTGACCGTCAGCACGCGAAGCGCCACCTCGTCGTCACTGTACACTGTATACTGTACACTCCACCGAGCGAAGCGAGGTGGCTAGCCTTCCTTGGCGCTGACGACCTGCTCAAGCTTCGCGCCCGTGCCGCGCGGCACGACCATCCAGAAAAGTCCTTGCACGTCGTCCCAGGTGGTCAGGATCTCCAACGCGCGGGGGCTCTTCGTCGCCACAAAGTGGCGCTCCAAGAGGGTGCGCACGTTCTCGATCTCCTCGGAGCCCTCCAGCCGCATCAGCTCCACCAGCTCGAGGTTGACGCGCCGCTCAAACACGCGCGCCTCATCCAGGACGTAGGCGCGGCCGCCGGTCATGCCCGCCCCGAAGTTGCGTCCGGTCTCACCCAGGATCACCACGATGCCGCCCGTCATGTACTCGCAGCCGTGGTCGCCGAGACCCTCGATGACCGCCATGGCCCCGGAGTTGCGCACCCCGAACCGCTCCCCCCCACGCCCGGCGGCATAGAGCACCCCGCCGGTGGCTCCGTAGAGACACGTGTTGCCGAGAATGACGTTCTTGTGCCAGACAAAGGGCGCCTCCTCCGGCGGCCTGATGATGAGCTCGCCTCCGGCCATCCCTTTGCCGACATAGTCGTTGGCTTCCCCGATGAGGGTCAAGCGCATCCCCGCGATGCAGAACGCGCCGAAGCTCTGCCCCGCCACGCCCCGGAAGGTCACATCGACTGTGGCGGCTGGCAGCCCGTTGTCCCCATACCGTTTGGCGATTTCACCCGCCACCCGCGCGCCGACCGCCCGATGGATATTGCGGATCGGGTAGGTCAGCGTGACCTTCCCGCGCCCTTCCAACGCCGCCTGGGCATCCCGGATGATGTCGTTGTCGAGCGGCCGATCCGACGCCCAATCGTTGCGCGGGACCGTATGAACACGCGGGCCGGCATCCACCGTCGTCAACAGGAAGTCGAGATTCACCGTCGCGGCCTTCTCGTGCAGCTCCAGGCGACGCCTGGTCAACAAGTCGGTGCGGCCGATGACCTCATCGAGCCGGCGGGCCCCCAACGCCGCCAGATACCCGCGCAGCTCCTGGGCGATGAACCGCATGTAGTGGACCACCATCTCCGGCGTGCCGGTGAACTTCGCGCGCAGCTTCGGATCCTGCGTGGCCACGCCGACGGGACAGGTGTTGAGGTGGCACTGGCGGGTCATCACGCATCCGGTGGCGACCACCGCGGCGGTGCCGAATCCGTACTCCTCGGCCCCGAACACCGCCGCCAGGAGGATATCGCGCCCGGTCTTCATGCCGCCATCCGCCCGGAGCACGACCTTCTCGCGCAGCCCGTTCAACCGCAGCGTCTGCTGGGTCTCCGCCAGCCCGAGCTCCCACGGCAACCCCGCGTTCTTGATCGAGCTCAGCGGGCTCGCCCCGGTGCCGCCGTCGTGCCCTGAGATGAGCACGGTGTCGGCGTGCCCCTTGGCCACGCCGGCCGCAATCGTTCCCACCCCCGCCTCGGCCACCAGCTTCACGTTGACCCGCGCGGCGGGGTTGATCATCTTCAGATCGTAGATCAACTGGGCCAGATCCTCGATCGAGTAGATGTCATGGTGCGGAGGCGGCGAGATCAGCGAGATGCCGGGAATCGTGTGACGCACGCGGGCGATCTCCTCTGAGACCTTGTAACCCGGGAGCTGCCCGCCCTCGCCCGGCTTCGATCCCTGCGCCATCTTGATCTCCAGCTCCCGCGCCGACATCAGGTACTCGGGCGTGACGCCGAATCGGCCGGAGGCCACCTGTTTGATCGCCGAGCTGCGGTTCATGTTCGGATCGGCCGGATGGTAGCGCGCCGGATCTTCCCCGCCCTCGCCGGAGCCGGACTTGCCGCCGATGCGGTTCATCGCAATCGCCAGCGTCTCATGCGCCTCGAGCGACAAGGCCCCATACGAAATGCTGGCGGTCGCAAACCGCTTCGTGATCGCTTCGACCGGCTCCACCTCCTCGAGGGGCACGGGTGGTCCCAGCGGTTTGACGTCCAGCAGATCGCGCAGCGCCGTCGGCGGGCGGGTGTTCACCGAGGCGGCGAACCGCTGATAGAGCGCGTAGTCACCGGTCTTGATCGCCTGCTGGAGGAACCGCACCATCTCCGGGTTGAACGCGTGGTATTCCCCGTCGCGGCGGTACTTGTAGAACCCGCCGGCATCCAGGTGCAGCGGCCCCTGCGGGTGGTAGGCGTTGCGGTGCCACGACAGGACCTCCTGCGCCACGTGCTCGTAGGTCAGGCCGCCGATGCGCGAGGGGGTGCCGGGAAAACAGTCCTCGATCAGCTCATCGGACAGCCCCAGTGCTTCGAAGATCTGCGCGCCGCGGTAGCTGCCCACCGTTGAGATGCCCATCTTCGACATGACCTTCAAGACGCTCTGATCCACCGCTTTCTTGAACTGCGCCATCCCCTGATCAAACGTCTGCGGGGCCAGGCGGCCGGAACGCTCCAACTGCTTGAGCGTCTGGCAGGCCAGGTACGGGTAGACGGCGGAGGCGCCGTAGCCGAGGAGGCAAGCGACCTGGTGGACCTCGTGGACGTCGCCCGCCTCGACGACGATGGCCACCTTCATCCGGCGGGAGGTGCGAATGAGGTGATGGTGGACCGCCGCGGTCGCCAGGAGCGACGGGATCGGGGCGTGGGACTCATCGAGCCCGCGATCGCTGAGGATGAGAATCGTCGAGCCCCCATCCACCGCCTTGATCGTCTGCTCGCGCACGCGCTCGATGGCTGAGCGCAGGGCCGCCGGGCCGTGAGCCGCTTCAAACAGGATCGGAATCGTCGCGGACTTCAGATCGGAGCGCCGGAGCGAGCGGAGGGCGGAGAACTCCTGCGGCAGCAACACGGGGCTTGTGGCGAACACCATGCGCTTGGGCGCCGGGCCCTCCTCCAGGGGATTCGGGCGCGCCCCCAACAGCGTATTGAGCGACATCACCAGCTCCTCGCGGATGGGATCGATCGGCGGGTTGGTGACCTGGGCGAAGAGCTGCTTGAAGTAGGTGAAGAGGGGCCGGGCCCGTTTCGAGAGCACGGACAGGGGCGTGTCGTCCCCCATCGAGAAGATCGGTTCCTTGCCGGTCTTGGCCATCGGCTCGATGATCATCGTGAGCTCTTCGTCGGTGTAGCCGAAGGCGATCTGGCGCCGCGTGAGCGACTCCGGCTCCATCGCCACCTCCTCCGCCGCGGCCCCCATCACCACCTGCTCAAGCGGCAGGAGGCTCTGGTCCACCCACGTGGCATAGGGCCGCTTCGAGGCGTACTCCCGTTTGATCGCGTCGTTGGTCAAGAGCCGCTTGCGCTTGGTGTCCACGGCCAGCACATGGCCGGGACCGAGCCGCCCCTTCTCCACGATGCGCGAGGGATCCACGTCGAGGACGCCCACCTCTGAGGCCATGACGACCATCCGATCGGCCGTGACCCAGTAGCGCGCAGGACGCAGGCCGTTGCGGTCCAGGGTGGCGCCGACGATGACGCCATCGGTGAACGTCAGGGCCGCCGGACCGTCCCACGGCTCCGCGAGCATGGCGTGATACTGATAGAACGCCTTGACGCGGGGATCCATCTCCGGCATGCCCTGCCAGGCGTTCGGCACCAGCATCATCATGGCGTGCAGGATGTCGCGCCCGGACATCACGTACAGCTCCAGCACGTTGTCCAGACTCATCGAGTCCGAGCCGCCGGGCTGGATCAGCGGGAAGAGCTCCTTCAACTGCGCGCCCCACCGGGCCGAGGACAGCTCTGGCTCCCGCGCCGCCATCCAGTTGCGGTTGCCCTGGAGCGTGTTGATCTCCCCGTTGTGCCCGAGGAAGCGGAAGGGCTGCGCGAGGAACCAGTTCGGAAAGGTGTTCGTCGAGTAGCGCTGGTGGAACACCGCAATCGCCGAGGCGTAGTCCGGATCGGACAGGTCGCGATAGAAGAGCGACAGTTGCGGAGCGACCAGCAGCCCCTTGTACACAATCGTCCTGGAGGACAACGACGGGATGTAGCACTCCGCCAGGCGCGCGCCCTCCCAGCGTTGCTCGATCCGCCGGCGGATGAGGAAGAGCCGCCGCTCAAACTCCTCGGCGGCAAGGACGGGTCTTCGCGCCATGAAGACCTGCCGGATCACCGGCAGCGTCTTGCGCGCCTTGTCGCCCAGCACCGAGGGATCAACCGGCACGTCACGCCAGCCGATCAGCCTGAGGCCGCCGTCCGTGATCATCTCTTCGACGATCCGCGCCGCTTGGGAGCGGACCGCCTCTTCCTGGGACAAGAAGACCATGCCCACCGCAAGATCCCCGGGGGCAACCGGCGCATCCCGGAGCTCCTGGACCACCTTGGAGAAGAACGCGCGGGGAAGCTGCGTGAGGATGCCGGCTCCGTCACCCGTTTTCGCGTCAGCGGACAGCGCCCCCCGGTGGGTGACGTTGCAGACGCACTGGATGGCCGCCTGGACGATCGCGTGGCTGGGAACGCCGTCAATGGAGGCGACAAACCCCGTCCCGCAGGCATCGTGCTCGTATGCCGGGTGGTAAAGCCCGATCGGTTGTGGCATGTCTGATGCACTCATCCTACGCATAACAGGTGAAAGGTCAAAGGGTAAAGGTAAAAGGGGCAGGGTTCCCTTTCACCTATACCCTTTCACCTTTGACCTGGTTATTCTACCGTGTTTTGGGCCGTCCCGCACCCGAAATCCGGCGGGGAATCCAGGTTGAAGAGGTTGACGCACCAGCCCACCAATCCCAGCGTTCGCATCCGAATCCGTGCGAGCTGATCCACCATCTGGTAGATGATCGGGTAGAGGTTAAAGGTGATAGGTGAAAGTGGAGCCTCCCTCTAACCTTTTACCTTTTACCTTTCACCTTTCACCTTTTACCTTGACTACGACTTAGCGGTACCGCAGCACAAACGCCACGACCCCGCCGAAGAGCAGCGTGTTCACAATGGTAAACACCCTGAAGATGTGATCCGGCGACGCCAGGCCGGAGGGCAGCATGGCCAGAATGCACGCATAGACGCCCAGCGCCCAAGCGAGGCTGATGTCTTTGGACGATTTGCGCTTGGCAATCCCGATCATGAGCGGGATGTTCCAGAACGGCATCGCCACCGCCGCCACCAATCCCAGATGCTCCAGCATATCTTCACACCACGGAACCACGGAAGCGCCACGGAAGCACGGAAACGGCTTCTCGAAGATGGCTCCGTGTCTCCGTGGAATTCCGTAGCCTCTGTGGTATCACGAGCGTTTTCCGCAGCCTGCCAAGGCGAGCCGTCGCCTGAGCAGCGCCGCCTCGTAGTCCGGGTAGCAGAGCCGCAAGCCCTTCACGAATGGCCGCAAGGGAATCTGACCCAGCGAAGGCGACAGGTGCGTGTAGGTCAGCAGCGAACCCGCCAGCGGGAACACGAAACGGGAGATCGTCCCCTGGACCCCCATCGCGATCGTGACAAGACGGCGCGCCTTGTGGCGAAAGGTGAAGCGCAGCAGCCGTTCCACGTCGTGTGGCCGCCTGGCGAAGGCGGCGATCTTCACAAGGTCCGCCCGAAGCGACCTGGCCCGTTCGAGCACGCCCTCCAGCGCCGAGTCCGGTGGGGTGCCGGCGAAGTGATGGAAGGAGACCAGCAGCGTCTTGCGATGCCGGCGGGTGAGCGCGATGACCTCCGCCAGGATGGAAGGGGAACTCAACTCAACGTCCACGGCATCCACCACCGGGACGAGGGCTGCAAACAGGGCCAGGCGCTGGGTGTCCTTCAACTCAGCCCGTCCCCCTTCTTGATGGCTGCGCACCGTCCCAATGACCGGCAGGCCGTGCCGTGCGATCGCGCGCACGTCGCGCGCCACGGATGGGACATCGAGCCGGCGGAACTGATCGACCCTCGCCTCGATGAGGTCCACGCCCTCCCATGCGGCGCGACGCAACGCCACGCTGTCGCCGCATACGCTCAGGACGAGACGCGGGACATGACCTAGTTGGACATCGCCAATCTGCAGCAGCGACTCGCCCCTTCCACTGTCCCTGACCCTCCAGCGAGACACGTCCCCAGGAGAGGCGTCAAGCCATGGCGAGGAACGCCGCACCCTGATCCTGTTCGAAGGCAAGGAGCACCTCGCGGCGCGCGCGTAAGAGCGTCTCGATCTGGCCGGTCGAAGAGTTACCCAGGCGAATCCATACGACCTTCGGAGGAGGCCCGAACACGAGGCTGCGCTGATGAAAATCTATGTCCTTGGAAACAATGACCAGCCCATGCCCCGCGGCATAGCTCCACACCACCTCATCAGCAGCATCCCGCAGGCCGACCTCGCGCACATGGACTGAACCCGGATACGCGTCTGCCAGGGAAGCGACCAACAGGTGGGAAAGGTTCTGGTCGAAAAGAAGTTTCACACGGGTGGAATGGCGAGTAGCTTGCGCTCACGATCCGCGGCGAATGCAAGACATGCCCGGATGTCTTCGCGGGTCAAATCAGGAAAATCGCGCAGGATGTCATCCTCCGACATGCCTGAGGCCAGATACTCCAGCACATCGTAGACGGTAATACGCATCCCGCGGATGCACGGCTTACCGCCGCGCTTTCCCGGTTCGATCGTGATCACATGCTGATAGTCCATCGCTCATCACGCTCCCCCGAAGTGTAGCATACGGGAGGCACCCGCGCAACTTCAGGACTGGCCTCGCATCATCCCACGCCCTGCGGGAGCCCGCCGCAGGCGGGCGCGCGGCGGACTGTATCTGTCGTTGTCGCATCTCCCCGTCCACCGCGCTCGCAGCAACACTCCAGGAGTTCCATCCTTGTGTCGCTGCGACCAGCAGGGCGTGGGATCACTCTTCCCAATTCACGATGTCGTCTTGGCCCTCAACCCCATCCCTCCCCAGCGACAACAGATCGTAGTCATGCGTCCGGTGGGTCCCAGGGCTTCGGTACTGGTAGGATTTGCCCCAGGGGTCCAGCGGCACACGCTCGATGTACGGCCCCTTCCAATTCTTGGCGGAGGCCGGGGCGGCCGTCAGCGCCTTCAACCCCTCATCGCCCGTCGGGAAGACCCCGTTATCCAGCTCGTACAGCTTCAGCGCAGTTGCCAGGTTGAGGTCGATGTCGGCCTTGGCGACGGATTTCCGCGCCTCCTCCGACCGGCCCGCCATGCGGGGGATCACCATCGCCCCCAGGATGCCGATGATGATGACGACCAACATCAATTCCACCAGCGTGAAGCCTCGCTGTTTCCAGTAGGCGGTAGGCAGTAGGCAGTAGGCAGTCACGGGCCTTCTGCCTTCTGCGTTCTGCCTTCTGCGTTCTCGACTGTGGACGTCTCGCACATGTGCTCTCATCCTCTCACCTCTCACCTGACTTACTGCTCCACCCACTGCTTGACCCTTCCCTCCCGCGCATCGAGCACGATGGCGTAGCGCTGGGCTGCTCTCCCGACGACCGTGGTGTCCACCATCAGGGTGAACGTCGTCGACCTGACGCCCAGCAACCCCTGGCTGATCAGTTGGATCAGGGCGGCCTCCTGGGCGGCGAACAGGGGGCCGGTGGATCGAAGCGTCTCGACGATGGTGCCTGCCTCCTCGAACGCCCCGTCATCCGCCGTTCCGGCTTCCCCGTCCTCGCCGGTGCGGAAGGCGACGATGAGCTCCGCCAGCCGGTCGTCGAGCCCGAGCGCCCGCAGGACCTCCGGCGCGGCGGTGTTGATGTTCACCGCCCCGCTGCCGTAGACGGTGAGGAACGGGCCGGCCTGCTGGACCATCGGCTCCGCAACCTCCTCAACCAGCCTCAGCTCTTCCTTCACGTGGAACGGCCGCAAGGTGGCGCTCGTGACGGCGACGGCGCCGTCGAGGGTCAGCCCGGGGACGCGCGCCAGCATCTCTTGCGTCGCGCGGTTGAGGGGAAGCCGGCTCTCCTCATCGAGGAGCGTGTACCGGAACGCGCCGCGACCCAGCTCCTGCCGCTGCTCGGCGCGCAGCTCCTGCATCGTCTCATAGGGCGTCTCGTCGTCCTGCCGCAGCGCCCAGGCGTGCCGCACGGCGGCGTGCGCCAACGCCGCAGAGACCACGCGATCTTCGAACCGGCCCGCCAGGCGAAGCTGCGACGAGGTGATCCGCGAGATGCCGATGCCGAGGATGGAAAACGTCGTCAGCGCCCAGATCGCAATGATCAGGAGGCTGCCTTTGCAGTCCATAGTCGATAGTCGATAGTCCATAGTTGAACCTGGTTTGGCTATGGACTATGGACCATGGACTATGAACTCTCTAGGAGGCAATTGGAATGAACACGATCTTTGTGAGCGTCGCATCCTTCATCGTGAGGGTCACCCGAACCGCCTTGGGCACGCCGTCCCCTTCCTCCCATTCATCAACCCACTCATACCCTGTTTCGTCCATCTCCTTCGGCGGCGTGCCGAACTCGATCAGCACCTCATCGAGCCGTGAGCAGAGCGTGCGGTCCTGACGGGGAGCCTCCAACGGCTCTTCGAGCAGATCCTTCATGTCCGTCTGCTCTCGCTGGAGCCGCCGCTCCGACACCTCATAACGGTAGACGACCTTCACCAGGCCGTCGTTGACCACGGCAGGAAAGATGATCTCATGCGCGCTCCCCTCAAACGCCACCAGGGGGACGTTGACGCTCTGGCGCAATTCCGTCGCCATGACCTCCAGGGTCCACAACGCGTCGGTGTGCGCCGCATCCCGCTGCTGGGCCCGCCCCCAGAGCCGCATGCCGGAGAGAAAGCTGGAGGCCATCCCGGTCCCCAAGATCCCGACCAGGACGGTCACCACCAGCAGCTCCACCAGCGTAAAAGCCCTTTGGCAGTAGGCAGTAGGCAGTAGGCAGTAGGCAGTGTTGTGGTCGCTGCCTTCTGCCTTTTGCCTTCTGCTTTCTCGACTGTGGACGTTTCTCACGCGTGCTCTCATCCTCTCACCTCACACCTCTCACCTTGTGGGGCCTTCCTCCCCTGCCGCGGGGGGCTTGTAATCGAGGTAGGTGGCCAACACCGCATCCTGCGTTCTCCGACCCTCCTGCCACGACAGCCTGAAGCGCGCGCTGGCGAGCCTGATCGGGGGTTCTTGAGTCTCGGGGCCGGCTTGCTCCTGCGCCATGCCGTGTGGCAGGAGCGCCTCAGGCTCCAGAGGCACGATGTCGAGGGTCCAGGTGGCCTGTCGATGGCGCAGCGCGACGGCGCCGCTGCGCGTCTCGGCCGCCACACCGCCTTGGCTCTCCGCCTCCTGCCGCAGCTGTGCCAACTTGGCGTCAAGGAACTGGATCGCTTCCAGCCGATCTTCCACCGAGTCGAGCGTCGCCGATGCCGCGAGCAGCCCGCGCCCCACCATGACCAGGCCGATCGCCAGGATCGAGGAGGCCACCATCAACTCAACCAGCGTCAATCCTGCGATGACTGAAGAACGGAAGAACGGAAGAACGGAAGAACATGAGACGATCTCGCGTGTTCTTCGGTTCTTCAGTTCTTGAGTTCTTCGGTCCATTGGTTCTTCAGTTCTTCAGTTCTTCCGTTCCTCCGTTTATGGAACAACGAAGCTGATGGTGGTATCGACCCGCAGCGAGCTGGCCTGCTCATCTTTCGGCGTGAGGGAGAACCGGTCGACCTTGATCAGGAAACGGCTGTCCTGCAAGTGATGGAGCAGCGTCAAGAATTGCGCCATGCTCGCTTCAACCTTGAGCTGCGCCGCATACGTCGTCCGGCCGGCCGCCTTCGAGGGCTGATTGTCCGGGATGAGATCGACGATGGCGGCCCCGGACTCCTGAGCGATACGCTCGGTCTCCTGCAGGAACGCCGCGATCCGCTCCCGGTCATCGGCCGGAGCAAGGAAGTAGCCGGCGTACTTCTTCTGATCGCTGAGGATCGCGGCCTTGCGCTTCTGCATCCCAATGCTCGTTCTGAGCTTGACCTCCTCCGCCGTGATCTGCTGGCGCAGCGTCCGGTGCCTAGTGCGCACGCCCGACAGCAGAAACCGCTCGCCCAGGAAGGCAACGGCCAAGGCCCCCATCACGCCCCATAACAGCCGTTCTCTCGTCTTCCCTTTCATCCGATCTCCCTGGCCTTTACTATGGACTATCGACTATGGACTATGGACGATATTGCAGCGCCAGCTCAAACTCCGTGGTGTCCTTGTCGCGCGAGCGCTTGCGGCGCGTGTACTTGGTCTCCACGTGATCCACGAAGGCCGATTGCTCCAGCGTCGAGATGAACGCAAAGACGTGCGATAGCTGGAGCGCCTGCCCGCGGATGACGCCCCGCTGGCGCTCATCCACGCTCAAGAACTCAAGCGCAATGTCCTGGGGGAGGAGCTGCTGCAGCTCCGCCAGGTAGCGGAGGGGCAACCCCCGAAGCCGAAGGGACTCTTTGACCAGCTCGAGACGTTTGGACTGCGTGACGAGCTCGCCGATCTCTTGCGTGATCGCCGCGTTCCTGGCCTGGAGCTGGTTCAGGTAGGCCTGATGGCGATACACTCGGCTCATGCCGATGCCGATGAGGAGCGTGATGAGGTAGGCGCTGAGGCTCCCGAGGAGCACCAGCTCGCGCGTCTTTTGCCTGAGCGACTGCTTGATCTGCATCTCCGGCAGCACGAACGACATGAGCTGCTCGCCCTGATCGGTCGCCAGCTCAGTCACCGCCGTCAGGGACACGGTGGGAGGCGGCTCTGCAGGACGGGCCCCCTTGCCTTTGGGGGGCAGGATCGACGGGGGGCTCACGCTGACGACCGGCAGCTTGAGGTCCCGGCCGATCGCCTGCTTGAGCGGCTCGAGGCTCCCGGCGGCCCCTGAGAGAAACGCCTTGATAGGCCGCTTATTGGTCTCTTCGCTCTGAAACACCTCCAACGACTGGCTCACTTCCCCGATGAGCTTGCTCATCCCCTCCTCGCGGACCGGTTGATCGGCCTGGAGGGCGATGCTGCGGCTGAAGAGCGCCTGCTCGCGGGAGCAGATGATGCAGTCGAGGAACGTCGCATCCGCATCCACCAGCAGGAACAGCTCCTGCGCGGTCATCTCCGACTTGTGGCGCGCAGCCGCCCACTGCCAGACCCCGTGTGAGCTGAGCAGGATGCGCTCGATCGAGAGGCCCGCAGACTCCAGGATGCCGGTCTGCCGCTTGACGAGATCCCGGTGGACGATCGCCAGCATCACCTTGGTGTAGCCGATATCATCGGCCCCCAGGAGCCGATAGCTTGAGACGACCTCCTCCTTCCGGTAGGGGACCATGCGGGTGACGTTCAGGTCGATCATCTGGGCGATCTCGCGGGGATCCTGCGAGGGCAGGTGGAGGTTCCGCAGCGTCACGAGGCAGCGGGGGAAACTCACCGTAACAGGCCTCGCCTTCAGCTTCAGCTCGCGAAAGACCTGTTTGACCGTCTGAGTGATCTGTCCGTCGCTGAAGCCGGCGATCGGCTTGACGACGCACGCGAGGAGGCGGGGCGGACGGGTGGCCGGCTTGGCGACGACGACCTTCAGCCAGCGCTCGCTGATCTCGACGGCAACCGGAGGCCGCATCATCCCACGCACACGAGGTGCGAGGTCAAAGGTAAAAGGTCAAAGGTAAAAGGGAAAAGGTTCCCTTTCACCTTTAACCTATCACCTTTCACCTGAATCTGGCCTTTCACCTGAGGTTATCTGACCGACTGGGTCACCTGGAAGATCGGCAGCAAGATGGACAGGACGATGGTCCCCAGCACGCCCCCCAACCCCAGGATCATGACCGGCTCAATGAGGGAGCTGATCACGGTGATGTCCGCCTCAATCTGCTGAAGGTACGCGCGGGCAATCTCCCCCAAGACCTCATCGAGCCGTCCCGACTCCTCCCCAATGGCAATCATCTTAACAAAAAACAGGGGCAGTGCGGCATGTGTTTGCAGGCTGGAGGAGAGGCGCTCCCCTACGGCGACCTGCTCGCACACGCGGCTCATCTGCCGGCGCAGCCGGGGATCGCCCAGGCTCGGCGTGACCAACTGCAGGGAGCGCAGCGCGGGCACCCCGCTGCGCAACAGGAGGCTCAGGGAGCTGGCGAAGTGGAGCATCTCCTGATTGCCGGCGAGCCGGCTGAACACCGGCAGCTTGCGCAGCACCTCAGCCGCCAGCCGGGCCAAGGCGGCGCCTCCCCGCCGCCAGATGACGACGGCCAGCGTCGCCCCCGCTCCGAGCGCGACCCAGAGCGAGCTCTTTTGGGAGAGGTGGCTCAGGTGCAGGATCAGCCGCGTCATGAACGGCAGCTCATGTCCCAGGTCGAGGAAGAGGTGCTCCAGCTTGGGGACCACAAAATTGATCAGGATCGCGATGCTCCCCAGCCCCACCGCCAGCAGGAGGATCGGATACGCCAAGGCCGCCTTCACCTTCGTCTTCAGCGCTTCATCGCGCGCCAAGGAGTCCGCCAACTGCCCCAGGGCGACGTCGAGTTTGCCCGTGGCTTCGCCCGCCTTGACGATGCTGACGAACAGGGAGGCAAACACCGTGGGAAACCGCGCGAGCGACTCCGAAAACGTCTGGCCCTCTTTGGTCGCCTGGTAGATGTTCAGCAGCAGCGCCTTGAACGTCCCGGCAGGAGCCTGGTCGTGCAGGATCCGGATGGCCGCCAGCAGATCGATCTGCGCGCGCAGGAGGGTCGCCAGCTTCTGCGTGAAGAGCAGGAGCTCCTTGGAGCCGACCCGGACCACGCGAGGCAGGACGGAGCGTTGCGCGGGGAGCGGCTCGGCGGCGGCCGCCCGGGGGACGGCCCCGGAGCGCGCTTCAAGCTGAATGGGATAGAGTCCCTGCTCCACGAGGCGATGGACCGCCGCCTCCTGGCTGTCGGCCTCGATCACGCCTTCCAGTGTTTCCGTGAGGCCTTTCTTCGCGGTGTAGGCAAATTGCGCCATCAGTAGCTCTGGCAGTCGATAGTCCATAGTCGATAGTCCATCGTTGCCCTCTGTTTGGCTATGGACTATGGACCATGGACTATGGACTCTTTAGGGACTCGTCACGGCCTGCGCGCTCACCAGCGCTTCCGCCTCGGTCACGCGCAACACTTCCTCGGGCGTGGTGATCCCCATATGGACCTTCTCGACGCCGACGTCAAACAGCGTGCGGAAGCCCAGCGCCTTCGCCCGCTGCCTGATCTGCGCCGCCGAGGCCTTGTTGAGGATCAGCTCCTGGATCTGGGGCGTCAGCAGGATGATCTCGTGGATCGCCGTCCGCCCCCGATAGCCGATCGACTTGCACGCATCGCACCCTTTCCCGTAGAAGACCGCCGCGTGCCGGAACGGCTCCGGCAGGAGGTCTGTGTCCTTCCGTTCGGTCTTGCACTCGGGACAGATGACCCGCACCAGGCGCTGGGAGATGAAGGCGTTCACCGAAGAGGCGACGAGGTACGGTTCGATGCCGATGTTCAACAGGCGGGTTGCGCCGCTGGCCGCGTCGTTCGTGTGCAGGGTCGAGAAGATCAGGTGGCCCGTGAGGGCGGTGCGGATCGCCAACTCCGCGGTCTCAAGGTCCCGCACCTCACCCACCATGACGATATCCGGGTCATGGCGGAGGATGCTGCGCAGGGCCGCCGCGAACGTCAGGCCGATCTCCGGCTTCACCTGGAACTGCATGATCCCGCCCAATTCGTACTCGATCGGGTCTTCAATCGTGATGACCTTGACCGCCTCCTTGTTCAGCACGCTCAGGCACGCATAGAGGGTCGTGGTTTTCCCGCTGCCGGTGGGGCCGGTGACGAACACCACCCCGTGGGGCTGCTGCATGAGTACTTGCAGCATCTTCAGCTCGGAGGGCAAGAAGCCCAGATCTTCCAGCGTGAGCAACAACTCAACCGGCAGGATCCGGATGACGACGTTTTCCCCATAGAGGCCGGGGATGATGGAAATGCGCAGGTCCACCTGCTTATCGACGATCTTGATAATGGCGCGCCCGTCTTGAGGCAGGCGCCGCTCCACGACGTTGAGCTTCGAGACGATCTTGATGCGCGAGACGATGGCCGAATGGAGGTAGCGCATCTCATCCGGCATGTGCATGTCATACAGGATCCCGTCGATGCGGTAGCGCACGCGCACCCGCTCGCGGAACGGCTCGATGTGGACGTCGGAGGCCCGCGACGTCACGGCCTCCGACAGGAGCTGGTTGACCAACTTGATCACGGAGGCGTCATCGGCTGAACGGGTGACGTCTTCGATCTCCTCGACCTTGGCCAGATCCTGCGCTTCCCTCGCCTCCCGCCCCGCAACATCCCGCGTGAGGATCTGCTCGACGGTCTCCGAGCCGACCCCGTAATAGCGGCGGATCGCCGCCTGGATCTCCTTCTCCGGCGCGAGGACCCGCTCGATGTCATAGCCCAGGTTCAACCGCAGATCCTCCGTGACCCAGACGGCCATCGGATCAGAGACCGCCACCTTCATGACGGTGCCTTTGAGCTCCAGCGGCATGAACTTGTAGTGCAGGACAAACCGGGCGGGCACGACCTTGATGAGCTGGTCGGCCACCTGGACCTCTTTCAGGCTGGGGGCGAACGTAATCCCCAGTTGCTCGGCGAGCACCTGCAGGAACTGCTCCTCGGCCACCAGCCCCATGCGCAGGATGGTCTTGCCGAGAATCTCACCCCGGCGCTGGCTCTCGCGCAGGGCGGCTTCCATCTGCTGAGGATTCGCCAGCCCCTTGCTCACTAGGAGCTGTCCGAGATTGGGATAAAAGGCGATCCCGAGCTGCTCGGCCAGCACCTGCAACAACTGCTCGCCGCTCACCAGCCCCAGGCGGATCATCGTTTTGCCGATGAGCTCGCCGCGGCGCTGGCTCTCCTTGAGCGCGGTCTCCACCTGCTCCCGCGTCATCAGCCCTTTGTCCACGAGCAACTCGCCGATCCGTTTTCTCGCCATCTGGGGACCCCTTCCCTTTCACCTTTTCCCTTTCACCTTTCACCTTCTTGACGACCTCTCACCTCTCACCTGACGTGGGGAGTTCTCCTCGCATATACAGCCGCTCATCCGGCAGCGCATCACACGAGCCCGCCATAATCCGCTCACATCCGCCCAGCGTTTCCTCCAACGGCACGTAACAGCCCTTGCGCCCGCTGTGCAGCTCAGCGGTGAAGAACGGCTGCGACAAAAAATATTGCAGCTTGCGCGCGCGGTCATAGATGATCCGCTCGGCCCGTGACAGCTCCTCCTTGCCGATGATCGCCACGATCCGCTGCAGCTCATCGTGCTTCTGAAGGTGCCGCAACACCTCCTGGGCGATCTCGAAGTGCCGCTTGCCGATCACCTGCGGGCTCAGCGCCCCGGACGACGACTCGAGCGGATTGATCGCCGGATAGAGGCCCCGCTGCACGTGCTGGCGCGACAGCACCAGGATGGAATCCAGGTGCGCGAAGATCGCCACCACCGCCGGATCGGTCAGGTCATCCGCCGGCACGTAGACCGCCTCGATCGCGGTGATGCTCCTCCCGGCGCGCGAGCGGATCCGCTCGTGGAACTGGCCGATCTCGCTCGTCAAGGTCGGCTGGTAGCCGGTCTCCGACGGGATCCGGCCGAGCAGGGCGGAGAGCTCGCTGCCGGCCTGGGCAAACCGAAACACGTTATCCACGAACAACAGGACATCCTGCCCGGCGTCCTGCAGCGACTCGGCGAGGGTCACCCCGACGTGGGCGGCCTCGAACCGCGCCCCCGGCGACTCGTTCATCTGGCCGAACACGAGCACCGAGCGCTCCAGGAGGTTGGTCCGCACGAACTCGTGGTACAGCTCATTGCCCTCTCTCGTCCGTTCCCCCACCCCCGCAAAGACGCACACGCCGCGCTCTCGACGAATGATATTGTGGATGATCTCCAGCATCAGGAGGCTCTTGCCGAGGGCCGCCCCGCCCAGGATGCCCGTCTTGGAGCCTGTGAGGAGCGGAAACAGCAGGTCGATCATCTTGATGCCGGTCTCCATGATGTCAAAGTGGAGGCCCCCCTCCTCCTGCAGCGCCACGCCGTTGCTCGACTGGCCCATGCCGCGGATGGACAGCGTCGGCGGCGCGGCCCCTGGCCCCTTGCCGTCAATGGGCTGCCCGAGGACGTTGATGACCCGCCCGTACAGATGCTCGGCCGCAGGAATCCGGAGCGTCGTGTTGAGGGCCGTCGCCGGGGCATGGCGTTGCAGGCCGTACGTCGGCCCGAGCGCGATGCACCGGCACACCGTCCGGCCTCGATGCTCGACCACCTCCACCACGAGGGGCCTGCCATCGGCCGTCTTCAGCGAGATGACCTCATAGAGCCCCGGGGGCGTGGCCGGCCCATCGAACTCGACGTCGATCACCGGGCCGTAGACCGCAATCACCTTTCCCATCTTCTCAGCCATTTTTTCATAATGGACCGAGGAACTGAAGAACCAAGGAACCGAGGAACCCGTGCTTCCGTTCCTCCGTTCTTTGGTTCCTCCGTTCCTCCGTCCTCCTCAGCGCGCCACCTTGAGCCGCGCGGTCGAGATCTCGCGGATGGACGTGTCGGCCAGGGCATGCCGATGCTTCACGTACTGCAGCCCCAGTTGGTGCTGCATCCGCGAGAGCTCCTGATCGCTGCCCTCGAGGTGCATCACCCGCGCCGCCAATTCCGCGAGCTTGCTTGAGACGAACAGCGCCGAGAGGGTCACGTCGAGCCATAGGCTCACCAGCCCCTCGATCACCTGCTCCATGGATGGTTCCACGAAGCACGGGTGTACCGGGCGCGCGGGACGTGCCGCCTCAAACAGCGCTCGGCTCGGCAGCACCTGCTCTTCCTCGATATGTTGGGACGTCATGCTCACGAACTTGGCGTAGACGACCACGACCCGCCCGAAGCGCCCGGCGAGATAACCCTCCACCAGGTATCGCTTCAGCGCGGCGACGTGCGCCGCATCAAGCTCTTCCGGCACCCCGGGAAAGGCGACGAACGATTCATTCAGCTCTTCCAGGGCGGAGGCCCCTCGCTCGCCCAGCACGACTAACTGGTCGCTTCGGGCGGCGTCCCGCGTGTCCAGCGCCGCGTTGATCAGCAGGGTGTTCAGCTCTCCCGCAAACCCCTCATCGGAGGTGATGACCACCGTGCACGAGGGGAGGTCTTGGCGAGCGACCACAAAGGGATGCTCGATGCCCCGCACATCCAGCAGGCGCGCCGCCTCCCTCAACTGCTGAGCAAACGGCTCATAGAAGTGGACCCCGCCCTGCAGGCGCCGTAACTGGACCGCCGCGCTCACCTTCAGGACATCGACGATCCCGCCGAGGCTCCTGTTGAACTCCAGGTTCTGCTTGAGCTGCGCCAAGGGCACCATCTCTCACACCACAGGTGATAGGTTAAAGGTGAAAGGTGAAAGGTTAAAGGGGAGGGGTCCCCTTTTACCTTTAACCTTTTACCTTTTACCTTTCCTTGATGGTTCTGAAATAGTCGAGGATCGCCTGATCCAGCTCCCGCGTGACGTCCTGGGTCAGGGTCTGCTCCCGCGCGAGCCGCTCCACCATGGCGGCGTGACGCTGGCCGCAGAACGCGAAGAACTCCCTCAGAAAGCGCCGGAGATCTTCCCCCGGGAGGACTTCGAGGATCTTCCGCTTGAACGCGTAGAACAGCAGGATGATCTCCACGAGCGCGACCGGCTTGGCCGCCTCCTGGACGAACAGCTCCCGCAACACCTCCCCGCGCCTGAGCTGGGCCATCGTCTCCTCTGAGAGCCTGGTGCGCAGCCGCGTCATGCGCAACAGGTCCCGATACTGAGCATACACCAGGCGCAGGCCTTCGCTCAACTCGCGGATGGCGGGGCACTGGACCTTGCCCCCGATCCTCGACACCGACAGCCCCAGGTCGATGGCGGGCTTGAACCCCTCGCGGAACAGCGAGGCGTTGAGGTAGATCTGCCCGTCCGTCATCGACACCAGGTTGGACTGGATGTAGCCGGTGAAGTCGCCCTGCAGCGTCTCGGCGATCGGGAAGAAGGTCATGGTGCCGCCTCCAAGGTCCGCCTTCAGCCTGCCGGCCCGCTCCATCAGTTGGGAGTGCACGTAGAAGATATCGCCGGGGTAGGCCTCCCGGCCCGGCGCGCGCTCCATCAGCAGCGAGAGCTGGCGGTACGCCCAGGCGTGCTTCGTCAGATCGTCGAACACCACCACGACGTCCCGCCCGCGCGCCATGAAGTACTCGCCCAGCGTCGCGGCGGTATACGGGCAGAGGTACTGCTCAGCGGGTGAATGATCCGCGAACGCGCAAACCGCGACGGTGGATGACAGGGCCCCCGCCTGCGTGAGGAGGTGGAGGATCTTCTTGAAGGCCGTGAGGCTCCCGCCGATCCAGCAGTAGATGCAGATGAGGTCCTGCCCCCGCTGATTCAAAATCGCGTCCAGCGCCAGGCTGGTCTTGCCGGTCTGGCGATCGCCGAGAATCAGCTCCCGCTGCCCCTTGCCGATCGGGATGACGAGGTCCACCATCTTCGCGCCGGTGAGGAAGGGCTCGCTCAGCGGCTCCCGATCCATGACGCTCGCGCCCTCCCGAAACACGGGACACAGTTCCCCCGCTGGAATCGGCTCCCGCCCGTCCAGCGGCTCGCCCAGGCAGTTCACGACCCGTCCGACGAACGCCTCTCCGACGGGAACCGACACGAGCTCCGACTGGCCGGAGACGGTGTCCCCCACGTGGAGCCGCCGATCGTCCCCCAGCACCATGACGGACACGGCGGAAGGATCGAAGCCGATCACCATGCCCTTGACGCCGTCGCCAAGCTCCACCACCTGGCCGTACAGGCATGACGGCAGCCCGTGCACCCTCACGATCCCGTGCTTGATCTCCCGCACGGTCCCGATCTCTTTGATCTCCAGGCTCGGGATCTGCATCTGTTCTCTTAAGGTTAAAGGTTAAAGGGGAAAGGTCAAAGGGTCCCTTTCACCTTTTACCTTTCACCTTTCACCTTGTTATTGCGGAGAAACTGCGTCGCTTTGTGGAGCCGATTCCGCAGGCTTCCGTCGATCACGAGGGAGCCGATGTGAATCACCAGGCCCGTGATCAGCTCGGGGTCGAGCCGCTCCTCCAACGTGACCTCGGCGCCCAGCTTCTCCGACAGCGCCCGGCGCAACCCGGACCGCTCATCGGCCGTCAGCGCGCATGCGGAGGTGACGACGGCCTGCGTCGCGCGGTCCGAAAAACGATCCGTTCCTAACGCGCTGATCTCCCCGATGAGCTCATTGAGGACGTGGTGCTGGAACTCCGCCGTGTTGGCGTGGGTCAACACGTGCCGGATCATTTCCGTTGAGAGCGCCATCGCATCCGTCTCGATCGCGGAGGAGAGGTTCACCCGGATTTTCTCAAGCTCCGCCTTGCCTCGCGCCAGGATCTTCTCCGCTTCTTGCTTCGCCTGGGTTTCGGCGTTGGCCCGCGACGTTTCGGCGTCCTGTTGCGCCGCTTCCACCAGGAGACGCGCCTCCTCCCTGCCCCGCTCCACTTCGGCGGCCCGTTCCTGCTGGGCCCGGTGGAGCTCGTCTTTGAGCTGGGACTCTTTCACCAGCGCCTCCTCCTGCAACGCCTGCAACCGCTGGAGCGCAGTATTCAGTTGCCGGTAGAAGAGCAACCGGAGGGCGATGAGAAGCCCCGCAAACGTCAGCACTTGTAATACCACGAGCTGCCACGCCGGCATCTTTTTCCTCAAGGTGATAGGTGAAAGGTCAAAGGTGAAAGGAACTTCCTTCCCTTTCCCCTTTTACCTTTAACCTTTTACCTTTCACCTGTTATTTGAAGAGCGTGTACACCATCAGCAGCGCCAAGATGGCGATCGCCTCGGCGAACAGGAACGCCACGATCATCGAGAGCAGGATCCGGGGCGAGGCCGAGGGGTTTCGGGCGACCGCTTTCACGGCGGCGTAGCCCACCACCCCGATCACCGCGGCGGGCCCCAGCGTGCTCAACACCATAATCAAGATGATCGTCAGATGCTGCATCGTTAAAGTAGGCAGAAGGCAGAATGCAGAAAGCAGACTTCCAGATCCCTATGCCCATGCATCACAGTCGCCCTCCGCCTACTGCCTTCCGCCTTCTGTCTTTTGCTGCCTTCTGCCATCAGCCTTCTGCATTCTGTCTCTTGCTGCCTTCTGCCTACTGCCTTCTGCTTTCTGGAGGCTATGGACTATCGACTATCGACTATGGACTATGGACTATGGACTGCTGTAGTGGTTTCGACGAGGACGACGAGCTCGTTCCCCGTCATCCGCGCGATCCCCTCCCGAATTGGAACGGCCGCCTCGACGCGGGACGCGCGGCGGCCGCCCGCGCGCTCCCGCGGGCCCTTCGTCACGACCTGCACGATCCCCTCCCGCAGCCGGCAGAGAAAGGGATGATGAAAATCGAGGACGCACAGCTCGCCCTCCTCACCCGGGAGGAGCACCTCGCCGGCGTTGCCCTCGTACCATGATCGCCACGCGTCGAGCACCGATACCCTCATCGTTAAGGTGAAAGGTAAAAGGTGAAAGGTGAAAGGGAAGTCATCGGCGTTTGGACTCAAGGGCACGCTCGAGGCCCTTCAGCATCTTCCCGCATTCATCATAGCGTGCTTTAAAACCCGTATAGTTGGGTTCGTTCAGGTACCCCTTTCGAAAGGCGACGTAGAGGTGGTGGCGCGTTTCTTGAAGTTCGCCCTGCGCTCGATTGACTCCCTCAAGATAGACATTCAGGTGTCGGTTACTCCAGCCCTCGGCGAGGTTCGCCGGTGCAGAGTTCGAAGAACGCCGAATCTGTGAACCGAGCTCATACAGCTCAAACTTCGGAAAGGTCAAGGAGAGCTCGTGAATCTCCACGTGCAATTCAACGAGCTTCCTGTACACCTCCAAATCCTCAACTCCCTTCACCTCTCTCATCTGCGCCATTTCCCCTTTTACCTTTCACCTATCCCCTTTTCCCTTGGGCCTCTCCCCTTTCACCTTTAACCTTTCACCTTTCACCTGTAGTTACGCGAGACAGACGCGGTTTTTGCCTCCGTCTTTGGCCTGGTAGAGCGCGGCGTCCGCCTTGGCGATCAGCGCCTCCGCATCGGCGCCATCCCCCGGGAAGGTGCTCACCCCGATGCTCACCGTCGAGGGGGTGTAGAGCTCCGTCAGCGTTCGGATCCGATCCGCGACGAGCGACGCATCCCCTTTGCCGGCCCGGTCCAAGAGCGCCACGAACTCCTCGCCGCCGTATCGAAACACCAGATCGCCCTGGCGCACCGCGCCCTGGAGCACCTGCGACAGCTTGCGCAACAGCTCATCGCCGCCCAGGTGACCATTCGTATCGTTGTACTTCTTGAAATCATCCAAGTCGATGAGCAACAGCGAAAAGCGCTCAGGAGTGGATTTGGCCGTCGCCAGCTTGTTGGCCAGGCACATCTTGAAATACCGGTGGTTGTAGACCCCTGTCAATCCATCCTTCACCGACAGCTCGGCGAACTGCCGCTTCTCCGTGTGGGAGGACAACAAATTGAAGCGCTCCACCGCCCGTTGCACCACGATCCGGACTTCAGCCGCGTTGAACGGCTTGGTCACGTAGCCGTAGGCGCCCGCCTCCATCGCTTCCACCGCTGAGCTGATGAAGGTGGAGGCCGTGGCTACCACGACGTTGGTCTCCGGCGAGACCTTGAGCATCGCCTTGGCGAGCTCCACGCCGTTCATGCCGGCGCTGCGCAGCTCCGTCACGACGGCCGCCACCCGCGTCTGTTGGACCAGCTCCAGGCCGCGTTTTGGCTGATCGACGACCCAGACCTTGTAGCCGGCCTGCTTGAGCGTCTCTTCAAGAAACCGGCCGGCCTGCTGGTCGTCCTCGATGATCAACACGTTGATCTCGTCCATCACATCTTCGATGAGTCCATAGTCGATGGTCGATAGTCCATAGTAAACCGCCAACCATGGACTATGGACTACGGACTATGGACTGCTTTTCAGGAATGCCACCCACGCCTCCTCCATCTCTGAAAGATTCCGAAACCCGTACACCGTCTTGAGCGCGTCGCGCCACTCCTGCCCGTCCCGCATGCGCCGGCAGTAGTCGACGAACCGCTCCTGTCCGTGCTGCCGGAAGAGAAACTCGATGAGGCTAGCCGCTTCCGCGTAGAACGGCTCAGGCTCGACCAACTGCTCCTTCCTCAGCGCGCAGAGCCGCTCAAGCGGGATGAACCGCTCCGAATCCACGAGCGCCTTGGCCGCCGTCAGCCGCGCGGATTTCCGCCCCTCCTCCAGGAAGCATGCGATCCCCTCGTCGAGCCACAGCGGCAGGGGCCGCCGGGAGCCGATGAACTCGCGAAAGATGATGTGCCCCAACTCATGGGGCAGGACCAGCTCCAAAAAATCCTCCATCTCGACGTAGGTATGGAGTTCCCGCTCCACGACATTCGCGCCCGCCTCAGACCATTCCGGTTGATGGGTCATCCGCTGGTATTCGTCCCGGTCACGGTAGAGGTAGATCTTGGCGCGCTCCTCCCACGTCCAGAACCCGTCGAAGCGGGTAAAGCCGAGCTGCGTCGTGATCTGGTGGTAATGGCGCTCGGCCCTGGCGATCAGTTGGTCAAGGTACCGGGGCGGAGCGTCATGGAAGTAGACGACGAAGTGATCGCTCTTGGCGACCTCCCACGCCTGCGGGGACGGGTCGGCCGCGGCGCGCCCCAGGGTGCTCAACAGCATGATCAAAATCATCGTCAGTCGCTGGACCATGTCCATTAAGGTGAAAGGTGATAGGTAAAAGGGGACCTCTCCCCTCTTACCTTTTCCCTTTCACCTTTAACCGTTTACCTTCCCTTTCCCCTTTTACCTTTAACCTTTCACCTTTCTTTGATGATCCGCTCGATGTCGTCCGGGCCGATCGGCTTGTCCGTGGTGGCCTGCCGAGGCTGGGCCCCGGCCGCCTTCGGCGCCGTCGAGGATGCCGTCCCGAAGGTCGGCGCGGTAATGGTCTTCAGTTGCTTGTGCCAGATGATGTAGAAGCTCACCCCCAGCAGGCCCAGGAACAGCACGATCCCGACGAACAGCTTCCAGACCATCACCACGGCGGTCTTGGGCCTGGCCTGGGTCAGCAGGCTCCGGGCGATCAGCAGCTCCGCTTTCACCGAATCCAAGAGCGCCAGGTTGTCCCGGTGGTCGGAGATGTGCTTCTCCGGGTTGACCGCCGGGACGCGCTGCCGCTCGATGATCTTGTTCACCTTCGCCTCGATGACGGCCCTCAGAAACTCCCCCCGCTCCTGAAAATCGGTGTGCTCCAGCAGCTTGGCCGTCTTCTCCGCCTCCGTCCGGAGCGACTCCAGCTCCTCGATGGGAATCTGCCAGATGTCCTTGATCTCAATCTCCCGTTCGAGCGTCTCGCCCGGCTTGAGGTCGTACGAGCCGTAGACGAAGTAGGCGCCCTGCTGGCTGTCATAGGCCACCTCCAGGTCGCCCACATCCAGGATATCCTCGGACTGGAGCTCCTTGGGCAGATAGGCCTTCACCTCCGCCTTCTGCGTCTGGTCCTTGGAGGGGTTGATGGCCATGATCCGCAGCGTGATCTCCCCCTCCGCTCCTGCGGAGCAACTGAAGAACGGAAGAACGAAAGAACTGAAGAACCATAGAACGAAGAAACGTTTCATGAGGTGCTCCTGACTTTGGCACAGAATGCCTTTAACTGCCGAGCGATATTCTCAGCCTTGGCGAGCTGGTCCGCATGGATCTGCGCAGTGATATACCCGTCATCCAATGCGCAGTCTAAACAACCGGCGACTTCGTTTACGGAAGCAAGGGCATTGTTGAGGAACCGACTAAAATCGGTGTCAGAGTAACGCTCCGCGCCTTCAGCGATATTCAACAGAATCGAATCGAGTGCTCTCCACAGTTGTGAAGTGAGCGCGTATTGCTCCTCCCGAGGAAAATGCTGCTTGCTGAGCTCCTTCAAGACCTTGCGAAACCGTCTTGCATCTTGATAGACAGGGAACTCCCTGAATCGGAAGATGCTTTTCTGCTTCCGTTCCTCAGTTCTTCGGTTCTTCAGTGCTTCCGTTTCTTGTCCCATCTGTCCTTCAGTCTCCCCGTTCTTCCGTTCTTCAGTTCTTCCGTTATTCAGTTCTTCAGTGGTATTCAACGGAATTCAAACCACGTCTGCGTGATCGGCTTGTTGGCAATGTTGTCCACCATCTTCTGGTTCATCTCCATCGCCGCCTTGAGCTGCTGGGCCTTGTTCTTCAGGTAGACGATGTCTTCCTTCTTGTCTTTCGACACCTGGTAGAGCTTCTCGAGGTTCATGCCGGTCTGGCCCGTTAGATCCTTGATCACGTCGGCCATCTTGCTCAACTGGCCGTGGACGGACGTCAGCTCGTTGGCGGAGGCCGCGACCGCTTCGAGCTTGCCCGCCATGTCCCCGCTGATCTTGGCGAGCGCGCTCTCCAGGACGCTGAACTGGCTGTTGACCTCGCCCGTCAGCGCCCTGAGATCCATCACCCCCGCCTTGACCGCGCCGATCTCGGAGGTGCTCCCCATGACGGCGGACACCTGCCCGGCGACCTCCTCGATGCTCGACGACAGCGCTGTGATGATGGCGGCGTCCATCGTGCCTTTGGTCGACTCCGAGCAGACGATGGTGAAATCGCCCCTGCCCCACGTGTTCAGGAACGCCACCGCGTACTCGTAGATCCCGCTCTGGCCAATCTCCGTCATGGGCGCCATGTTGATGCGCGGGACGTTGCGCCCGTCATAGAGATCGAGGATCGGCGCAAGGCCCGGATAGGTGCGGTAGCGGATCATCAGCGTCTCGCCGAGCTTGACCGTGCTCTCGCGGTTGAGGATCTCGGACTTGCGCGCCGTCTCGACCTCCTGGCGCGCCGCCTCGACGTCCTTGCGGGTCTCCTCGATCTTCGAGGGCAGGGTCGTATCGGTCGCGGTCAGGATCTTCTGCGCGTCGGCTTTGACGTCGGCGACCTTCGCCTGGGTCGTCTGTGATTCAGCCGCGACCTTGGCCTGCGTGGCCTGCGATTCGGCCGCGATCTTGGCCTTCGTCAGCGCGGATTCGGTGGAGATCTTCGCCTGGGTCGCCTGCGATTCGGCCATCACCCGGAACTCCATCAGGCTCCGCGTGGCCTCGGCCTCGCTCGCCACCGTGGTCTGGACACCGGCCACCTCGGATTTGATCTCATCCGTGAGAATTTTCAGTCGGGCGCTGATGCCGATGTCGAATGTCGTGACGGCCGTGTAGGCCACGTTCGTCTCCAGGATGGGCCCACCGTAGCGAACGGCCAGCTTCGCGAAGTAGGTCCGTCCGCTGACGAACTTCGTGGAGGCCACCGCCTTGTCGATCTTGAACCAGTAGTTGCCGTTCGCATCGGGCTGCGGCAGCGACGTCTCATAGATCGGCGTGGCGGCGTCCGAGCTGTCAAACACCTGCAACGTGCAGCTCTTCAACGTATTGATGGGGTCAGACAGCACCTGCCGGCCGCGCTTTTCCAGCCGCACCGAGGCATTGACCCGATCGACCGGCTCATCGTAGACGAAGTTGCTGAGGACGCGGTAGTCGGCCAGCGACTCCGCGACCGAGGTGACGAAGACCGTCCAGATCACGTTGGCATCGTAGGCGCCATCTACGACGTCCGCCGCCACGTCGGCCAACTTCTGGACCGTCGTCTCCACGTAGGCCTCCTTCGTGAAGTTGAAGTCATAGGTCCCAAACGGCAGCGAGAAGATGAAGGGGCTGTTGCCGGTCATCGGGTTGGTCAGGCCCGTCACGGGCTGGCCCGTGGCGGCATCCATGATCTTGAGCGTCACTTCGGTCAGCGCGCCGCCGTTGACGGAATCGATCGCTTTGGCGGTGATGGCGAACTTCTCGGCCACCGTCACGGTGCTCGACGCGCCGGTTTCGGTCAAGCCGGCACCCGTCGCGTTGACCGTCAGGATGGCCGGGTACGCCGCGCAGGTCACCGCGAAGTTGTTGAACGTGGCCACCCCGGATTCGGTCGGCACCGTGTCGGCGCTCCCGAGCTTCGTCGTGCAGCCGACGGACGGCATCATCTTCACCGTCGCCGCCCCGGGCGTGGCGTTCCCATAGGCGTCGGCCACGCTCACCTTGAACAACCGCCAAGGCGCACTGGCGACCGCCACAGGCTCAGGCTGCGTGTGCCACGACAGCTTCGCCGGCGTGCCGCCGGTGACGATCAGCTCCAGGTCATCCTGCGAAGAGGTCGCGATCATGACATCCGACGTGGCCGCCTTGACCGCCACGCCCTCCGCCTTATAGAGGGTCATCGAGACCGCTGAGGTGTTGCGGCCGTTGAGAAAATCGACCAGCGTCACCTGCCCGAACTCCATCGGCACGCCGGCGAAGTTCGTGCAGGTGGGTTTCTGCCCGCTCGTTGAAGGGTTGGCCCCGCTGAAAACCAGCTCCTTCGGGCCGGCGTACTGGGTATCGAGGTTGCCGTTCACATCCGTAGCGCTGACCGTGATGGCCATCGGCACCCCGGCCGCGGCGGTCGCGCCGATGCCGAGGACGACGAACTTCGTGGCCGTGACGTCCACGGTCAACGAACTGATGAGCGCGTCCGCCGCCGGAAAGCTCGACCCCACCGGATCCACCATGAGGTCGTCGTTCGGGTCGATGTCAAAGGCGAGCTTCTTGCCGTCGATGCCCGCCGGCAACAGCGGCTTGAGGTAGAGGGTCAACGTGTAGGTCTTGCTCGTGCCGTTCGCCACGGTGAAGACGGTGCTCGTCCCGCTGCCGAAGGCGAGCGCATCCGCGGTGACCGCCCCCAGCATCGTCGTGGAGCCATCCGACAGGGACGCCCCGCCGATCACGTTGAGCCAGCCGCCCGTCGTATCGGCCGTCGTCCCGCGGGTGATCGCCAGTTGCTTGATCTTGATCGGGTAGCCGTCCACGCCGGTGTCCGTCACCTTGACGTCGAAGACCGCAACCCGGCTCTCAGCCGAGTAGGCGGTCGAGGAGAGCGTCGCCGGCTCAGCCAGCGCGCCGGATGTCAGCGCGCCCTCCACGCCGGTGCTCAGCGTGATCCTGAACGAATAGACGTCCGGCGCCACCTTGCTGCTCGAGGAGGCCCTGAGGTAGATCGGCTCAGGATAGGAGTAGTTGATCCCGCTGAAGGCCGCCAGGCCGTTCGTCGTGGTCACCGTCAGCGCATCGCCCGTCAGGGCGCCGTTGGTCACCGGCGTGAACGTCCCATTCGTCAGCGAGGCGGTCAGCGTGATCTGATCCGAGGCTGAGGTGCTGGGGTTGCCGTACTGATCCGCCACCGCGACCTTCGGCTGCTGCGCAAGCGCCACGTTCGTCAGCGAGGTAGTGGACGGCTGCTGGTAGAACGACAGCTTGGCCACCGGCCCCGCCACCACCTTGATCGCGTTGGAGGCGACGTCGGCGCCGGTGAGATCCGTCGCATGGGGGATGACCGACGTCGCCTGCGCCCGGTAGAGCATCGTCGTCAGCAGCGTCGTGGAGAGCCCGTTCAGGAACGAGACGGAGTTCGTGTAGGCGTCCGCGGTGGATCCGTCGGGTGAATCGGCTGTCCCGCTCAACGCGTAGGTCACGATCTTGTCCCCGCTGTAGAGCGCGGAGCCGCTTCCGCCGTCCGCCACGTTGTCGTAGCGGTCCACCGCCTGCAACACCCCCAGGACAAACGGCACCCCGGCCTCGAACTTGTTGGCCGGCTGCGGCACCGGAATGCTCCCCTTGAACATCACGTGATCGGCCGGGCCGTGGCGGACCGTCACGCTCAGCGCATCGGTCTCTGCGGTGGCCAGCGAGCCTGAGGTCGCCTTGACGGCGGCGGTCTCCACCTTGTAGAGCTTCATCGAGCAACTCGCCGCCCCGTTGGTGAACGTCATGGTCATCGGCGTGCCGAAGGCGACGTCCGAGCCGGCCTTATCCGTGCAGGCTGGGTTCTTGGCCGATGGGCTTGGCGAGGAATTCGCGCCTGAGAACGTCACGCTCTTGTCACCGGTGTACGACGCCGCCACGTTCCCGTAGGTGTCATACGCGGTGATCGTGAGGGTGGCGGCCACGCCGGTCACCGCCGCGGTCTCCCCGCTGACCGCCAACCGGACCGCCGGCGCCGCAGTCACGTTGAGGCTGTGCGAGGCGTTGGCGAGGCTCGCATGGGTGGTGGCGATAGCGTAGGCGCCGACCTTCTCATCGAGATACCAGCAATCGCCCCGCGCCATGCCGTCCGCCAGCGTCAGGTGCGTGATGGGGGTGCCGCCGGTCGCCGCGTCGTAGAACGCCTTGCCGGCGGAGACGCTGGAGGAGGTGAGCGGAACCGTCAACCCGCCATGGGCCGGCTGCGCGTTGCCGAACCGATCCTGCGCCGTCACCGTGTAGCGCGCGCGGGCGCCCACGACCACCGAGTCCCCTGCAGGCACCGTCGTGAACGCCAGCTTGTTGGCCGCCGCCGGGCCGACCGCCACGTCGGCGCTGGTCGCCGACGTGTAGCCTCCGCCTGAGGCGGTGATGGCCATCGTCTCCGCTTTCTGGTACGACAGGTCGCCGAAGGTCGCCACACCGCTCACCACGGTCTTCGTCAGCGCGCCCTGGAGGCTCGCCGTGCCCTTGCCCACCGCCAGCGTAATCGCCGTGGCGTTGTCGCTGGTGACCGTGTTGCCGAGCGTGTCCTGCACCGCCGCCTTCACCGTGAACGGCGAGCCTGCCGCCATGGCAGAGGGTGGCTGCTGCGTGAAGCCCAGTTGAGTCGGCGCAGCCGGGGTGACGGTGATGCCGCTCTGCGTGCTGCTCAAGGTGGACAGCACCACGTCCTGCACCTTCACCGACTGCTCACCCACCGCCTTCAACGTGACCCCTTTCGGGAAGGTGTGGGTGCCCACCGCGCCCGCCGTCGTGTTGTACCCAAGGTTCACCTCGCTCAGGACCGGAGTGGACACGGCGGCAGCAGCGGAGAGGCCCGTGCCGCCGTTATAGAGAGTGGCGATCTCCTCAGCCGAGAGCGCCCGGTTCCAGATGCCGACTTCGTCGAGCTGACCGCCGAACGGCGCACACGAACCTGCGGTTCCGATTGTTAGAGGGTCATTATTGAGAGCTCCTAAGCTGCCAGCCCCAGAGGCATTCGCTACTCCGTTGAAGTAAAGGCGAAACGTTGAGCCGTCAAACGTCCCGACGATATGCGTCCACGTGTTGAGGGGGAGATTTGATGACGACGTGCCTACCCCCCACCCCATGCTGCTAGTACCCCAGTGCATTTGGTAATTGATCGCAGGCGTGCAACCTGTTCGCTTTCCGAAAAGGTGTTGTGGGGAAGAGCTACTGGTCCGATAGGCCCAGAACGCCACGGTCATCGGACCTGAAAAATCAAAGTTTGACTCATTGGCCACGCTCACAGACCCACCATTCATGGCGCGGGCGTTGCCCAGCTTGCCAGCCACGACGGCTGTGCCTGTTGCGGTGCCCGCGTTGGCGCCGACCGCATCAGCGACCGTTGAGCCGCTCGCCTCATCCATGTTCCAGTAGCTCACCAGGCCGTTCGCCGGGGCGCCGGCGAGGAACGCCTTGTAGCGGACGAACTTCTGGCCGTTGTGGCCGGCATGGATCGGCGCGCCCGGCGTCGTGTAGTAGCTGTTCGCGGTCCCGTCAGGCCCCTTGTAGCTCCAGGTGAGGTTGTCGTTGTTCGTGGCCAGTTGGAACTTCACGCCGGTTCCGGCGGGTGCGCTCGCGGTCCAGGAGAGCGTCCCGAACGAATCCGCCTTCACCTCTTTGGTGGACGATTCCAGTGTGCCGGAGGAGACATACGCTGTGGCGTGCGAGATCGTCACGTCCTTGAGCGTTGGCGTCACTGAGGGGTTCGTGGTCGAAAGCTGCGCCTTCCAGCGCAGGTCGCTGCCAGGAGCCGCGAAGGTGTGCGTCGTGAGGTTGGTTGCCAGCTCCCAGGTCTTGCCGCCATCCGCGGAGAGGAAGTAGCTGATCGCGCTTCCGGCGGGCAGATCCGCCGTCGCGTTGAGCGTGGCTGAGGCAATCGAATCGGCGATGGCATCGACGGTCAGCGACTGGGCCACAGCGCTTGGCGCATACTTCACCACCGACGCCAGCCCCTTTTCGTAGACCGAGGCGACGTCGGCCGGCGCGAGCGCGCGGCTGAACACCGCCACCTCATCGATCAGCCCGTTGAAGAAGCCGGCGCCAGGATCGCCGGTATGCCCGATGGCGAAGTTCGGCCTGTCCGTATCCGCCTCCCACGGGAAGATTCCCTGCGTGTGGGCCAGCGGGTTGCTCGTCGAGCTGTCCAGCAGGCCGTTCACATACACCCTGATCTCCGTGTCGTTGTAGACCCCGGCCACCTGATACCACGTCCCCGGGACCAGCGCCGTCGCCCCCACCGCGTTGCGCTCAGCCGTGCCGTTCTCGGACAGGCTGAAGACCACTTTATTGGCGCTGTCAAGCGCCAATAACCAGTGGCGGTGCTCCGGCTTGCTTAAGGAGACGATCCCCATCGGGCTGCCAACGCCGGCAGGTTTCACCCAGGCGCTGACCGCAATCGGCTGATCCGCGCCGGTGATGCGCAGCGCCGATGTCGCGGCGTCCAGGGCGGAGACGGTGATGACCAGCGCCTCGCTGCCGGCGGCGGCAAGCTGGGCGCTTCGTTCCCCCTCCTTGTTCTCAGCGCTGCTGGCGACTGTATTGATGTCCCCCAGGGTGTTGCCCTTGCCCGTCGCATCGGCTCGGACGCCGCCGGCCTCCTCGAACAGCCAGGCGCCGGCCAGCGAGGCATCGGCCTTGTAGTCCGGTGTTAACCGCACCACCCCGCGCGCCTCGTCCCATTCGGCGGTCGTTGAGGAATCGCGCAACGTCGTCATGGAGAACCCTTCGGTAAAGGTGACCGGGGCGTCCAGCGACAGCACGACGTCCGCCGCTTCACCCCTGCCGGAGATCGCCGCGTTGGACAGCGTGCCGGCGGAAAAGTCCGCATCCGAGGTCTGCACCCACCCCGCTGACGCCCCGCTCGTCCCGAACGAAAAGTCCGGCGGCAGCGCGGCCTTCGGGTCGCTTGAGGTAAAGTGGATCGTGCCGGTGTAATCGGTGGCGAGGTTGCCGAACTGATCGCGGATCGTCACCATCACGTCGCTGGGATCGCCCGCCGCGATCGGGTCGGT
The DNA here is from genome assembly GCA_030697665.1 of Candidatus Omnitrophota bacterium. Classification (GTDB taxonomy): domain Bacteria; phylum Omnitrophota; class Gorgyraeia; order Aquiviventales; family Aquiviventaceae; genus JAUYPJ01. The sequence goes on from JAUYPJ010000098.1 coordinate 96,634, forward strand.
GATGCCGCTGATCGAGATGGCCTTGGCGGTGGCGGAGCCGATGGCGATCGGGGTGCTGAGCGCCGCGGCGGCGTTCGGAGAGGCGACGGCGTTGAGGGCGATGTTCTCCGACAGGTTATAGCTCAAGCCGGTGAACGCCGCCACCCCGTTGACCACCTTGACGGTCTTGGTCCCTGTGAGTGCGCCGGTCCCTGTCGCCAGCAAGAGGGTCACCTCGGTGCTCTGATCCGTGGTGATCGTCTGGCCGCTCAACGTCTGGACCGCCACCTTGGGCTGCTGGGCAAACGCCACGCCGGCCGTCGCGGTGCCGGACGGCTGCTGGATGAACGTCAGCTTCGGCTGCTTGATCGCAAAGGCGGCATCCGACAGATCAGAGAGGATGGTTGTGGAGTCGTAGTTGATCGTGAGATCATCCAGGCTCGGCGTCACGGTGAGATCGCTTGTCGCCATCGACACCTGGTACTGGAGGTACCGATCCCCGTCCTTCACGCACCCCCCGCTGAGGTCCTGCCCGCTCGTCAGGAATGGACACGTCACAAAATCCGGCGCCCCGGTTATCGCCGGGTCATTGGACGAGCGGGCTCTGAGAAATGGGAGTGAACCAGTCTGATACACCGCCACGACCTCACCTGCGGTCAGCACCCGGTTGTAGATGCGGACTTCATCGATGAGGCCACCAAAATACCCACTGACATCCCACGGGGCCATTCCGATTCTCGTGCCGCCAGACCCCACATAATCGGAAGCGGCAGTATCGCTGGCGGTCAGCACGCCGTCCCTGTAGATTTTCCTCGCATTCGTTGCGCCATCGTAGGTGCACACCCAATGATGCCACTCATTGACATCGGGGTACGTCGCTGACGTATCAAGGTCGTTACCGTAAAACCCACAGGTAAAACTGTTGGCTGCTCGGTACATCATGGTAAGTCCCTGATTAGTCGCTCCTACACCCTGGAGCACGATGACATCCCCAGTCCCTGAGCTGGCTCGCTTGGCCCACGCTGCCAGGGTGAACGACTTATCAGTACCACCAAGTTGCACGCTCGCGCCGTTTCCAAGATCGACATAGTCATTCGTCCCATCGAACTGTAAGGCGTTGCCGACCTTGCCGGTCGTCCAGGTGGGCCCATTGGTCAGCGTGCCAGTGTTGCTGCTCCCTGATTTATCCGCTGCGATGGTGCCGGTCGTCTCATCAAAGTGCCAGGAGCCCACCGTCCCGACATCAGCGGAGAGTAGCGTCCCTGTCCACGCGACCGTCCCGAAGCCGGTGTTGCCGCCGGTGTCGAAGATCCGCGAGGTAAAGGTTCCAGAGGGGACGTAGACCGTGCCTCCCCCTACAGTGATACCGGTGCCACCGTTATACAGGGCAGCAATTTCCTCGACTGAGAGCACCTTGGGGTAGATGGCCAACTCGTCAATGAGGCCGTTGAAATAGTTGGTGTCATAGCCCGGGGACCCAGGGGTGTGCGAACCGCCGATGCGCGCCGCATTATGATCGGTCCCATAGCTAATCGCCGCGTTACCGTCCCCCCAAGGTGTGGCGGTCTGTTTGACGCCATCGATATAGAACGTGACGGTGGGCGGAGTGGATGTCGCGTTGGAGACGGTGACGGCCACGTGATACCATCGATTGGTTTGTGAGATGCTGTTGGTCGGACTCGACGAGACGCTCCATGACCAATGCCCCTTGCCGGTTTGAAGGAACAGGCTGTTGCTGTTGATCCCATCGTGGCCGGTGTTGATGACCCCCATCCCGACGCCAAACGTCGCGCCCGATGAGACCCCGCCTTCCCTCACATTTAGGGTCGAGAAGAATTTCCTTCCATCCCCTTGGGAGGCTGAGAGCTTAATCCAGCCCGCGATGGTGAAGGCGTCTCCTGAAGCGATTGGGAGTGTTTGCAAATCCACATAATCATCCACCCCATCGAAGCTCAAGCCGTTGCCGAGCTTGCCCGTCGTCCAAGTGGGCCCATTGGTCAGTGTACCGGTGTTACCCTTCCCAGAGAGATCCACCGTGGTGGCGCCACTCCCTTCCTTAAAGTTCCAGGCGCCAAGCGACGGTAGCCGGCTGACTTCCTGGTCCTTTGCCAACTGCACCTTCGCGCTCAAGCCGGTGCCGGAGAGCTCGGTATTGGTCAGCGTCCCCAGGCCGAAGTCAAAGCTCGATGCGTCCTTGAAGAAGCGGGCAAAGGCCGTGGAGAGCTTGACCTTCACCGTGTCGGAGAGATCCCAGGGAATCGTCCAGTCGAACATCCCGTCGTTGGCTTCGCCGGTTGCGAGCGTCTTGAAGGTCGCGCCATCTTTGGTATATTCCAGCGTGAGGGGATAGGGGATCGCGCCGCTTGAGGTCCAGGTAATGGGGCGGATCTCACTCGGCGACCACGCCTCTCCGCCGTTGGGCGAGGTGATCTTCAGGGTGGGCTGGCCGATGGTGAGCGTCGCATCGGAGACATCGTTGGTCGTCCCATCGTCAACGTCTACAATCTTCACCTTCACCTGGCTTGAGAGCACATCCGGCACGGTCCAGGCTTCAGTGCCGTCATTGGGGGTCGAGTCGGCGATCGGATGCGGGTAGCCGTCCGCGCCGTTGTTGAGCGAGTACGACAGCTTGACGTTGGGGATCGGCCCCTGGCTGGTCCAGGTGATCGTCGTGGGCTGGCCGACTGCCAAGCCCTCGCCGCCGTTGGGCACGGTGATCGTCAAGGTGGGGCCGACGGTGAACGAGCGCACCACAGAAACGGGGGACCAGACGTTCGATCCCGCCGGGTCAATCGCATGGGCTTTCCAGTAGTAGGTCTTGCCCCGAACCAGATCCGTCTGGAGCGTGTAGGTCGCGGTGGTGCCGGACGCATAGGCCTTGCCCCCATCCGCATCCTGGCCTGACCAGCCGACTTGCGAGGCGGTCTGGTCGAACGTCTGCAATCCCACGCTGAACGCTGAATCCTCAGCCAGGACGATCTTGTAGCGCAGGTAGTCTCCATCAGCATCCGTGGCTTTGAACGTCAGGGTCGGCTTGCGTCGCTGATGCGTGGCTTTATCGGCCGGCGTGAGCAGCATCGGTGCAACAGAGATTCTGGATTCGATGATCGTCCCGGCACCTGCAGGACCGAATCCGGCGCCCCCAGTCGCACTCAGGGTTCCAGTGTAGGTTTTCGCCGCATAGTAGAGCGCCATACGGCCCCCTCCACCTCCACCACTTGCACTAGATCCCCCGTTCACTGAAATGGAACCTGAGCCACCTAACGTACCAACCTCAGTCCACACGCTCCCCCCTGAGCCACCACCGCCCCAGTGTACGCCATTCCCACCCATGGCCGATATCGTCCCATTCACCGTGAGGGTGCCGCCTACCACGAACTTCATGGAGCCTGCTCCTGAACTACCGCTGCCCTCACAGCCTCCACCCCCTCCGGAGCCCATATCGGTTGGTTGGGTTGAGGAACCGTAGGTGCCACCTCCTCCTCCGCATGTTCCCGGGCTTCCAACCCCCCCATACCCACCCCCGCCCCTGTGAGAACCACAACCAGCACTACACCCTGCTCCAGGACCTGAGGATGGGCCATACCCTCTTCCATCCGCTGAGATCGCCGCGCCAGCATCAATGGTGAGGTCGCCGATCACGTTCACGACGATCTGGCCGGCCCCGCCGCCCTTGTTGAACGAATCCACCGTCACGACCGCGCCGTTCGTGATGTGGAGGTTCGTAAACGTCTTGTCAGCGTTCCAGGTGACGGCGCCGGTCAGTGATTCACCCTCCAGGGTCGTCACATCGGCGGCGGTCTCGGCATTGCCGCCGAAGGCCACCCACCGGCTGTAGTTGCCCTTACTGTCTTTGACCCTGGCTCGCCAGTGGTAGGCCTTCTGGCCATAGGCTATGTCGGTTTTGGTCACGGTTCCCGTGAGGGCGGCGCCAGCGTAGGCGACCGCCGGGCCTTCGAGGACACCACTCTCATTAAAGGGCACCCCGACCTCCTTGACCTCGATCTGCGGGGTGAGCGTGGCGGAACGCTCCTCATGCGTCATGGAGAACTTGAAGACCGCCATCTGGTTGTTTGTGGCCTGACCGGTCGGGATGGCCGTCACCCCATCCGCCTGGAACTGGCCAACCGACGTCGGCGGGTGGGCCAACTCAAGGCTAATCGTTCCTGCGCCGCCGGCACCGCGTCCAGTGCCCCCAGCGGCAGTCAGTGTCCCAGCAAAAGTTTTGGCCGTGTAGTAGACTACGATCCGGCCGCCTGCACCACCACCACTCCCGTCACCTCCACCAGCTCCATTTCCACCATTGGCTGAGATGGAGCCTGTCCCTGCGAGCGTGCCAGCCTCAAACCAGAGGCTCCCTCCTGAGCCACCCCCCCCGCATCCGCCTTGACCATTACACCCCACAAGGTCACCACCGTTTGCAGAGACGGATCCATTCACCGCGAGGGTGCCGGTTACCGTAAGCTTCAGTGCGCCACCACCTGAACCACCTCCCCCTGTAGTGCTCTGACATGGCTCATGAGCATGCCCCCCTCCAGATCCCATATCGATCGGCTGGCTGGCGGACCCATAGGATCCACCGCCTCTGGCGTATCCAGCACCTCCGGCGCCGCCATACCCAGCGCCACCACCACCTGTCCGAGCACAGGCATAAGTAGCACCTCCCTGTCCAGGGCCAGAGGTTGAGCCATAGCCTGTCCTATTCGCCGTGATCGAGGCTCCGGAATCGACGACAAGGTTGCCGAGAACCTCCGCGGTGATCTGGCCGGCGCCGCCGACCTTGTTGATGGAATCGACGGTGACGACGGCGTTGTTGGTGATGAGGAGGTTCGTGAAGACCTGGTCGTCGGCCCACGTCGTGTTGGCGTTGATCGTCCGACCGGTCAAGGTCATGAGGTCGGTCTCGGTTTCCGCGTTCCCGCCGAAGGCGACCCACGGGGAGACCTGGCCGGTCTGATCCTTCACCCGCGCCCGCCAGTGGTAGGTCTTGGCCGGCGCGCTGAAGGTGAAGTTGGTCTTCGTGACGGTGCCGGTCACCGCGGCCCCGGCATAGGCCACCGGCGAGCCTTCAAGAAGGCTCCACTCCGCCCTGTAGAGGTTGGCGACCTCACTCGCGCTCAGGGCCCGGGACCAGATGCCGACTTCGTCGATCTGGCCGTTGAAAAACGTACTCGTCACCCCTACCCAGTTCTGACGATACACACCGATGGATGCGGGCGCCGAAGCATAATTCACCGTGGTAGCCCCTAAGGCACGGCTGGCGACCTCGACCCCATCTCGATACGCATAGAGCGTCCCATTGCTGCCGGTAGAGCGCAGTACGACGTGATGCCACGCTCCGTCATTGACTGCGCCAGTCGTCGCGGTGAGTTCATGATACACTGCCTCCGTTCCACGCACGGCAACACTCAGAAATCCGCTCCCCGTCACTAAAAAATGAACGTACGGGTTGTGGGCATTGCCGTCATCTTGCCGGAAATAAATGAGTTGACCTGTTGTCGCAGACGTTTTGATCCAGGCGGCAATCGTAAACCCTCCCGTGCCAAAATCCCAGGCGGTCTTGTTTCCTAAGTCAACGTACTGCGTCGTCCCGTTGAAGCTCAGGGCGTTGCTGAGCTTGCCCGCCACGATCGTGGGGCCGTTGACGGCGGTACCGTCGTTGGAACCCTTGGCATCCCCGACCACACCACTCCCGCTGGTTTTGTCCATCTGCCAGTAACTGATCAGCCCGGTGCCGAGGGTCCCGCTCGCGTCAGGGTCGAAGAGAGATCCGTCGAAGGCCCCTCCCACCTCCTTGATCTCGATCTGGGGGATCAATGTCGCAGAGGCGAGAGTCGGGGCGGCGCTGCTGGGCGACATCGAGAACGTGAACGTCGCCGCGTTGGTCGTGATCTCCCCACCGATGGCGATCGGAGTCGTACCGCCAGCTTGGAGCTGCGTGAGCGCTGTGGGGGCCTTCGGAGGGCCGCCCACGAAGAAGTCGGCTCCGAGGTCGTTGCCCGCCCGCACGTCGCCATCCAGGTCGGTGGTCACGGGCAGGTTCGTATCCGTCGCCATGCCCGGCCAGCCCGCCCCGCGCAGCCTCGAGGCGAACAGCAGGTGGAGATCTTCGCCGCCGACCGCGAGGGTGGTCAGGTGGCCGGAAGCGTCCAGGCCGGTTGTGTCGTTTGCGCCGCTCCTCCCCGAGGGGGTGCCGGTGTAGGCGTTGTAGTCGTCGGTCAACGCGCTGCCGCCGGTATTGTTCAGCGGGGTGCTGGAAAAGCCAAACACCACGTTGCTCTTCACCACAAGCGGCGAGGAGGCGGAGAGGTTCTTCAACAGATCCGCCGCGTTGCCGCTGGAGTAAAAGGTGTTGCCGTAGAGATAGCTGGTGCCGGAAGCTGAGGAGGTGAGGTAGAGTTGGCAGTCCGTGGCGTTGCGGTGGCTGTCGATGAGGATGTTGCTGGAGAGCTTCAGAGCGCCTGAGGCCACCGAGACGACATAGCCGGACGTCGCAGAGGATGACTTGCGCAGGAGACACCCTGAGACGCGCGCCTCGCTCGTACCGCTTGTCAGGCTCATCAACGGACTTGTGCTGCTGCCGGTTGATTCCAGATACAGGTTGGTCAAACGCAGGTAGCCCACCCCTGAGGCAAGGAGCGAGCCGGTTGAGCCGGTGAACTTGACCCCTGCTCCGCCTTGGCCCACGACCCCCTTGTGCCGTTGGCTTGAGGCGGCGCGAATCTCCACGTAGTTGGCCGCCGACGTCTTCCAGGCGCCCAGCGTCAGCGTGGAGGCGAGGGTTTCTTGGAGGGACGTCTCCGCCACGGCGATCGCAGAATTGCCGGCGTCCGAGATGGTGACGTAGTTGGTCGTGCCCCGCTGCACCCGCTCACCGGACAGGAAGACGCCGTCGATCTGCTTGAGGAGGATCTGGGTGGAGGTGGCATGGACCATGATGGCGGTCGCGCCTGATCTGGCGCCGACGACCGATGAGCCGTCCGGGATCGCACCGGTGATGCCGCTGTGGGCGAACACTTTGGTGGTCGCCGCGGTGAGATCGCAGGCCCTCGCATCCCAGGTGATGAGGCTGGTGTAGTCGCCTCCGGTGGCCTTGATCGTGGAGACGAACTCCGTCGCCGCGTAGGCAGTCGATAGTCCATAGTCCATAGTCCATAGTCCACAGACGACGGCGAGAAGCGCCAGCCGCTTCAGACTCCTGACACCTCCGACGATGGGGTGACGTTGACGCCGCGGCGCGCTCATGCTAGACTCCTAACTAGGAGGGAGGAGAGATGGGGCACGTCACTGATCGCCATGTGACCATCAAAGAACTGCAAAAAATGGGCTATCCGGTCATTCCTGGTAACGAATACATCCCGAAGGAATGGCTGCCTAAGAAACCTGTGTCGTTGGAGACGGTGCGACGACGCCTTGCCAAAATCAGAGGCAGTCTGGCGCAGACCGTTGCCGACATGCGGGACGAGGAAAGCTAACCCTCCGTGCTCTACTTCCTTGATACCAGCGCCCTGGTTAAACGCTATCGCGCCGAAACAGGCACTGAGATTGTCGATGGCTTGTTCCAGGAGGCAGTCAACACGCTGGTGATCTCCGCACTGTCGATAGCGGAAACTGCGCGAGCGGTGGATACCCATGTCAGGCGTGGCGAAATTTCCGTTGGCGATGCCCGCTTGGCCATTGCCCGCTTGTATACGGAGTGTCACCGGGGAACCCTCGCTGTGCTTGAGGTTCAGCGTCGCTACATCTTCCGCGCGAACGAATTGATCCTGCAATTCCACCTCACTGCCGCTGATGCGATTATCTTGGCCACTGCCCTGACCTTGGCTCCAGAAACCCCTCTCTTCGTCTGCGCCGATACCCGTTCCGGCCTGCTGCGCGTCGCTGAAGCTTGCGGGCTCTCCACCCTCAATCCCCTGAGTCCTTCCAGCTAGCCTGCCTCCTCTGCCATTCGCGCTTGCGGCGGTGAGGTCGCAAGCGATGGCATCCCAGGTGATGAGGCTCGTGTAGTCGCCCCCGCTGGCTTTGATGGTGGAAACGAACTCCGTCGCATCCGCGGCGAAGACGATGGATCGTCCACCGTCCACCGTCCACAGTCCACAGAGAACCAAGAAGCTAAAGAACGGAAGAACTGAAGAACGGAAGAACTGGAATAGCTTTACACCTCGGAATAGCTTTACAGCGTCCTCGGTGCCTGCCGGCTGCTTGACGGCGGATGCCGCATCGGCTATACTTAACTTCCGAAAGGAGAACATCATGCGTCTCTCGCTTCAAGATGTCGAGCAGGCCATTGAGCAGTTTCCCGCTCAGGACCAACAGAAACTCTTAGCCGAGTTACCCCAGTTGCTGAAAATTTCGGCTGCTGATCTTGCGTACCTGAAGCTTGCCGAAGCGTCCTTCGAGTTCTGGGAGAATTCGGACGACGCGGTGTATGACACCCTGTAAAGCGGGTGACGTCGTCCTGCTGCCGTTCCCCTTCACCGACCTCACGACCGTCAAGCAACGTCCCGCCGTCTTCACGGTTCTGGCCTAGCTCGTTTTGCATCACTGAGCCTCTACCCGTTTCTTCAGTTCCTCGGTTTTTCAGTGTTTCGGTGCGGCCTCGCCGCACGCGTTGACCCTTCGACTCGCTCTGCTCGCTCAGGGTCAATCCTGCCTCGCACCGAGTGCCGTGCTCGGCACGAGGTGAGCGAAGCCGAACGGATTGACGCCGCGGCGGGCTCATGCTAGACTCCTGTTCAGGAGGTCAACAAGATGAAGGCCGCAAATATGGTTGAACAGCTTGAGCGGAGCATCGTCACTCAAACGGCCGGCCTGCTTCGAGGGCGTTTGCCGGAAGGACGCGTGTATCAGCGACGGCTTCGACGCGAGTGGGAGCAGCAGCTCAAGCGCAGGGCCTCTTAGCGAGGAGGGACATGGAATGGCCTCATCGAGGTTGACAGTTGAGCAGTTCATCAAGTCTCGCGTAAGAGACCGCGAGGTCATCCGCAAAGCCTCCACTCGCATTGACGCCTTCCGCAAGCGGTATGGCCAGCCTGAAGCAGGATTTGACTCCGTGAAGATCCTGCGCCAGTTGCGAGCGGCTCGGTGACTGTCGTCTTGGACGCCTCGGTCCTGCTGAAGTGGTTCGTCCAAGAACCAGGATCGGACGCTGCGCTGGATTTGAAAACCCGCTACCTGGATGCATAGTCCATAGACGAGAGTCCATAGGAAGACCAACGCACTGAAGAACGGAAGAACTGAAGAACGGAAGAACCAAAGAACGCTCGCATGTCCTTGACGGACTCCACCGAGGCTGATATGATGCGAGAGTGCGGACTGTATCTTATCTCTATACCCTCTCATCTGAAGCCACAGATCGCTTGCGAGTCCGCGCCACTGTCCATCGAGGCGAGATTGTGGGGTTCGTCGTCCAGTATGAGGCGCGGCTTGGCGACGCATGGCACCCCATCGTCCGGTTCGATACAGCTCACGGCTTTGCGCACCGCGATCTGATCCATCCCAACGGTCGGATTGACAAACAGCCTCTGCCGTGGGCACACTATAGTGTGGCGCTGACGTTTGCCACGCAGGAGCTAAAGGCGAGCTGGCCTCGCTACCGACGCGCCTATGAGGAGGAACGGCGTCATGGAGCATGAGACCGCTGTACGGAAGAACCTGGACCTCCATGCCGAATGGATGCGGTATACCTTCGAGCATCCGGAAGTTCTTGACCGGATCCCTGAGGGTGCCCAGTTGATTATCCTGCCGACTGATGATCCTGAGTTGGCGGCAGAAAACACCAAAACCCTGCTTGCCGCTAAGCAGCTGGGGACACCCCTCGTCGTGGTCCATATGGCGTCGCCGAAACTGCCGACCCCCCAGGTCGAAATCTTGGCCTAAGATCGCCGCGATCAGCCGACGCAGGAGGCGCTCGCGATGAAAATCAGTTACGATCCGCACGTGGATGCCGCGTACATCCGCTTCAAGAGAGGTCGATTCCAGGTCACAACCCACCGGCTGACCGAAGACGTCGCGGTCAACTATGCGCCTGATGGCTCGGTCGTCGGCATCGAAGTGTTGGAGGCCAGCCGGTATTTGGTTAGGCATCGCCGCCCTCAAATCGAACTCGAGAATCTCCAACCCGCAGCGTAATTCCGCCACTCTCCCCTTCGCCGCGAAGACCGTCGACCGGCCATCGCCGTTGGATTGACGTCGCGGCGGGCTCATGCTAGACTCCTGGTTAAGGGGGAAGGAGGCAATCCATGCAAACCATTGAGGCCATCTATGAAGACGGCGTCTTACGGCCGCTCCACAAGCTTGTGCTCCCGGAGCACGCACAGGTCTCCCTGACCATTGTTGAATTCTCTGAGGAGCTCCTGTTAGCCGCTCAACAACAGGCCGCCGCGCGCCACTGGGACGATCCGGCGCTGGATGTCTACAACGAGTGAAGTCGCGCGTGGCGACGTTGTTGTGGTCTCCTACCCCCTGATCTCCACCGGCCTGGCGATCCGCAAGCTGCGTCCCGCTGTTGTGGTCTCTAACGATGTCAATAACCGCCGCCTGCCCGACGTAACCCTGATTCCGCTGACCTCGAAGACGCAGCGCGCGCTGGAAGCCACTCACCTGTTCATCTCGCAAGACAGCCCGGAGGGCCAACAGGCGGGTATTCGTCTGGACTCGGTGGTCAAGGCCGAGACGATCCTGACGCTGCCCCGGTCGCTGATTCATAAGGTCATTGGCCATCTGCCGTCTCAGGTGATGTCGAGCATCGACCGTTGCCTTGCACTCGCCCTCGGCCTTCCACCGATCTGACGTGGGACGTGCCGTCCAGTGACGTTGGCACCCCTGCGCGGCTCCCCCGCGCGGGGTCTGTGTCCGGTGTCCGTTGGATTGACGCCGCGGCGCGCTCATGCTTGCCTCCCAGGTGATGAGGGGGCGCTTACTGGGGGACGGTTGAAAGGCCTGGCGTCTGTCCATAGCCGGTCGGCTCCTTCAAGATTTCCTCGATCGCTTCCCGCTGCTTGAAGTACTTCAGCACGGGGGGCTTGCCCTGGTCTGACGCGTTGGACTTCAGATCGAAGAGGGTAAGGTCGATCTGGAACTTGCGGCGTCCCGCCAGGCGCGTTACCGGTTTGCCTTCCGCGTCCACCTCGCCTGTCGGCACCTCCACCGGACTCATCAACAGGCCGACGGCCTCCGGCGTGAGGTTCGCCTGGAGGATGAGGTAGCTGTTCTTCTCCGCCTCGGACCACTCGGAACCGGCGGGCCTGATCAGCACGATGTCGCCTGCCTCATATCGCAACGCGTCCGTGGAAGGCTCGGCTCCGACCTCCTCGGTCACTTTGATGAGCAGCTCATGGGATGTCGCCGTGGGATCGGCGCTGACCGCATCGAGGACGGCGTATAGGTCCTCCATCGTCAGACCCTCCGAGGATGCCGGCGGGGCGGAGGCCACGCTCTGAGCCGGGGCCTTGACATCGGCCGATCCCTGAGACGGACGGGGAGCCGCCGCCCCGATCGCAAACGGCTCATCTGAGAGATCGAACCGGCTGGGATCGTGGCCGTCGGAGACCTTCACGAGCGCATCCGTCGACGCCAACTCCTCCGGCAGACTCCAGACATAGGTGCCGTCGTTCTCCACCGCATCCTGGATCAGGTGGTACGTCTTGCCGCCATCGAGGGAATAGTCCAGCCTGATGGGGTACGTCATCTCGTAGCCGGATGCCGTCCACGTGATCTCATGTGAGCCTCCCGTGGCGATTCCCTCCCCCCCGTTGGGTGAGACGACGACGAGGTCGCCGGCCGCGTAGTCGATCGTCAGCGACTCAAGCGCGGGTGACCGCGTCGCATCGGTGGCGCGCAGGCTGACTTGAGCCTTCAGGCGCGTCCCCGGGGCAAAGGCGCGCTTCGAGGCGTAATAGTGGACGCCGTGGCGGCAGCCCGCCAGATACGAGACGCCCCCGTCAGCCGACAGGTCCACCGCCTCCGGCTGGCCGCTCCAGCGCGGCACGAGGATGCGGGTCACAAACGACGTGGAGAGCTCAGCCGACAGGTAGCGCCCGCCGGCCGAGGCATCCGCCGGCACGAGGTTGCCGTTCGGGGCGATGGCGGCATTCGTGAACACCGGTAGGTTCGTGGCCTCTTCCGGCGCGAGCGCGGTCTCCAGAGACACCGCCGGCGCCGGCTGGACCTCCTGCCGCACACGGATCCAGTCATACGAGGCGCTCCCGTCGGAGTGGAGACCGATCGCGCCGCTCGTCAGCCCGCCCGCGTCATCGTAGGTCACCGTCGCCTGCAGGTCGCCCAGCTCCGGGTCATACCGCTCGAAGGTCAGCGACGTGCCGTGGGTGATGACTCGGTACAGAGACGGCGCCGTGGCGGCCACGGGCTTGGGGTCGTTGGCCTTGACGACGTTGCCCACGGCGACGGCGTGCTCCGCCCCGCCATACGCGGAGGCATAGACCACCTGGGCGGTCTCATCGGGATGGTCGGCGTCGGGGTCGCTGCGGCTGATCAGGCGGGCGTCGTCCTGGGCGGTCGCGGTGGTTGCCAGATACTCCACGACCCCATCCGCGAACCGGAAGGTCTTGGAGCGCATCGACGCGGACGTCAGGTGCGCCTGGGAGCCTGAGACCACGGCGCGCCCCTGGCCTTCGACGCGGATATCCCACGCCTTCGCATCCAAGCTGCCGCCCTCGAAATCGTCGAAGAAGTCGAAGACCGCGCGCCCATCCGACAGATCGGCCGCGGCGGGGTTGCCGTAGTAGAGGTACAGCGTCAGTCCCTCAGGAGGCAGATGAGGGATCCGCACCCACACCACGGCCATCCGACCCGGGCTGTCGCCCAACACGGCTTCTCGGTAGTGGGACAGCAGCGTCTGGCCGTCGGCGGTGGTGAATCGGATGTCGGCAAAGTCGCTGCGGAGACGTCCTGCGCAGTGGACGTCGGAGACGGCGGTCTCTTCCGACTCGCCGATGAGCAGCGGCATCTGGTAGTGGAAGAGCGCGCCGACGCTTGAGCCGGTAATACGGATGGGCTTGCGGAAGGAGAAGCCCGACAGCCGCGGCTCGCCAAAGTCGCCGATCACGGCGGAGCTGTCGGTATACACGAGCTGCACTTCGGTGAGGCGACTGGCCGGTTCGAGCGATGCGCGCCACTTCAACCGGTTGCCGCCCGCCAGGGCTTCGCGCAGCGGCACGCCGTACACGGCCGGCGTGTAGTGGAGGCCGCCGTCGGCGCTGAGCTCCAACGTCACGCGCCCCTCGAAGGCCCACGTGGCGGTGATGCTCTTGATCTGGCCTGAGGTCGGAACGGCCTCGGGCAGCTCGTACGTGGTGGACTCCGCCGGCTCCGGGAGGGGATAGTCGCCTGCGCCGTCCGCCCGCCACACGAGCGCCGACTGCAGCGTGGCGGTGTCAGGGTTGGCCGCGGAAGGCGGCGCGCCAAGCGTGAGAGCGCTCACGAAGATGCTCAGCGCGCAACACAGTCTGTCCACTGTCCACTGTCCACTGTCCACTGACGCCCGCTGCCGTTTCATCTCACTGGAACTATACCCGCAACAAGGGGTCAGCGCCTATCCGTAAAAGCCCCTCTTTTGCTTGCACAAACTACTTACTCGAACACCTGGGTGGTGTCCTCATTTGAGTGATTTCGCAGATTGAAAGATCGATTTCGCAGATGAACCAATCGGCGGAATCACGTGGTAATCGGCGGAATCGATCAAATTCGGACAGCACCAACACCTGATTTCACTTGCGAAAACGTACTATTTGTACTATCGTTACTATTTGTGACCGTGTGAGATGCTTCAGGGTGAGGGGGGATGAGTTACTATGCGGTGCTGGGCCTGGACAAGGAGCCGTTTTCGACCAGCCCGGACCCGGACTTTTTCTATGAATCCAGGGAGCACCGCGCGGCGCTCACGCGGCTGCTCATCGAGATCCGCCTGAAGCGCGGCCTCAGCCTCATCCTCGGGGACGTGGGGATAGGGAAAACGACGCTCTCTCGAAAGCTGTTCCAGTTGTTGCACCAGCGGGAGGACGTCACCTTCCACATGATCCTCGATCCCGCGTATGAGACGGAGACGCTGTTCCTGGAATCGCTGATCCGGACCTTCAAGATCGACCCGAAGGCTCCCGCGCCGTCCATCCTCGACTACCGAGAAGCCATCAAGGGCTACCTGTTCGAGCAGGGCGTGGAGCAACGCAAGACGGTCGTGCTGCTCATCGACGAAGCGCAGAAGCTGAACACCCTCTCCCTGGAGATCCTGCGGGGGCTGCTCAATTACGAGACGAACGAATTCAAGCTGCTGCAGCTCGTGCTGCTCTCCCAACTGGAACTCCTCCCCCGCCTCCGGGAGATCAAGAACTTCCTCGATCGCGTCTGCCTCAAGTACGTGCTGAATCCTCTCGATGAGCAGGACACCAAAGAGCTCATCGAGTTCCGGCTCAAGCAGGCGGGCTACGATTCGGGGCCGCCGCTCTTCAGCCGTGAGGCGATCCGGGAAATCCACCAGCACACCCAGGGATATCCCCGGCAGATCGCCCGGTTCTGCCACAACGCGCTGCGCGATCTCGTCGTCACTCATCATCCGGTCGTGGACGAGGACCTGATCCGCGCGCTCATCGCGCGCGAAGTCCGGTAGGTACATGTCGAGACGTGACGGCTCACTGCCTACTGCCTACTGCCTACTGCCTACTGCTTACTGAGTTGATGTCCCAAGCGCAGGACACGCCGGAAGAAAAGCTCCTCCAGATCATCGACAACCCGAGCTTGGCGAAGCCCCGCTTGTCGACCCTCCTCCGGCGCAAAGCCGCCACGTTCGCGGCGGTTCCGCCGTGGGTGAGCCAATGGACGAAGGCCGGCGCCGGCGGACGCCCGATCCTGACGGCGCGCGCGGCCAACGCGCTGCTGGCCGGATTGTGCGTCCTGCTGACGATGGTCTGGGTGGTCGACTTTGTCTCCCTCCGGAGCCAGTTCCGCGCACGGCTTCAGATGGTCGAGCGGGCCCAGCTCGCCGCGCCTAGACAGGCGGAGGAATCGTCCACTCCCCGCCCGCAGCTCCAGGAGCTGCTCGAGGAGACGAAACGGCGCAACCTCTTCACCTTCCTGCCCCCGCCGGCCGAAGCGGCGTCGCCGTCCGTCGGGGAGCAGCTCGCCAGTCGCGTCCAGGAGCTGAAGCTGGTCGGCATCATCTGGTCGGACAACCCGCAGGCCATCATCGAGGACACGAAAGAGGGCAAAACCCATCTCCTCAGCGCCGGCGAGTCGCTCGGGCCGATAGGGCCCACGGTCAAGAAGATCCTGAAGGAAAAGGTGATCCTGGGCGAAGCGGACGGTCCGAAGGAATGGGAGCTTCGTTGAGACCGATGCTGCAAGCTGCAGGCCACAGGTCACAGACTACAGACGAGCGTGTCGCCCGACTATGGACTATGGACTATGGACTATGGACGATCTGTGTGGTCTTGTGCCTGAGTTCGCTGCTGTCCTTCGCCAACGCGGAGGAGCCGCCTGCCTCGGAGGGCGCGGACGCCGCGTCCGACGCCGCAACGCCTGAAGAGGAGGCGCCGGAGGAGACCGCCGCGCCGGCCAAAGAGAAGACCAAGATTTCGCTCGACCTGAGAGGGGTGGAGCTGTCGGAGCTGTTCCGGATCTTGTCGCTCAAGACCGGCCTGACCATCGTGCCGACCAAAGAGGTCACCGGACGGATCAACATCTTCCTGAACAACCAGACGTTCGAGGATGCGCTGGACATCATCCTGGTGAGCCAGGATCTGGCCTACGAGCGCAAGGGGGATATCCTCTACATCATGACCGCGGCGGAGTATGAGCCGCTCTACGGCCGCAGGTACAACGAAAAACGGACGATCAAAAACCTGAAGCTCACCTACGCCCAACCGGCCACCGTGTTTGACGCGTTGAGCCAGATCAAATCGGACATCGGCAAGGTCGTGGTGGACAAGACCTCGGGCACGCTCATCCTCCTCGACGTGCCGGACAAGCTCGCGCTGATGGAGCAGACCGTCCGCCAGCTCGACCAGCCGCCGCAGACGGTCATCTTCGATCTCAAATACGCCGCCTCCAAGGAGCTCAAAGACAAGCTCTCCACGGCGATCACCGACGGGCCGGGCCAACTGGTGGTGGATGAGCGGTCCAACAAGATGGTCGTGTCGGACCTGCCTGAAAAAATGAAGCGCCTGGAGCGGATGGTGCGGGCGTTCGACGCGGAGCCGCTGCAGGTGCTCATCGACGCGGCGATCGTGGAGATCACGCTGAGCGAGAAGTTCCATCGCGGGGTAGACTGGGAGAAGATCTTCAAGGAGAAGCTCGAGAGCATCGACATGGTCACCAAGTTTCCCGTCAGCGAGACCCTCTCGGCCTCCGAGAAGATCACCGTCGGGATCGCCCCGAGGGACACGTTCCGCGGCTTCCTCCAGTTGCTCAAGACGTATGGCGACACGAAGATCCTGTCGCGGCCGCGCATCGCCGCGATCAGCGGCCAGGAGGCCAAGATCCTCGTGGGCTCCCGAGAAGCCTACGTGAGCCAGACGCTCAGCCAGGCGACCGGCAGCACGGTCACCTCCGAATCGGTGCAGTTCATCGACGTCGGGGTGAAGCTGAACGTCGTGCCCACCGTCAACGCCGACGGGTTCGTCACGATCAAGATCAAACCGGAGGTGAGCTCGGTGCGCGAGACGCTGAAGACCTCCCTCGGCAGCGCGATCCCGATCGTCGAGACGTCCGAGGCGGAAACGGTGGTCAAAGTCAAGGATGGCAGCATGATCATGATCGGGGGCCTCATGAAGGATGACCGGCGGGACAGCCGGAGCGTGACGCCGGGCCTCGAGAAGATCCCGGGGCTGCGCCACATGTTCGGCACCCGCACCGTCTCCTCCAAGAAGACGGAGCTGATCATCTTCCTCACCCCCCACATCATGCGGGGGGACGAGGCCGTCCCCGGGACTGAGCCGGAGCTGCTGATGCCCACCCAGGTCATGCCCGAGGATCTGCAACAGGCGATTATCGACGGGATCGTCTCGCGGAAGCTGGGGGAGGTCCGGATCCCGGCAGAGGAGTCGCTGCCCCCACCCAGCCTGAAGTCTCCAGATCTGCCGACGAGGCCGCCGGGGGAAGAGGCGGTATCAGGCGAGCTCCACCTGCGGCTCAAAGGGTTGAAGGACCACTAACACCACAGATGACACAGAATTCCACAGAAGCACAGAGTGCTGCTCGTCGAGACCTATTCTGTGTCTCTGTGGCCCTTCTGTGTTTCTGTGGTGTCACCCTGGGTGTTTCAGCAACGGTCCATGCCCAGGAGGAGAGGGCCGTCGCGCCGCGGTCGTCCCCCCTCACCGGCGAGCTGCACGAAGAGAACACCACCCTCTACCAAGTCCTCGAGACCTCCCTTCAGGAGATCACGACCCTGAGGCAGCGGAATCTGAATCTGCTGCAACTGGTCTCGGAAGCCAAGCAGGGCCGCCAGAACCTCCAGGATCAGGTGGTGTCGCTGACCAAGGCGAACGCGGCCCTCGAGGCAAAGGCGAAGGAGCTGATGCAGGCGCAGCAGGAGAGGGAGCAGTTGGCGCAGCAGCTCGCCGCGCTGAAGCGGAAGGCTCAGGTCGACGAGGCCCAGTTGACCGCCCTCCAAAAGACCCAGAGCGCATTCGAAAGCAAGGTCACCACCCTCACCGACGCCAACACCGATCTGCTACGGCACGTGCACAACCTGACACGGGTGTATGAGGATAACCAACGCCTGGAGACTGAGCTCTTCACCCTGCGCAAGGCGCTCCAAGAGGAACAGGCCAAGCTCGCCAGCCACCGAACCGAGGTGGAGACACTCACCCAGGCCAGGGCCGCTCTCGAGGCGAAGGCGAAGGAGCTGACGCAACTGCAGCAAGACCACGCGCGACTGGAGCAGGGGTTCGCTGCCCTGCGCACCCAGTCAACAGCCGACGAGGCGAAGCTGGGCAACCTCCAGAAGACCAACCGCGCGCTGGAGGGTCACGTCACAACACTCACCGAAACGACCACAAAACTCCGGCGACAGGTGGCTGAACTCTTGGGTCTGTATGACGACAAACGGCACCTTGAAGCCGAGCTTGCCGCGCTGCGCAAGGCCCTCCAGGAGGAGCAGGCGAAGGGAGGAGCCGGTCAACGTGACCTGCACACGCTCACGAAGGACAACGCCCACCTCAAGGAGACGGTCCAGGAGCTCAACGGGAGAGTCCACGAACTCACCCGGGAGAAGGAACGGCTCGCCCTGGAGGGTGCGACAACGCCGTCATCCACGCCCCGCGCCCCGCAAGGATCCGTGGATCGGGAACGAGCTGCCTTGTATCAGGAGCTGGGAGCCGCCTATGCCAAAGCCCAACTCTTTGGCCAAGCCATTGACGCCTATCAGCGCTGCCTCGATGCGGATCCTGACAACGCCCAGGCGCACTACTCGCTCGGCCTGCTCTACCAGCACGCCCAGAACAACCGGCCGCTGTCCATCAGCCACCTCCAACAGTACCTGGCCTTGAGTCCCAACCTCAGCGCCAAGCAGCGCAGAGAAGTGGAGTATCTCATCCGGATGCTCACCGACGCGCAACAGGCGAAGCGATGAGCGCGGTCCGGCGCTCCATCGCGGCCGTCGGGTTGCTGGTCGCGGGAGGGGTTGTCTGTCACTGGGCATCCAAAGCGGAGGGAGCAACTCGTGGGCGCTCCCAAGAGGCCCGCGTGTTCCGCGACCAAGGCTACCAGGCTCAACAGCAAGGTGATTTCCAGACAGCCATCCGGTATTACGAGCAAGCCATCCAGGTGGACCCCGCCTACGCCACCCCCTATAACGACCTCGGAGCCGTCTACGAAACGTTGGGGCAGCCCGACAAAGCCAAAGAGGCGTATCGCGTCTGCCTGAAGGCAAACCCCTCCTACCCAGACGCCTATGCCAACCTGGCGGCCCTGTATGAAGCACAGGGGGACATGATGAGCGCCGCGTCCTATTGGAAGCGACGCGCGCAACTCGGCTCACCGGATGATCCCTGGACGCAGAAGGCCCGCCAGCGCTGGGAAGAGCTGGCCAAGGGCGATCCCAGGCTGGCTCCTGCCAGGTCGCCATCAGGGGTCACGCCACGAGAGCAAGGAGCT
This sequence comes from Candidatus Omnitrophota bacterium, assembly GCA_030697665.1. Classification (GTDB taxonomy): domain Bacteria; phylum Omnitrophota; class Gorgyraeia; order Aquiviventales; family Aquiviventaceae; genus JAUYPJ01. Next base: position 115,723 of record JAUYPJ010000098.1, read on the forward strand.
GCCATCTCCCAAGCCCCCGTTGATCGTCAGGCGAAAGACGACGTGAGCGTCCTCTACAGGGATCACGAGATCACGAAATCCGAGCTCTCCTGGCTCACCAAGACGAATGATTCTCTCACAGAAATGGTCCAGGATATCAGTCACAACGTGCAGGATCTCACTCAAAAGACGCAGACCATTGAGCCGCTCAAGCAGGAACTTCAGGCCTCACGCAAGAGCCTGGATCGGCTGGAGCAGTTGCGAGAGGACCTGGTCGATCAACTCCGCCGTGAGCGCCTGACCGCCCTGGAGCAACTCGAAGAACTCAGAGAGGCGAACGCCACCTTGGAGACGAGAGCGAAGGGGTTGACCCAGGCTCACGAGCAGGAGAAGGCGCGCCTGGAACAGGAGCTCGCCGCGCTCCACAAGCAGTCACAGACCGAGCTCGCCAAGCTGCAGCGCACCCTCAAGGAGGAGCAGGCGAAGGTCACGACCTCGCAGGGCGAACTCCAGACCCTCACCCAGGCCAAGACCGCCCTGGAGACGACGGCGCAGGAACAGGCCGGAGCGAACAAACGCCTCCAAGCCGAACTGGATACACTCCACAGCACCCTCAGGGAGACCCAGGCCACGGTGGCGACCCAGCAGGATGACCTGGAACAGCTCTCGCGTGCCAAGGCGGACCTCGAAGCGAAGGTCAAGGAGCTGACGCAGGTGCAGCAGGAGAAGGCGCGCCTGGAACAGGAGCTCGCTGCATCGCGCAAAACCCTCCAGGAGGAACAGACCAAGGTGGCGGCGGAGCGGTATGAGGTCCAAACGCTCTCCCACGCCAAGGCCGCCCTGGAGACGACGGCGCAGGAACTGACGCGCACCCATCAGCAGGAGCATGGGCGCTTGGAAACCGAGCTGGCGACGCTGCGGCGCACTCTCCAGGAAAGCCAGACCACGGTGGCGACCCACCGAGGTGAACTCCAGACGCTCACCCAGACCAACGCAGACCTCGAGACGAAGGTGAAGGAAGGAGTGGGCGTGAACGCCTACCTCCAGACCGAGCTCGCCGCTTTGCGCAAGAGCCTCCAGGAGGAACAGGCGAAGGTCAGGACCGCGCAGGGCGAACTCCAGACCCTCTCCCAGGGCAAGGCCTCCCTGGAGACGACGGTGCAGGAACTGACGCGCACCCACCAGCAGGAGACCCGGGAGCAGCAAGCCCAACTGGCGGCGGTGCGCAAGCTCCTCCAAGAGGAACAGACGAAGGTCGTCGACCAGAAGGTCGAGGCGCAGGAGCTCAGCCGGATCAATACCGCCCTGGAAACGAAGGTGCAAGGGTTGACGCAGGTGCAGCAGGAGAACACCCGCCTGGAACAGGAGCTCGCGGCGTCGCGCAAAACCCTCCAGGAGGAACAGGCCAAGGTGGCGGCGGAGCGGTATGAGATCCAAACGCTCTCCCACGCCAAGGCCGCCCTGGAGACGACGGCGCAGGAACTGACGCGCACCCGTCAGAAGGAAACCCAGGAACACCAGGCCCAAGTGGCGCTGTTGCGCAAGATGCTCCAGGAGGAACAGGCCAAGGTCGCCAGCCATTGGACCGAAGTGCAGACGCTCACCCAGGCCAAGGCCGTCCTGGAGACGCGGGTGCGGGAGATGACGCCGGCCCACCAGCAAAAACAGCAACTGGAACAGCAGCTCACCGAGCTGACCAAAACCACCAAGTTCCAGCAAGAGACCCTGTACCATGAGTTGGGCGTCGCCTACACCCAGCTTCAGGCCTACACCAAGGCCATCGAGGCCTTCGAGAAAGCGTTGCGCCTCAACCCGGACAACCCCCAGACGCACTACCACTTAGGCTTGCTCTACAAGCAGGCGCGCAAGGATCTGCAGAAGGCGAGCCACCACCTGCGGACCTATCTCCAGCTGAGCCCTCAGGCCAGCGACCGAAAACAGCTCGAGGTGCTCCTGACGCTGATGCAACGGGAACGTCCCCAATCCCCCGCGCCATAACGCGCAGAGGCGCCTCCCTTCTCACCCCTCCCCCCAGACCTCGGACGATGCGCAAGACGTTCTTGTTGATCCTGGGCGTGATCGCGCTGCTCGTGGTGGTGGCGCTCGGCATCGGGGTGTTGGTCCTCCTCTCAGAGCACAAGCGGCTCACCACGCAGTTGCGCCAAGGGGATGAGCTGTTCCAGAAGATGCAGCAGGAGGCGAGCCGGCTCGAAGCCGAAAAGGTCCAGCTCACCCGCAACTACGAAGCCCTCCAGAACGACGCGGTGTCGTACGTCGCGCAGAACACGACCGTGCAAGAAGAGGCCAAAGACCTCCACAGCCGCTTGACGGACGCCGAGACGCTCCTGCGCGATCAGGCCAATGAGCTTCAGCGGCTCCAGCGCCAACTGGAACGGCTGCACCGGGAGGCCGCCCGCGCCAAAGCCGACAAACGCAAGGCGCTTTCCAGCGCCGTCACGGAGTTAAACGGGAAAATCGCCTCGCTGGAAGCCCGCCTCAAGCAAGAGCGCGCCGTGCACCAGTACAACCTGGGGGTCGTCTACGCACAGGCGCAGCGGTACGACGAGGCAATCGAGGCGTACCAGCGGTCGTTGGAGCTTGACCCGAAGAACGCCGACGCGTATTACAACCTGGGGCTCCTCTACGAGCGGATCGAGGCGCAACCGGAGAAAGCCGCGTGGCACTATCGCAAGTACCTGGAGCTCAACCCGACCGCCCAAGACCAGGAAGAAGTCGAGCGCTGGATCGACATGCTCACCGCCGGGGTCAGGTGACGTCGCATGGGGAACCGAGGGGAACGGCGCCTCTTAGCCGGCTTCGGCGTGCTGCTTGCGCTGACGGTCGCCATCGGCCTGACGAGCGGGGTCCAGATCCAATCCCTGGCCGCCACGATCCGGGCGTTCGGGCGGCATCACCTGCCCGTCGAGCGGGCGATCCTCGAAATGAAAATCACCAACACCCTCTACGCCGTGGGGGTGCGCAACTCCGTCTTCTGGCGAACCGCCAAATACCTGCAGGCGGTCTCCATCGGCTCCGACGTCAAGGCCACGGAGCGGCCGCTGGCGGACTTCAGGCAGGCGCTCGCCTCCTACACCACCCTCGTCACCTCGGACCACGAGCGCGCGTGGGCCAAGCGCCTGGACGAGTCCGCCGAGGAGCTACACGGCATGGGCCAGGAGATCATGCGGCTCGCCGAAGCCGAAGGAGAAGGACCCGCCAAGGAGCGCGTCCATCAGCTCCTGCTGACGTTTGAGAACGACTCCTACAAGCTGGACGAGCTGCTGACGGAAACCTTGAGCAAGGGCAATCTGGAAGCGATCGCCGCGCACCTGCAGCGGACCGATGAGCAGCGACACGCCTCCCTGGCGGTCCTCGCGCTCAGCGTCCTGTGCAGCGTGCTGCTCGGCGCGGGCATCGCGCGGTTCGTCTACCGCAGCCTCACGCAGGAGCGCCGGATGCGCGAGCGCCTGGCCCAGCGGATGATCAACTTGGAAGAGGAGGAGCGGAAGAACCTCTCGCGCCAGCTCCACGACCAGCTCAGCCAGGATCTCAGCGCCCTGAAGATCTACCTGGGGCTGATTGACGACGGCCTCCCGCCGGGGATGACGGAGCCGAAGGAACGGCTGGAGAAGAGCAAGAAGATCCTAGGGACGCTGATTGAGCGGGGCCACAACATCTCCGAGTGGCTCCGGCCGTCGGAGCTCGATGAGCTGGGGCTGGTGGAAAGCATCGCGATCCTCGTGGCCGAACACGGGACGATCACCGGCTGCCAGTATCACTTTGACCGCCCCGCCGCCGAGATCCGGCTGGCGAGCGAGCAGAGCCTGGCGTTGTACCGCGTCGTCCAGGAAGCGCTGACCAACGTCGCCAAGCACGCCCGTGCCACGCAGGTGCGCATCGCGCTGCGGCAGACGCCTCATGCCGTCTCCCTGACCGTCACCGATGACGGGGTCGGGTTTGACGATCGCCAGCTCCTCAACCGGCCGCGCCGGCGCAAAGAGGATACGCTGCAACTCGGCCTGCTGGGGTTGCGGGAGCGCATGGCGTTACTGGGGGGAACCTTGCGCCTCCACACCGCCCCCGGCAAGGGAACGCGCATCCAGGTGGAGGTGCCGGTCTAAGTGAGTGACGAGTGGTGAGTGGTGAGTGACGAGCAAACGATGCGATGAGATACCGATGATTTCCGTGGTGATTGCCGACGATCATGACCTGATCCGCGAGGGCATCAAGACGATCCTGCGCAGCCACAGCGAGTACCGCGTCGTCGGCGAAGCGGTGGACGGCGAGGAGGCCCTCAACCACGTCAAGCAGCTCAAACCCGACGTCCTACTCCTGGACATCACGATGCCCAAGCAAAGCGGGCTCGACCTGATCGAGCAGGTGCATCACCTCTGCCCCTCGACCAAGATCATCGTCATCAGCGTGCACCGCTCGCACCTGTACATCACGAAAGCCCTGAAGTTGGGCGTCAAGGGCTACCTGCACAAGGATAACGCGACCGAGGATCTCCTGCCGGCGCTCCGGCGCGTCACCGCCGGCAGCACCTACCTGAGCGCGGGGGTGGCCGACTCCCTCGCCGAACAGGTCGCGCAGCGGGAGCCTGGGGGAGCGGCGATCCCGCGAGAGGTCGCGCTGACGGAGCGGGAGGCGGATATCGTGCGGTTGGTGGTGGAGGGGAAGACCGCCAAGGAGATCGCGCGGGCGCTGTTCATCAGCCCGCGCACGGTCGAAAATCACAAACAGACGATCCTTAAGAAGCTCGGCCTGCGCAGGACCTCCGACCTCATCAAGCACGCCATCACGCACCGCCTCGTCGACCTCGAGGAGCCGTAGCAGCTCGGCCGCTTCAACGCTCAGCCATGCCCGACTGCCAAGCGGGTCTTGCCATGAAGAACCGGCGGCGTACCGGCTTCGGGCAGGATCGGTTCGACCGGGAACATTCCGGCCTTCGACCTTCCCATCTGCACGCGGTACAGCGCGCGCAGGTACGGCCACACGAACACCAGGAAGCGGGCATGCTTGCGCACGATGTCCCAAAGATAGCGGGCGTAGAATTTCACCCACCCCTCACGCGGCATGCTCGGACGCCGATCCAGACGGTACTTCAGCCGGAACAGGCCGCCCTCAAGCGGGTGAACCTGCTCGATGCGCGCGCAGGCGTGGAACGCCAACAGCTTCCCCATCATGTGTCGAGGCGGAAACCCCCACGCCTTGCCCTGCCGGATCAACGTCTCCACGTGCCCCGGCGTGTAATACGCGTCCCAGGCCTTGTGGTAAATGCCCTGCCATTCCTGCCGGGACATCTTCTGATGGTCCGTCGTGACGTGGGCGAGGTCGTAGCGGTTCATGTCCGAGTCCATCGCGACCCCGCGGTCATAGAGCGCGCGGTGATCCTGGGAGCCGGGAAGCGGTGTCAGGATGAAGAACTCCAGCAGGTCGATCGGCAGCTCGCGCTGGATGATCCCGATGTCCCGCAGGATGCTCTCGGGCGTATCCGCCGGGAAGCCGAGGATGTAGCCAGCCAGCGTCAGCGCGCCGACGCTGTGCCAGGCGTCCAGCATGGCGCGGTACTCCTCAATTTTGTTCTGCCGCTTCTGCGCGCCCACGAGCGATTCGGGGTTGATGTTTTCCAGGCCGATGAACACGCGGTTGACGCCCGCCCGGCCGGCCTTCTGGATCAAGCCCGGGACTTTGTGGCTCAGCGTGTCGACCTGGATGATCAGCCTGATGGTGAACCCCTCCGCTTCCCGCAGGTGGATCAGCCGGTCGAGGATGGGCTCCCAGGTCTTGTTCCTGGCAAAGTTGTCGTCGCTGATGAAGAAGTTTTGCACGCCCTGAGCGGCGTTGACCCGCACGAGATGCTCGACGTCGTCCGGGCTCCGGAAACGGGATTTGCGCCCCTGCACGTTGATGATGGTGCAGAAGCTGCACTGGAAGGGGCAGCCGCGCCCGGCGTCGAAGCTCGTCTTGGACCCGGTCCGTCGGCGGATGACCTCCGCCGGCAGGAATGGCACCGGGCTGCCGCCCAAATCCGGCATGTCCTTCATATAGTTGTAGAGCGGCTTCATCTCGCGGCGGTACGCATCCTGGAGCAGCCCGTCCATGCGCCCCTCAAGCTCCCCCGCATACAGCGTCACGCCCAGCTCCAAGGCTTCCTGCAGGTCCGGCGGAACGCTCGGCAGCATCGCCAGGCAGCCGCTGACATGAAACCCGCCGATGCACACCTGAACACCCTCGGCGCGCAGCTGGCGGGCCAGATCCATCGCCCGTGGGTATTGGTTGGATTGGACGCCCACCAGCGCCACCATCCCTCCGCCGCTCGATGAGCGGATCAGCTCGGCCAGCCGCTTGGGCCGGATGCGCGTATTGGTCTCATCGTGTGCGTCGAGCTGGATCTCCACGTCCGGGCCGAGCACCTGGCGGCTGGCGGCATCGAGGGCCAACCCGTAGAGCGCGGCCAGCGTATTGGAGGGAATCGAGGAGCGCACCCACTGGATGACGTACCCGTCGTCATCATAATGCGACGGCTTGATCAAGATGAGGCGGAAGACCTTGCGGCCCGGCATGGCATGACCGTTCGTGTGCCGTCTTGAGGAGTGGGGCATGCTGTTCAATTGTACCACACGAAGCCAGGGTTCACGATCTCACCGATGAGCAGACGAACAAAGAACGGATCGGTTTCTGCACGAATTCAGGACGTTCTGCATGTCCCCACAAGCGGAACTTGCGCTGGACGTTCTGGAGGCTATGCCGGGCCTAGCTGTCTGACCACCGAGGGTCCAGAACGTATTGAGCCACCGCCCTCCGATATGCCTTACTGGACTTCCGCTTGGCAAAGCGTTTGGTCAACCGCTTTGATCGTCCGTCGACGTGATACCGTTCCTCGGACAGATCCGTATGATACCGTGCCGTCGTCTTATCGATGGGATGCATTTCTATCCTCTAGGAATGTGCCACCCACCGGATGTGTCGATGCGACTGCCCGCAGTCCCTCAGGTACAGATTAATCAGGTTCTGATACGGCACTTCCATGTCATTCGCCATGGTCTTGAAGTAGTCGATGACATCCGCGCCCAACCGAATCGTCACCGGCTTCTTCAGCAGCTTGGCATAGGAGTTGCGACGGCCTCTCATTTTCGAAAAGTCGTATTCTTTTCTCATGTCGGTTCCCTCCGATACTGTTCCGCCTCGCGGCGAGAGGATTTGGCGCCTTCCGCTCGCCCGGGCGTTCACAACTTCGGTACGAGCCGCCTCTTGAGGAAGGCGTGGCCGGAGCCGGATTTCAGATAGCGTTCGAAATCTTCGGCGACGGCACGATCTTTGAAAGCCAGGTAGGCTTCCAATTCCCAAGGCGCGAACGTTCTGGTATAGGCACCGTCTCCGCGGTTGTGGTCAGTCAACCGCTTCTCAAGGTTCTGAGCACAGCCGATATACAGGCGACGTGCATTCTTCATGCTTCTCAGGATATAGACGTAGTGCATATTCGTTCTGCTTCGCTGCAGGTGCTTTCGCCCTGCAGCTTCGCAGCAACTTCTCCTTCGTCCCTGCTCTTAAATTGCTCCGAAGCCCCACCGCGAAAGCGGATGGGGCGAAGGAGAAGGGTCCCTTACCAGACCCGGCCTCCAACAAGGACCTTTGGCCTGGAACCCCGAGATGGAGGAGGCCGGCGAGCGCCCTCCCTATATCCTCATGATAGACAACTACTTCGCGATCTACCGGAGACGCCGCAGGGCACTCATCAGCGGAGAGGCCCCACCCGGGCTCAGCGGCGACCGGCCCCTGCACGCCCGCGCCTGGCGGGCCTACCAGCACCGGATGAGTGCGGAGCCGCCCTGGGAGCGTGCCGAGCGCTACCGCCGGATGATGCAGGAACAGAGCTCCCGAAGCATCCGGGCCATCGCCAGGGCCACCGGAGCGGACCATTCCCGGGTCGCCCGGGTCCTCAAGGTCCTCGAGCTGCCGGAACGCGTCCTGGCCGCCCTGCGGGCCCATGCGGACCACGCCCGCGTCCGGTCTCACTTCACCGAAAAGCACCTTCGGCAGATCGTGACAAGAGGCCGAGGTGAGGCAGCGATCCTGCAGGAGATCGAGCAGGTTACCCAGGGCCGTCTCTAACGCGACCCGGTTTGCGTTCACGTTCGCTAGCGTCCTCTCTCTTGCTTGTGCTAATTAACCTGATTTCGCTCCAGTTGCTTAGCGCTTAGAAACGGCGCAAGTACCTGTAGCACTCGCCCGATGGGGGCGTGATTCGCGATCTTCCTTGTTGGGCAGCTCATCTTCATCCATTCTCCGAAAACCGATCTTCTGCAGAAAAGCAGAGGGGTGCTCGTCTCGACGGCCGTCCGTGCTGCCGCCTGACCTGCGACCACCAGCCTGAAGATATCGTTGGGCGCCTGCTCTCTCAGTGGACCACGTAAAGACAATTCCCGCTCTGGCACGAGTCATCCCAACATACAACAGGCGACTCGCAGCTTCGATACCGTTTGAATCTGTTTCCCAGAGATTGACCTCAAGTCCTGGGATAAATGCATAGCGCGCGCCAAAGCCCTTCGAACTGTGAGTAGTGCTAAGCCTCACCTCGAATTGTCCCGCTCGGGTCATTTCAACCGACCGCTTAGCCGCCTCGATGATTCTTTCGGCAGAGAGTTTCTTGTCACTGATGATATCCGCAAACGAGCGCCACAGCTCAGATGCCTTGTATCCCTGATTCTGCAGATGCAGCAACACTGCATCAATCAGTTCCTTTGGGTTTGATATGGAGCGCCACGTCGATATTCTGTCCAAGGTAGCGGCAAGACGCGGCTCCTGTCGCATAGCTTTAATTTCGGTGGTTACCAAGCTT
>JAUYPJ010000102.1 GCA_030697665.1 Candidatus Omnitrophota bacterium
GTGCCGATGCCGACGTTGCCGCCTGCCTCCACCGCGAAGAGGGACGCTGCAGCACTGTTCTGGACATCCAGGACTTCGGTGGTAGCCCCTTGCCCCGCGCCGCCTTTGAGGATGAGCTTGAAGTCTGGAGTGCCGGCGGTGGCGGTATCGGCGCCAGCATTCGTGATGGTCAGGGTTCTCGCGGTATCCGCGGCGGCGGAATCGAGGGTGAGGTTGGTGGTCCCGTTGAGCTTGGCCCAGGTGATCGCCCCATCGGCGACATCGGCGGTGGCGATGGTCCCGTCAGCAATCTCCCCGGTCTCAATCGTCGCGCCCAAGGGGGTGTTCGCCGCCGGGATGACCCCAGCCCCTGACGGAATGCTCGCGAATCCGGTCAGCGCCGCTCCATCAACTTTCCCAGCCGTGGAGATCGTCGCCAGCTCGCTATCCGGCAGGAGGACCGTCAGATCCAGGCCGTTGGCCACGACATCCCCCTCCGTATCCACGCTGAAGTTGGTCGTCCCCGCCCCGGTCGCCTGCATGTCGAAGAGCTTGGTGTTGGCGGCGGGGGCGCTGCTGGGCTTGATCTTGATCGGGCTGGCGGTGGTGGCCGTCAAGGTGTTGGTGCCGGTAGTGAGGACATCGCCCCCGCCCGCGGTCGGGGCGCTGATCGCGATGTCCTGGCCGCTCTGGGTGAGGGTGATCGCCCCGCTGCTGGAAAAGGTGACCGCGCCGGTCAGGGCGGTTGAGCCGCTCTTGGCGACAGAGGTGACGCCGCTGCTGCTGAGGTTCAGGAACGGGCGCACATCTCGATAGAGGTAGGAGTTCGTCCCCGCCGCGGCCTCGATGTTCGCCAGGGCCCCGGCGGTCGTGCCGGTCGTCTTGAGGACGACTTCGGCAATCGGGAGCTTGTCGGTCGGGTAGGTGAGACTCTCGCTCTCCGCGGCCCCGGTCGTGGTCTGCTCCGTCCCGAAGGTGCAGGCGAGCGTGTTGCTGGAAGTCAGCGCGATGAGCGCCTTGAGGAACTTGCCGCTGGCCACCGGCGTGTAGACGCAGTTGCCGCCGTTGCCGAAGTTGGCGGTCGTGGCGGCGGCATCCACCAGGGCGTTCCCGCTGACGTAGACCTTGCCCGCCGCGACGGCGACCGTCAGGTCGGGCGCGGCCTGCGCGCTCGGCGCCAGCTCGCTCAGCTTGGGTTTGGTGACGGCGGAGGCGGCCAGGTCGGCCGCCACCAGTGTCCCATCGGTCACTTCGCTGGACTCGATGGTGGCGCCGAGCTTCGTGACGGTGGCTGAGAGGGCCGTGTCGGCCACCTTCCCGGCAGTGCTGATCGTCGCGAGCTTCGTGTCCGCGATGGCGGCGGTATCCGAGATATCCGCATTCGCGATGGTTCCGTCGGAGATCTCAGTCGAGTCAATCGCCGCCCCCAGGGGGGTGTTGGCCGCCGGGATCGTCCCGGCCCCGGCGGGGATGTTGACCAGCAAGGTCAGGGCGGCGCCGGAGACCTTGCCCGCGGTACTGATGTAATCCAGCTCGGCATTCGGTAGGGGAACGGTCAGATCCAGACTGTTAGCGATCACGTCGCCTTCGGCATCGATGCTGAAGTTGGTCGTGCCGGCGCCGGTCGCCTGCATGTCGAGGAGCTTGGTGTTGGCGGTGGGGGCGCTGCCCGGTTTGATCTTGATCGGGGAGGCGGTCGTCGCGGTAAAGGTATTGGCGTTGCTCGACACCACATCCCCGCTGCCGCCGCCACCGCCGCCATCGGCCGCGCAGGCCCACGTGGTGCCGTTCCACTTCAGGATCTCTCCGTTGAGACAGTTTGACGTCAACTCCACGGTGCGGTAGTCTCCGGTGCCTGACACCACCACCCCTTTGGCTCCGGAGAGTGACTTGATCGCGCTGCTGCCCCCGCCGGGGTAGGCGGCAAGCTGCCACTTGTCGCCCACTTTCCCATCCTGATAGGTCCCTGATGACGAGCCGAAGGTGATGGAGAATCCATAGTTCGTCAGCATCCCCTGGAACCCATCCATGTTGGGATTGCCGTCGAACGGGGTGTAGGGACTCAATCCTATCTGCGTGCAGGGGATGTCCCAGTCGGTTGCCGCGCCCCCGCCATCCACCAAGTTGTTCCGCATGCGGATGCTGTCCCGCCCTGTGCCGGTGCCATCCGCGCAGATTTCGACATCAAAGGTGATGGAGAGGGTTCCGGTGTACCCCTGGCTGGTGGACAGCGACATCGTTCCTCCGCCCGTCGCGGCAGGGAAGAACATCGGGTAGTCCACCCGAGCGGCGGTCCCGATCCCAGCGCCCACGATGTCCTTCAAGGAGGCGGTGGTGGTGCCGTCCTGGAACATCAATTGGTTGGTGTACGGGTCTTTGTAGATCCGCGACTCGCCTGGGGTGTAGGTCGCCGTCGGACTGAAGGAGTTGTACGCCTGGTTCATCGCCATGCCGGTCGCATACAGAAACCATTCATCGTTGAGCTTGCCGTCATAGGCGTTGATCGGACTCCCGGAGGCCGTGGTGCTTTGGAATTTGATCTTCACCCCCATGTTCAACGCCACCTCTGTGTTCAGCGTCACGGTCCCCGTCCCGCCTTGCGTGAAGTCCGGCATGGTGCCGGTCCCGGTCATCATGTTCATGTCCCGGTAATACCAGGTGTACGTGTCGCCTCCAGGCCCTGCGCTGTCCGTGGTGATTTTCAGTTTGTAGTCGCGCGGCGTGGAGCCGGTGTAGATGCCGCTGGTGGTCAGCCGGAGCGTACCCACGGCTCCGGTTGGGTTGAAGGGGTACGGTTCAGGCGGCCCGACCATGCCCATCCCGCCCGCCGTGCCGGTGAAGCCGGGGTCTTCCCCGAAGAACTCCACGCCACGAGTTCGGACGAACCGGTCAACCGACAAGATGCCTCCTCCGCCACCTCCACCTGAGTCGGTGGTCCGGGCCACCCGCAGCAACCCGTACATCGTCTGGTCGCCGGAATCGACGATCGGATTGGGCACGAACTCCGGCACCGACTTGCCGGCCAGAACCTGCACGGTGTCGAAGCGGCACATGTCGTTCGTCGTGGCGGCTGTTCCGGTCTGGCGACAGATGAGGTAGAGGGTCACATCGCTGGCCGTGGCATCGGTCTTGAACGTCCCGATCAGATCGGCGTACGTCGTCGAGGTCGTGGACAGCGCCGCCGCGGCGCTTTGCAACACCGGGGTCAGTTGTCCCGCCGCATCCTCTCCGGTCACATCCACCATGGCCCTCGAGTTTGTCGCATTCGTCACCATCGCCTTGACGCCGATGGCATACGTCGTGCTCGGCTTGAGGTCTCTCAGCGTCTGCTGAATCGCCGCATCCTTGCCATCTCCAGGCGTCACATAGGGCGTGTCGATCACGTCATCCAGCAGGCCCACCGCGCTTTTGCCATGCACGATATCCGTGGTGAGGCTGGCCGTGACGCTGGCCATCATGAAGGGCGAGTGCTGCACCACGTCGCCGCCCACCCATTCCCACTCATCCGGGGCGAAGTTGTCCCACCCTCCTTCAAACGCGAGGGCCGCGGTGGCCCCGTGCTGAAAGGTGCCTGTGGCGAACCCCACGTCCCGGAACTTCTCGATGGCGCTGAACGCCTCGAAGGAGCCGTTGTGCACCATGTTCACGAACTCCATGCCCATGCGCCCCCCGGCCTTCATCTCAAAGAGCGTGTTCTCGACCGGGCTCGTGGTGGGGTTGGTGATCTCCACAAAGCTCAGGGTCTTGGGGGTGGCCTCGGGATCGAACTTGATGCCGTAGCGGCTGCCCGGCGTGCTGCCGCTGCTGGTTGGGGGCGAGAACAGCAGGTACGCAGGGCTGGACGACTCGACGCGCGTGGAGGCGCTCAAGACGAACTTGTCCTCACTACTGTTGTACCAGATGTACTCCCACTTGCTCCCTTTACGACCGAGCTTGAGCACGCCATCAGAGGCGGCCGCCGTGGGACTGGAGGCAATGGCTAACGCTTCGCGGGCATCGTCGACATTGGTCAGAGCAGGCGATCCGCCACTCTCGTCGAGATCCGCGGCGCCTGGGGTATCGATGAGGACGCCTCCGTCGGAGGGACTGATGACCAAATCGGCGGCATTCGCGGTGGCGGTGTCGTTGACATAGAAGGTGGCGGTATCAGCGCTGGCCTGGGCGTTCTGGAGCTGGAAGACATCGGTGGAGGACATGTCATCCAGGATCAGGTCGAAGCCGCCGAGGTCGATGGTGGTATTCGCGTCCAGGGCCATCGAATCCTTGAACTCAGTGAAGTCAAAGGCATTGGCGCTGGCCGCGGAGGCGGTGATCGTGCTGGTGCAGGCCACGGCCCCGCTGGTGACGGTGAGCGCCTGGCCGCTAGTGCAGTTGGTGAGGCTGGCGCTGTTGGTGCCCCCGTTGGCCAGGGGGAGGGTGCCGGTGACATCCGCCGTGAGGCTCACGGCGCTGAAGGAGGGGGCCGCGCCGGTGTTGCCGTGCAGGACCGCGCCCGTCGCGCCCGCCGCGGTCACCGCCAGGGCGGAGGTACCCGCCCCGTACAGGACGCCGTTGCTGGTGAAGGTTGCCGCCCCGGTGCCCCCGTTGGCGACCGAGACCGGGGTAGAGAGCGTGAGGGTCACATCCCCGCTCGTGCCGCCGCCGGTCATGCCGGTGCCGGCGGTGACCGCGGTGATGTCGCCCACGCCGGAGATGGAGCCGGCCGTCGACCAGGCCAGCGTGCTGCTGCCATCGGTCGTGAGGACCTGGTTGGCGCTCCCATCCGCGCTGGGGAGCGTCCAGGTGACGTTGGCGGCGACGGTGGCCGGCCCCTGGAAGGCGACGTAGTTGGAGGAGTCGCTGTCGGCGAAGCGGAGATCGCCCTGGGCGCTCAGGAGCGCGTTGCCGGTCACGTTGAGCGACTGGTTCAGATCCAGCTCGTCGTTCGTCGCATCCCACAGCAGCGAGACATCCCCGCTGCCCCCCTCGATGACGAGGCCCGCCCCGCTGGCCGGTTCCGTCCCGCTGGTGTTGTCGCTGTCCACCGTCCAGGTGGTGTTCTTCGTGCCGGTGATGCTCGCGGAGCCGCTCACCGTCCCGGTCACCGCCAGGTCCCCGGCCACCGCGACGTCCCCTTCGAGATCCACGCTAAACTTTGAACTCCCGGCGGCGTTCTGGACATCGATGAACTTCATGTCCGCCGCCGGATCGGTGGTCGGCTTGACGAGCAGGGCGGTCCCCGAGCGGGTGATCGTCAGCTTGCCGGAAGTGGCGGTGTCCACATCGGTGCGCAGGAAGCTGGACGCGTCCAGCGAGTCGAGCTTGTCGGTGTTGAGGGCATACCCCGTGGAGGTCAGGCGCTGACGCGGGGTCATTTCGGTGTCGTCGGCGACCTGCACCGACAGCCACAACGGGCTGTTGAAGTCGACCGAGCTGAGGGCGGTCACGCTGCCCAGGATGACGTTGAACGTCCCATTATCCGACTCGGCGATGGTGACCGTCTGCTGCTCTTCCCACTGCTTGGCGCCGCCGCTCGAAGCGTCGTAGAAGCGGAAGGTCATCGTGTAGGTTCCGGTGATGGATTTGCCGCTGGTGTCGGTCAGGCGGCCCTGGTAGTTGATCATCCAGGGCACCGCGGCCCAGGCGGTGTCAGTGGTGAGCGGCCACCAAGAAGTGACAGGTGACAGGTGACAGGTGACAGGGAAGGACAGAGAAAGGACGAGGGCCAGCAGGAGCTTCAACGACCTACGGAACCGACATGTGGCGGTCATCATAGTGGCTTGACGTTCAGCGCGCCTCCTCATCGAGCCGTTCACTCGCCACTCACCACTCATCACTCGTCACTCTCAATAGGACTCCGCGCTCTCGTGGGTGCTAAATCCGCCGAAGCTGCCTGGAATCAGTTGCCATCGAGCACCGTGCATCACGCCGGATGACGATTCAGGAGTCGGGGGCAGCGTGACGACCTCCATCTTGGTCTTGTGGACCTGCAACGCGCGGGAGGCCTTCGCCAGGAGGCGGTGGTTCACCAGACTCATGTAGGCGATGCCGGTGAAGAGGAGGACGAGCGCCAGCCCCGCGCCCGCCACTCCCACAAGCGCCGGGCCGCTGAGGGCTTTGCGCCAGACGGGCGCCCTGGAGGGAGCCGCGGAAATGATCCCGACCGACACCGCTGGTCCGACTGGGGCCGAGAAACCGACCGGCCCCATCCTTTGAGGGGATGGGGCCATCGCGGGTGAGGGCGCTTCGGTCGGTTGCGGTGCGGGGCGACTCAACTGGAGAAAGAGCGGGGCCGACGTGTTGACCGTGTAGAACACCAGATTCGCTTCCTGGAGGCTCCTCAGCACCCCTGCGTGCTCAAGCCGCTTGAGCTCCCGGCGCAGCGGGCTGATGGAGAGGTCGAGTTCCTTAGCCAGGCCGCGCAGATAGAAGCGCTCATCAGGATGGGCCAGGATGTGCTCAAACAGGGCTCGCCTGATCCTGGAGGAGACGAGCGTCTCAAGCATCGATGCGCCCTCCCTGCCTACGATCAGACTCAAAAAGGGCACATCCAGGCCAAAAAAGAACAATGCCTAACGCAGCATCTGCAGTTAGGCATTCACGACTGTTCACGTCTTCCCCCTTTGGCAACCCAGCTATCCGCCAACGATCTTTGGCGGACCTGTGGTTTTCCGACCCCGGATTACTCCGGGTGTGGCCTTCTCAGTAGGGCCGACTCAATTGTCAACCCAAGTATGCCTGATGGGATCACGAAACGTCAAGGGCATCCGATTGCCTGCCGACCTCCTACACCTCGGAGGTGGAGGGCTATTGACGAGGAAGTTATTGGATGAGGAAGATACGGCGGCGGGCGGCTCCTACCAAGGAGACGGCGAGGGAGTCGGTTTTGAGGGTTTCGGCGGCAGCGTTCTCGCGCTGCCAGACGCGGAAGGCGGGGTCCGGTAAAGGGAACGCTACAGTCCGAGACGGACTTCGCGTCCTTTCACAAACGTCGCAATGAGCCGATCCAGGCCTCCAACACGTCCCACAATGGCTGTGACGTCTTCGCTCTCGGCGATCGCGGTGATGAGCCAAAATGTTCGGCCGTTAAATCGGCATTGGAGTCGGTGGAGGTAACTGTGGAGGACCGCGCGAGGCACAATCCCGCGGATGGTGAGCGGTTGTCCGTGACGGATATCCCCAAGAAGCAACTCCCCTACCGCGCGAGGCAAAATCGACAGATCGGCTCCCGTGTCAGCCAACAGGTTGGCAATCGTAAACCACCGGCTCTTTGCAGATGAGTAAAACTCCAGCGACACCAGGGGACGCTTCAGGGTGCCAAAGATTGCGCTGGTGGCGGGTTGGTATTTAAACCGTTTCAATGGCGATGAGGAGACCGCGAGGTTGGGGACAGCGAATGGTGATCCTGGCCTTCGGACGCTGTTTCGCCAGCCGATCCATAGCAGCCGTGAGCGCTCGACCCCGCCACACCACCGTTGGCCCAATGAGCAATTCGTACACAACAGTGGCTTGCTGACGGCCATGGCGATTGGCGTAGTTTCTCATTGCAGTTTCATTCTATCAAGTAGGCGAGACCATGTCAATTCCTGGCACTGTTTCAGGTGGATACATTTCGCGGCGCGAAATTTATTGAATCAGGAAGACGCGACGGCGGCCGGTGGGAAAACTGACGGCGAAGGAGTCGGTCTTGAGGGTTTCGGCGGCGGCGTTTTCGTACTGCCAGAGGCGGACGTAGAGCCAGTAGTTGGAGCCGTCCGCTTCGTAATATTCGCTCAAGGTCCCTGAGGGCGAGCCGGTCAGCGTACAGTCGGTGTCGGCGGCGCAGGAGGTGTTGGTCGTCACGTTCTCCCAGGCGTTGGTGGTGCCGAAGCGATAGACCTGCAGGACGATGTCACCGGCTGTGCCGGCGGTTGAGGGCGCGATGTTCGAGCGGCCGATCCAGGTGGCGGTGGGGGTGTCGGTGTTGTTCGTGTTGCGGACGGCAAACGTGTAGAGCGGCCGCTGGTTGGTTGCGGTGATCGAGTCGTAGTCGGTGTCATCGCTCCCTGCCCCGCAGGCGCCCTCGTTATCCGCGGTCGCGCTGCATCCAGCTTCCGTCCGCGGCGATTTGCCCACATCCAACCGGTAGCGCGCGTCGGCGCTTGAGGCGTTGCGGCCGTTTTGCACCTGTTTTGTGGTGTAGCTCAGGGGCGTCGGTGGCAGGTGGATCTTAGCCACCTTGAGGCTGCACTCGGTGCCCAGTGTTATCGCAGAACCCATCTCCCGGCGCCTCGTAATAGCTCACCCAGGCATTCCCGGAGGGATCAAACGCCAGGGCGGTGTAGTCGAGAACGGGATTGGCCAGTATCTCATCCACCGTCGTGCAGGTCCAGGCACCACTGGTGCAGCCTGTGCCGCCGGAGCCCACATACCTCGCGAGCTTGAGGCTGCCTGCTACGCTATCCAGGTAGCTCACCCAGGCGTTGCCGGAGGGATCGAAGGCCAGAGAGGTGTGGTCGCCAACGTCATTGGCCGGATCATCCACCGTGGTGCAGGTCCAGGCCGTCGTCCCCCCGCCACACCCCGTCCCCCCAGACCCGACGTAGCGGGCCACCTTGAGGCTGAGGGCGGTTCCATCGTAATAGCTCACCCAGGCATTCCCGGAAGGGTCAACCGCTAGGGCGGTGGAGGAGCCAACGTCATTGGCCGGATTATCCACCGTCGTACAGCCCCAAGCGGTATCGGTGCAGTCGGGGAACTTCGGGGTGTTGTCCTTGGCGATCCGCGTCGTGGTGGAGGATTCGATGGCCAGCGTCGGAAATTGGCTGATGGTGCCCGGGCCGCGCCAGGGGCCTTTGTCGGTGCGCCAGTTGTCCTTGGCGGCGGCGATGACGCGATAGGTCGTGCCGGCGGTGGCTTGGGCGGTGTCGATCGTCACGGCAAGTTCTGTACATTGAGCCGTCGCGTTCCCTTTTGGCATCGTGAGGCCACTGGCCTCAGTGGACTCAAACCACTTCCCGTTGTTCCAGGTCCCACCGCCGATGCAGTCCGCGTCATCCCGACCTACGGTATCCGTCGCCGAGGTCATGTCCGCGTGGCTCTCATTCACCGCATCGCTGCCGGCCGCCGCAAGCCCGGGTGAGATCTGGATCTCTCCGCCACGCGAAATGCGGGCGACTTTGAGGGTCGTGGCGGTGGCATCCTGGTAGCTCACCCAGGCGTTGCCTGCAGCGTCGAAGACGAGGGAGGAGTACTCACCGACCACATTGGCCGGATCATCCACCGTGGTGCAGGTCCAGGCCGTGGTGCCGGTGCAGCCGGTCCCCCCGGAGCCGACGTAGCGGGCGAGCTTGAGGGCCGACGTCGCGTTATCCTGGTAGCTCACCCAGGCCTTGCCGCTCGGGTCAAAAGCGAGGGAGGTAAGAGTACCGACACCATTCACCGGAGCATCCACCGTCGCGCAGGTCCAGTCGGTGACGTCGCAGCCGGTGCCACCGGAGCCGACGTATCGGGCGACAAAGAGGAAATTCACTACGCTGAAATCTTCATCTACATGGCTCACCCAGGCGTTGCCGGCAGGATCAAATGCGAGCGAGGTCCCCAGACCGCTCCCTTGGTCACCGGGGGGCGACGCCACATACGTGTAGGTCCAAGCGCCACCGGTGTCGCCTGTGCCGCCGGAGCCGACGTAGCGGGCGACCAAGAGCGGCATTGTCGTGCCATATCTTCGGAAGCTCACCCAGGCGTTGCCGGCAGGATCGAAGGCGAGGGAATTGTACTCGCCAAAACTCGTAGGAGTCGGATCTCCCGAATAAGGCACGACCGTCGTGCAGGTCCAGTTGGCCGCGCAGCCGCCGGAGGCCGCGGTCCCCGGGGTGTAGCGGGCGACCTTGAAGCTGCTTGTTGAGTAGCTGATCCACGGGCTGCCGGTTGGGTCGAACGCGAGGGAGGTAAAGTCGACAAGTGTCTGATCATCGATGACCGTACACGTCCAGGCTGTATTGTCGGTTCCACCCGTGCACCCCGTCCCGCCGGAGCCGACGTACTGGGCGAGCTTAAGCGTGGTTGCCGTTGTGTCCACATAGCTGACCCACGGATTGCCGGCCGGGTCAAAGGCGAGGCTGGTGTAGTTGCCGACGGCATTGGTCGGATCGTCCACCACCGTGCATGTCCAGTCCGCCGCGCAACCGCCGGAGGCCGCGGTCCCTGGAGTGTACCGGGCGACCTTGAGGCTGTTTGCGGTGGTATCCCGGTAGCTCACCCAGGCATTCCCGGAGGGATCAAGGGCCAGGGAGGCGTTGAGACCGACGGTATTCGCTGGATCATCCACCGTCGTGCAGGTCCAGTTGCCGTCGGAACCGGTGCAGCCGCTGGGGGTGGCGGCAAGCGGCTTGTCGGCGACTTTGGTCCAGATGTTATCGTTGCGGTCGTAGAAGAGGGCGAGGCTGGAGGCCAGCGGGCCGCTACCGGTATTCTTGAGCTGCATCCGGGTGGTGACGCGCTCGCCTTTTTTGACGCTGGTGATCGTGGTGCCTGAGGCAAACGCCGAGCCAGCCTGGACGGTGTTCTCATCCACCGCATCGCCGTTGGCTTGGTCTTCGTCGTCGTTCTCAAAGGTGTAGCCGGAGAGCGTGAGGGTTGACCGGGGCCGCTGCGGCTCGAACGCCAGGTCATAGGCACGCCCCACGATGTTGCCAAGCGAGGCTTCCAGCGCAGCCGCTCCATCCGCGTTCGACCACGTGAGGGTTGTTCCTGAGAGGGTCACCTTCGCGGCCCACAGGTCGCTATTCACGTCGGAAAAGACGAAGAGCGCCTCGGAGGCATCATACGGATTGCACACAGCCAGCGCGTTTTCCTCGGTGCCGAAGGTTTTGGCGAAGGAGGCGTTGGTCCATGTGCTGCCGTCGAAGACCGAATAATCGATCTGGTTATCAGACGTTGAGTCGGAGCCGGTCACGACGGCACGACGGTTGCCTTGGCTGAGGACATAGGTGGCGGCGACGAAGATTTTTCCGGCTGAGGCGGCATGCGAAGCAGCATCAATGTTCGCATTCGTGACACCCGTGGCGCCTGCCACCACTGTCCAAGACTGCACATCCGCCACCGAGGCCCCATACGAGATGCAGGCGATCTCGTTGCTGCCGATCTGCGGGTTGGCCTCGCAGTCCACCACGGTCCCATCATCGCCGGTCGCCCCAAGACTAATCGTTGTGGTTGTCCAGGAGGATCCACCCCAGCGTGATGCACGGATGGTGTTTGCATTGTTGCCAGGATCAGAGATCCCCCAACTAATCACTGGCAGCCCTGAGCCGGTCTCGTAGTTCATGTCGAAGCACTTGTCGACGCCATCCGGGGTGGCGGCGGTCTGGTCGCAGGTGCCGACGTTGGCCGCCGGCTCGTTGCCGAAGCTATTCGTCGAACCGCTCCAGATGGCGCCGTTGAGGTTGTTGCTGGAGGCGTTCGTCACGTAGGCCAAGCCCAGCTCATCCGAATTGCGCTTCTCGGCCAGCTCAATCCAGGTGACGACGGCAGAGGTCAGGGTGGGGTCGAAGAGCGTCTCGGCCACCCACTGTGTACCATCCCACCGCCGGATCCCAATTTCGTTCGTCGTCGCGTCCTTCGAGTAGGCCACGACGGCTTCACCTGATTGCTGCTCATAGGCGATATCAAATCGGCGGGTCGTGCCGGTGCCACCGATGCTGCCGATGGTGGCCGCGGCCAGCGAGGTGCTCCAGGTGGAGCCGCCGTCGGTTGAGCGCAGGATGTCGAGGTTGCCAGCGTTGTCGTTAATGGCTGCGAACCACTCATTCAGGGTAACCGGCGAGGCCTTCACGACAACCTGGAACGGATTGCGGGAGACCAGCGTCGCGCCTTCGGTGTCAAATGAGGTGTTCCCAAAGTTCCACTGGCGCTTCTGCGGCGTCGTCGTGTTATCCGAGTAGAGCAGCAAGCCTTTCCCCGAGGCCCGGTGCTGATCCGCCTCCACGTTCCATGGGCCCAGGAGCGCTCCACAGACCGCCATCGCCAGCCCCACCCCCGCCCATCGCCCGGCCCTGACATCCACCTCGGAGGTGGAATGAGTATACACCTCGGGGTTTTGACGGGGTCGCGCAGATTGACAGCCCACCCTGCTCATGCTAAGCTTTTCGATAGGAGGTCTACCAATGAAACGTCGTGCAGCAAAAAAACGCGCTGCAACTCGACACCAATCGACTGACCTCTCCCGTCTGCTCCATCTCAATTGGACGAAACGGACAGCCGGGATGATCAAGCGGTCGCGCATCAGCTCAGAGACCCTCTTCGGCGAGTACGAGTCGCATTTTGACCGGTTTGAACCGGCGCGATGAGGTTGGCGGATTTCCCTGCCGCCGGTCGGATTTTCGTCGATGCGAACATCCTGATTTACCACCTCGACGCCACCTCGCCCTACCAACGCGCGTGCAGCGCGTTCCTCCACCGCATCGAAACTGAAGCGATCCGCGCCGTCACCTCGACGCTGGTCATCGATGAGATCCTCTACGCGCTGCTCATCCACGAGGGGTCGCAACTGCTGCAGACCGATCGGATCACGACCATCCAGCACCGCATTCTGAACTCTGCCCCATTTGCCAAGCGATGCTATGCTCGCGCGGCCCAGATGATCGACTACCTCGAAGTCTTGCGGCTGCATGGGCTTTCGATTGTTGAGGCGACGTTTGACATTGTCAAGACATCGCTCGCGTTGGCGACCGAGCACCGGTTGCTGCCGCGCGATGCCATCCACGCCAGCACCTGTGATGCGTTGGGGATCTCGCACATCGCCACTCGGGATGACCATTTCACTCGCCTACCTTCGCTTCAAGTCTGGATGCCATAACGTCATCTGATCCCCACGCCGACACCGCCCCAGGCGTCACCGCCCATAGCACCGCCAGCGAAAAATGACACCTCGAATGTGATATACTGGCGCTGTCATGACAAAAGCGGTGGAACTGCTCATCAAAGGCAAAGTACGCGACCACGCACGCATGCTGCGGGCGGCCGCAGCGATGGATCGCCTCCGTCGGAAAGCCCCCCCCGGCTGGGATAGCGTCAAAGTCATTCGCAAACTGCGCGAGTCACGGTAGTGCCTGTTGTCGACGCCTCGGTGGCCTTGAAGTGGTTTGTGGACGAGCCTGACTCTGCGCTGGCGCGCACACTCCGAGATGCGCATATCGCCGGTCAATCTCCCCTGGTGGCCCCGGATCTCTTGATATACGAAGTCGCCAACGCGCTGCTTCATAATCCTCGCTTTACGCAGCACGAGACCGAGCGGGCGCTGACCACGCTGTATGATCTCCAGCTTGAACTGGTCATGCCTACCATTGAGTTGACCCATACGGTCATCCAGGTCGCGAGCCGCTATGAATTGACGTTCTACGACGCGCTGTACGTCGGATTGACGCAAGAACTCGGTATGGAATTGATCACTGCGGACCAACGTCTGGCTCATCGCGTGCATGCTCTTGGCATGGTCACGTTGCTCCGCCCTTAGATACCCATTCGTAGCTCCCCCGCTTGGGGTCAGACCCCTCCTTTGCAGAACGCTGTCGACGGCCATCAGTTCACCTTCAGTCCTCAGAAGCGTCAGACACGTTTCCCGTTCGGCCTTTGCGTCGGCCAACCCTTAAAAAAGACCGGGCAGCCATCACTCCTCGCCCACCCCTCCTGCGCAGAAGGAGCAAGTCTGGCTTACCCGGCCGGGCCTTACAACAACCGTTTACATGTTCTTGTTGAACTTTTCACTGAGCCCTGTTCACTGATCACTGACCACTGATTTTGCGTTACTGCCGATCAATGGTGTAGCGGATGCACAGCACGTAGTCGTCGCTTGCCGGTGAGGGCGTGTTGGTCACGTCAAAGGCGAGCCCTTCGCCGGCGACCAGGCCCCCGCCCGATGAGACGCTTTGGTAGGCGGCGTTGGCGGACGTCGTGACGCACGTCGGCGCGGTGTGCGTCATGGCGTTGCCGGAGGCGTCTTCGAGCGTGACGGTGGCGACCGTCGAGCCGGTGCCGGCGTAGCGGCAGCCCACCTCGGTGACGGTCACCGCCTGCGGCGCGACCCAGAAGAGGAAGTTGTCATCCGTCGCAGCGACATCCGGGATATACCCGCAGACTTGCGCCTTGTAGCCCAGCACCCGCGCCACCCCGCCGTAGTAGACGAGCTGGTCATCCGTCGTGTCCACCGCAGTCTCCCCGGCCGCATCAACGGTGGGATTTGTGCCTTGAGGGAGGGCGAGCGATCCGGCGACAATCGCCCCTCCGTTCGCCGTCAGGACGCCGGCGAGAGTCAACGCGCCGGTGGTGGCAATGAAGTCAGTGCCGGCATTGCCGATGTAAAACACCTCGGAGGTGTAGGATTGGGCCGGCCAAGAAGGGCTTAATCGGGGTGCGCGATGAAGGCCATCGATTCGCTCTCCGTAGCCGCGGGCGCTGTGATGGATGTCCGATCGAGGTACAGCAGAAGGGTATCTCCCACTGCGACGGACGCCGTATTGGTCGTATCGTCACACTCGGTCGCCGTTTCAGTGATCGAGCAGGTGAGCGCCGAGTTGACCCCATTGATGCGCAGGTAACAGTCCCAGTTTTGCGTTCCGGCCCCATTCTCCGGTGCCACGTTGACCTCGCAGTGCAGGTTGCTTGCCACGAATTTCATCGGACTTTCAAAGACGTCGATGTTCGCCTCAGTCAGCCCACATCCTCCAAATGGCGTGCAGAACCCGTCCGTCGTCAGGCTGACTGTGCTCCCGCCCCCCATTAGGAATGCGCCGATCTCGATGGCCGCGGTGCCGTCCCCAACCATCAACCGGTCGTCGTCCGTATCCCAGGCGATTTGCCCCTCGGCGGTGCCGCCGGTCGGGGCCGTCCCCTGCGGGAGCTTGAGCCCTTCGGTCGTAGTGGAGCTGTTGATCGACGAAAGATCCACCAACGCGCCGTCGCTCGAGGTGATGTCAGCGGTCGTGCCGAGGTTGACGCAGTTGGTGAGGCCTGAGTCCGTGCAGTCGATCGCGTCAGTGATCACCCCGCCGGCCCCGCTGGTCTCAAAGATGATGCCATCGGCTACCGTCCCGGTTGAGGCGTTGTCGATCCGCACGGGCACGACGTCGGCGTCCGCCGTCTCGATCTCCATGATGTTGCCGCCCGTCGGGTTGCCGGTCGATTGCTTGAGGAGGAACTGCGGACCGGTCGAGAAGGCGGACTGGAAGTCGATCGTGAAGGTCTCGGTGGTCGCGTCCGACGCGACGGAGATGCCCGCAGTGGGAGCGCCCAGGTCGGACCAGATGATCGGGCCCCCCGAGCTGGCGCTCGTCAGCCGGCCGTCCGCATCGACGGTGAGCGAGGCCCGCGTGTAGCTCCCGGCGGTCACCGCGGTCGCGGCCAGCTCGGAGGTGCCCACCGCATCCGCCGCGATCTCCGCCGCCCCGACCCCATCGGTGGCGATCTCGCTGGCGCCCACCGCATCGGCCGCGATCTCGGCGCTGCCGACCCCATCGGTGGCGATCTCGCTGGCGCCGACCGCATCGGCGGCGATCTCGGCGCTGGCCACCCCATCGGTCGCGATGTCGGCGGCGGCCACCGTGTCGGCCGCAATCATGGTCCCGGTCACCGTCCCGCTATCCCCGGTCGTGATGACGGTGCCGGTGGTGGCCGGGAGGGTCACGGTGACGTCCGCGCTGGGATCGGCGCTGGTCAGGGCGACCTCAAAGCCATCGCTGGTGGCGCCCTCGAAGTAGAGGGTGGCGCCATCGGCGCCCGTCGTGGCGGTGAAGGCCGCCCCGCTGGTGATGTCCCCGACCGCGGTGATGTCGCCGCTTCCCCCGCTCCCCGAGCTGGCGCTCGTCAGCCGGCCATCCGCATCGACGGTGAGCGAGGCCAGCGTGTAGCTCCCGGCAGTCACCGCGGTCGCGGCCAGCTCGGAGGTGCCGACCGCATCCGCGGCGATCTCCGCTGCCCCGACCCCATCGGTGGCGATCTCGCTGGTGCCGACCGCATCCGCCGCAATGTCCGCCGCGGCGATCGTGTCATCCAGGAGCATCGTGCTGGTCACCGTGCCGGAGTCCCCCGTGGTGATGACGGTGCCGGTGGTTGCGGGCAGCGTCACGGTGATATCCGAGGTTGGATCGGCGCTGGTCAGGGCGACCTCAAAGCCATCGCTGGTGGCGCCCTCGAAGTAGAGGGTGGCGCCATCGGCGCCCGTCGTGGCGGTGAAGGCCGCCCCGCTGGTGATGTCGCCTACGGCGGTAATATCCCCCGTCCCGCTGATGTCGGTCGTCGTCTTCCAGGACAGCGCCCCGCTCCCATCGGTCGACAGCACTTGGTTGGCACTCCCATCCGCGCTGGGGAACGTCCAGGTGACATTGGAGGAGACCGTGGCCGGGCCCTGGAAGGCGATATAGTTGGAGGAGTCGCTGTCGGCCAGCCGCAGGTCGGCTTGGGCGTTGAGCGTCAGATCTCCAGCCATTGTCACGTCCCCTTCCAGATCCACGCTGAACTTCGAGCTCCCCGCCGCGTTCTGGACGTCGATGAGCTTGGTGCTGGCGGCCGGATCGGTAGTCGGCTTGACGAGCAGGGCGGTCCCCGAGCGGGTGATCGTCACCTTGCCGGAGGTGGAGGTGTCCACATCGGTGCGCAGGAAGCTGGAGGAGTCGAGCGCGTCGAGCTTGTCGGTGTTCAAGGTGTAGCCCACCGCGGTCAGCCGCTGGCGTGGGGTCATTTCAGAATCGCCCGCCACTTGGACGGAGATCCAGAGGGGGCTGTTGAAATCCACGCCACTCAATGAGGTCACGCTCCCGAGCGTGACGTTGAACACCCCGTTGTCCGCCTCGCCCAGGCTCATCGTGTGGCTTTCCTTCCATTTCTCGGATCCGCTCGTCGAGGCGTCGTAGAACCGGAAGGTGATGGTGATCTCTCCGGTCACCGACACTCCACTGGCTTCCGTCAGGCGGCCTTCGTAGCTGATGAGGGAAGGGATCTCGGCCCACGCCGTGTCAGTGGTGAGCGGCCACCAAGAAGTGACAGGTGACAGGTGACAGGTGACAGGGAAGGACAGAGAAAGGACGAGGGCCAGAAGGAACGTCAGCGACCGAGGGAACCGACAGTTGGCGGTCACCATCGTGTCTCGACATTCAGCGCGCATTCTCATCGAGCCGTTCACTCGCCACTCGCCACTCATCACTGACCACTCTTATTCAACACACAAGCCGAGGGAACCGGTCCTCCTGGTTCCCTCGGCTTGTGTCGTTGCCCCACAGGGCGACTTTCGCCGCAAGACCTTATCCGTTGTCCTTAGAACCGGCCCCCCTGGATGAGCGAAACCCGCGTCTGCTGCTTGCAGTATTTACACAGCGCCGTGATGCGCGAGCGGTCCTTCAATACCTTGACTACCCTCGCCTTGAGCACCAAGGCCTCCGGGCTGTCATACACGAGCGGATGCCCGCAATGCTCACACCGCTCAACGACCGCATGGCGATCTGCCGGTAACATGTCAGTAGCTCTCCCCGCTGAGGCCCGGTGGATTGAAGCCACCGACCATGCCAGGCACAAGACGCAACCTCGCGCTTCGCATCTCCCTGGCTCCATAGGCGGCAGGCAGTTGGGAGATCGCCTGGAGCCGCGAGGTAAACGCCGACGTCTTCGTCAGCGCAAGCAGTTGCCGGTTGGCGAGCGTGAGGGCGCTCACGATCCCAACCCCGAGCGCGATCCCCAGGCTCAGGACGCCGACCAACGTGGACCAGAAGAAGCGGGCCTGGACGGGCGATGCGGCAGGCAGGTCGCTCGTGGATTCCGGCCATGGCCCTGCACCGCTCTGGTGCAGGGCGGGCCCGATGGCGGGGTCGCGCGGTCCGGCCTGTTTCAACCCCGCTATTGCGCCACGGTCTTCGGCCGTGGGCGGCATGCTGGTGCCAAGACCAGCGGGTGGGCGGGATGTCGCCCCCATCGGGGCGTGGTCACAGGTGCCACCCCCCTTCTTGCTTTCGCAAGAAAGCAGGGGGGTGGGGCTCCACTGCGCAAGCAGGGGGCAGGTCTCATCGGTGACATAGAAGCACACGTTCGCCTCGTGAAAGGTCTTGAGGACGCCGAAGCGCTCAAGTCGCTTCAGCTCCCGATGGACAGGGCTCACCGTCAAGCCAAGCTCCCTGGCGAGGCCCCTGAGGTAGAAGCGCCGCTCGGGATGGGCGAGTAGGTGCTCAAGCACCTTCCGCCTGACCTTCGAAGACACCAGCGGCTCAAGCATGACTGTCTCCTCCCTGCGGACACTTGAACCTCAACTGAGAACAGGCCGGAGACATAAAAAACCTCACTTCCCCTGGTGAAGTGAGGTTCGCTGATGTGGACACCGCTTCCCCCTTTGGCAACCGGGCCGTCCGCCAACGATCTTTGGCGCACCCCTGGTTTTCCGGCCCCGGATCACTCCGGGTGTGGCTTTCTCAGTAGGGCCGACTCAATTGTCAACTCAAGTATGCCTGAGCGCGAGCCGTTCTTTCAAGGGGGAGGATGTTTTTTCAACAGCTTTAAAAAGGGCCGAGCGCTCCCAAAAAAGGTACACGAGGGAGAGAGACCCCTCATTGGCCTGCTGGGGCGGGCGGGGAAGGCGGGGCCGGCGCGGGGGGAGCAGGAATCTCGATCAGCACGCGCTGCTGATCGTCCAGCTTGTAGCTCTTTGCAACATCCATGGCGTAGTCGGTGGACAACTGTTGATTCAGCGTGGTCAGCCGGCCCTGTTCCTCGTTCAAGTAGGACTGCAAGACGGTGATCCGCACCACGCCCGCCTGCCGCTGCTGCCACAGTTGGAGGAACTGCTGCATCGTGGCGTCGTCCGGAAAGGTGTGCGCGATCTTCTCTTCCCCTGTTGTGGCGGCCTGAGGCGCTGACGGCTGGGTCGTTCCGGACGGCCCTGGGGAAGGCTGCGCGGGGGCGGCGCTGGTCTCGGCGGTCGCCGTCACCTCTCGCTGGGCAGGGTTGCGCCACAGGACCGCCGCCGCCACGCCAAGACATCCCACGCCGATCAACCAGGGGAGCGCTCGTTTCATCCCTGATCCTTTCTCAAGGCTCTCGCCTTGGGTTCTTGTTGCTCCAACGTTCGATACCCTCTGGACTAGCAGGTTGCTGAAAAACCCCATGAGGACACCACAGAACCACGGAAGCGCCACAGAAACACCGAGACCTCCCGTCGAGCAATCCTCTGTGCCTCTGTGGAGTTCCGTGTCTCTGTGGTGTCATCATCCCACCACCTGCTGGTTGGCCGTAGGCCGTCCCGCCAACGGCGGGACGCTTCGCCACAGGCGAAGCCCATCAGGTGGTGGGATCATTACAGTTCGACGACGGTGAGGCGACGGACGGTGGTCGTTGCGCCGGTCTTGTTGGCGCTGGCTCGAAGGTCGATCGTATGGCTGCCTTGAGTCGTCGCATCCCACGCGTGGATCATCACCGTCTCCTCATCTCCGCTGCCAACCGTGGTGGTGTACGTCCCGTCCAATGGCGTGCCATCCCGAAGGAGTTTCACGTTGAGGGTCTTGCCTCCACCGGAGCCGCTCGAGATAGCCACCGAGGCGATGATGAGAAGGGCCGAACTCGCATTGGTCTTGTTGGCCGTCACCGACAGGAGCGTCGTGTCGCTGGTCCCAATGGCAAGGGACGAGGTGGCGGCCGTTGAGGACCGGACAAGGCTCGGCAGATCCCCGTACTCGACGTCGCCGGACTGGATCGCATCGCCGGCCAGCTCCTCGGCGCCCACGCTGTCCGCTCCCAAGTCGGCGGCCCCGATCGCGCTGTCCGCGATCTCCGCGGATTCGATCGAGGATCCGAGGAGCGAGACGTTGCTGCTCAAGGCGCTATCGGCCACCTTGCCGGCGGTCGCGATGGTGGCGAGCTTCGTGTCCTCAATCGCCGCGATAGCGGAAAGATCCGCATTCACAATGGTCCCATCGGCGATCTCGGCGGAGTCAATGGCCTGCCCGAGGAGCGAGACGTTGTTGCTCAAGGTGCTATCGGCCACCTTGCCAGCGGTCGCGATGGTGGCAAGTTTCGTATCCGCGATGGCGGCGGTGTCGCTGAGATCCGCGTTGACAATCGTCCCATCGACCAGCTCAGCCGAGTCGATCGTCTGGCCCAACAGGCTGACAGCAGCGGAGAGCCTGGCGTCAGGAACCGCGCCGCTGGCGAGATTCGAGGCGTTGAGCGTGGTCAGGTTCGCTCCGCTGACAGCGGGCAGCGCCCCGGTGGCATCGAGCTGGACGATCTTGTTGGCGGTGGTGCCCGCGCCGACGTTGAGCGTCACCGTCCCGCTGGTCCCCCCGCCGGTCAACCCATTGCCTGCCGTCACTCCGGTGATCGTGCCGGCGCTGGCCAACAACTGCTGGGAGTCCAACCCGTCCAGCATATCGGCATTGATCGCGTAGGTGACGGCGGCCAGTTGCTGGCGCGGCGAGAACTCCCCCGCTCCGTCGACCTCCGTGGAGAGCCACAGCGGGGCATTGAAGGTAATCGCCGCACTGAAGGGCGTTGTGCTGCCCAGGATCACGGAGAAGACGCCGCTGTCGAGCTCGGAGAAGGCGAGCGTGTGCTGCTCCTCCCAGAGCGCGGCGCCGCCCGTCTCCGCATCGTAGATCCGGAGCGTCACCGTGTGGTCTCCAACCAAGGGTTGGCCCGCAGGATCTGTGAGCCGACCTTGATAATGGATCTTCCGCGGCACCTCGGCGGTGGCCACCGCTTGACCAAGCGCCAGCGCACTTAGACACCCGAGGAGCCACACGCCCACCAGAGACTCACCGCGTCTCATGCGCACCCCCCTTTTCGTCATCAGCGCCTCTGTACCACAACGATCCCCCCGCCTCTCACCTTGGTATTGCAGTATAGTGACGCGAATGCGAGCCGCTGTCAAGTTGCAGTCACGGAAACACGGAAGCGCCACGGAAGCACGGAAACATTTTCTCGAGGATGTCTCCGTGTCTCCGTGGCATTTCCGCCACACCGCGTTGGCGGATCCGCCAAGATTTTTGGCGGACCGTGGCCTCTGTGGTGTCAAGGGGGGAAATGCAGGCACGACCCGCCATGCGGGATCCAGCGCACGATGTCCGCCGGCAGCGGCGCGCGCAACTCCACCGATCGCCGAGTCACCGGATGCACAAACCGAATCGCGTAGGCGTGCAGCAGTTGACGGGTAATGCCCAACGCGCTCCAGTAGGCTGCGGGATGCCGCCCGTAGGCGGTGTCACCCAGGACGGGATGGCCCAGGTGCAACAGGTGAACCCGGATCTGGTGCGTCCGCCCTGTCTCAAGCCGCGCCTCAAGCACCGTATAGCGAAAATGAGACAGGAGACAAGAGACATGAGACATGTCCTCCTGTCCCCTGTCCCCTGTACCCTGTCTCACCCCTTGACCCTTCACCCTTGACCCTTCACCATCAACTCGGTTGAGGACGCGGAAGTGGGTGACGGCGGAGCGGCCCCCCAGGTGTCGCACGGTCATCGACTTGCGATGGGTCAGGTGCCGGCCGATTGGCACGTTGACGGTTCCCTGGTCCATAGGCAGCCATCCCTCCACCAGCGCCAGGTAGCGGCGCTGCACCGCGCGGGCTTCGAGTTGCTTGGACAGAGCGGCATGCGCCACGTCAGTCTTGGCCACGACCAGCAACCCGGAGGTGTCCTTGTCGAGCCGGTGGACGATTCCCGCCCGAGGCAAAGAGAGGTGGAGGGTGGAGGGTGGAGGGTGGAGGGTAACCCCTTGACCCTGCACCCTTGACCCTTCAGCTTGTTGAAGGTGCCAGAGGATGGCGTTGACGAGGGTGCCGTCCCAATGCCCTGGGGCCGGATGCGTCACCAGTCCGGCCGGCTTATTCACGACGAGGAGGTGCGCGTCCTCATAGACGATCTCCAGCGGGATCGGCTGCGGCGTCAGCGGCGCATCGCCGGCACGCGCAGGAAGAGAGGACAATCGGGCCTCGATGACATCCCCTGGTTGGACTTTCTGGTGAGCCTTCGCCAACCGATCCCTCAAGGCGATACCGCCGTCCCTGATGCCGCGCTGGATCATGCTGCGCGACACGGTGGACGGCAGGCGCGTTGCCAGGTATCGGTCAAGGCGCGCGCCGGCATCGGCGGGTCCCACGATGAACCGGTAGGTTCGCATCGAAATACCGTTTACCGCTCAGATGGACGCCTCACGACGAGAAACAGACCGACGAGCCAGACGCCGACGCTCATGAATTGGGGCAGCGTCAAGCCGGCCCATCCGCTCGCCTGGTCTCCCCGAAGGAACTCCAGGACAAACCGCAGGACGGCGTAGCCCATCAGGTAGACGCCAAAGAGCGCCCCGCGTCGCTCCGTGAGCCGCCCGCGCTGGATCCGCCGGAGCGCCACGGAGAGGACGATCAGCCCCGCGGCTTCGAGGAGCTGCGTGGGAATCACCGGCTGGGCATGTCCGGGGAACGTGACGCCCCACCACGCGCCCGTCGGCTTGCCGTAGCAGCAGCCATTGAGGAAACAGCCGACCCGCCCGATGGCGTGCCCGACGGCCAGAAACGGCGCAAACTGATCCAACACCCCAAGGAAGCTCAGCCGCTTCCAGCGGACATACCCCCAGGCGGCCAGCAGTCCACCCGCGAGCCCTCCATACCAGACCAGACCCCCATGCCAGACGGCCAACACCTCCCAGGGCGACTGGAGAAACAGCTCACGCTGGAGGATGATGTAGAAGAGCCGCGCGCCCACCACCCCGCTCAGCAGGGCAAGCGACGCGCAGTCCACGAGCTGTTCGGCGCCGATGGCTCGCTGAGCCGGAGGCAAGCGGCGAGCGGCGCGGGAGGCCAGCCACGTCGAGACGACAAACGCGATCACGAGAAGAACCCCGTACGAGTAGAGCGTGCAGGGGCCGACCGTCACGAGGATCGGATGCATATCAATCGCTGATCCACGCCGATGTCAACGCTGATTCACGCTGATACGAGACTTCTCACGGGCCCTGTCGTAGACGACACGGATGATCTCCAGGCGCTCTGAACCAAAATGAATCAGGAATCCTAAACGATAGTGGCTCCCCTTGAGATATTGCCAGAACTGACGTCGATCTCCGTTCGCGAGTACCGGTTTACATTTGAGTTCAACGACAATGCGATCATCAATCACAAAGTCGGGTTGATAAATACCGACCAGCTCTCCCTCATAGGAGATAGCGATGCGTTTTTGTCGGTCAACTTTTAGCCCCCGTTTCGCAAATGCTTTGTTCAATGCCCTCTCAACAACTACTTCCTTAAAAGCTCCCCCAAAGGTATTCCACACGTCAAAGCAAGCCCCGCGTATTGCGTACGATTGTCTGCCGTATAAGAAATCCCTGACTCTTCGAGCGGTCATGAGCCGTCAGCGTCCATATCAGCGTCTTGATCAGCGTGTATCAGCGATTTCATGGCCTGCCAGATGAGGAACGAGAGCGGGTGAACCACAGGCGCAGCGCGAGCAGCGAGACCCCCACCGTGATGGCGCTGTCGCCGACGTTGAACACCGGCCACACCCGCAGGTCGATGAAGTCGATCACCCAGCCCAGCCGCAGCCGGTCGACCAGGTTCCCCGCAGCGCCTCCGAGCACCAGGGCGAAGCCCCACCGGCTGGACGCATCCAGAGACGGCTTCCCCCTCAGCTCCCAGATGATCCATCCGATGACGAGCAGCGAACAGACGATGAAGAACGCGTGGTGGCCTCTGAGCAGACCAAACGCCGCCCCGGTATTCTGGACGTAGGTCAGGTGCAGGATGGGAGGAATGACCGGAAGGCTGTCTCCTGGAGTGAAGGACGCGGCAACGAGGAATTTCGTGATTTGATCGGCCGCCAGCGTGAGGCTGCTGATCAGCCACGGACGCGCAAGAGGGGGGAGGGTCATGTCCGTCGGTTCGGTCTCTTCGATCAGTTCCGTCTATTCAGCCTGAGATTGACGGACACGACGGAATTGACGATTAGCGTTTGTTCTTCTGCTCTTTGGCGCGTTGACAATTGATACAGAGGGACGCGTAGGGCACCGCCCTCAGGCGGCTCATCACAATCGGCTGATTGCACTGCTGGCAGATGCCATAGGAGCCGTCATCAAGCCGCTTGAGCGCATCGTCAATCTGGTAGAGGATCTCCTGCTCGCTGGAGACGATGTTCATGGACAGCTCCCGCTCGCAGGTATCCGCCGACATGTCCGCCATATGGACGGTATAGGCCGAGAGATCCCCGGAGGCTTCGCGCGGGCTCTTGGAGACGTCCTCTGCGATCGACCTGATCTCCGCAGCGCACTTGGCGCGTTCCGTGATCAGCAGCTGCCGGAACTGTTTGAGCTGTTCTTTGGTCAGCGGCATGTCGTCTGCTCCACCACGCGCGCGCACCGCTCGCACAGGCTCGGATGCGCCGCCTGCGCCCCGACGCTCAGGGCGTATTTCCAGCATCGTTCGCATTTGCCGCCCGGCGCGCGCTCCACGATGACGCCTCTCAAGCCCGGCACCTGCGTCGAGGCGGCGAGGGGGCTGTCCTCTCTCGTCACCCGCACCTCCGACACCACAAAGGCCTCCGCCAGCAACTCACGGGAGGCCTCGTAAAACTGCGCAAACGCCTGATCGTCCGCCACAAGGGTCACCTGCGCCTCCAAGGGGCTGTGGATCACGCCGCGGCCGCGCTGCTCTTCGAGCGCCTTCATGACCGCTTCCCGCATGGACAGCACGCGCGCCCACCGCTCTTCGGCCTGTGGGTCGAGCCGCCCCTCAGGCGCCGCGGGCCACCGCGCCAGATGCACCGACGGCTCGGTCACCCATCCCGCCGCCCGCATCGACTGCCAGATCTCTTCGGCCGTCACCACCAGAATGGGCGCGAGCATCCTCACAAGGCACCCTAGTATATCATACAGCGCCGTCTGCGCACAGCGGCGCTTCCCCGTCGAGGCGCCCTCGGTGTACAGCCGGTCCTTCAAGGCGTCGAGGTAGAACGCGGACAGATCGAAGACGCAGAACTGGTGGATCAGCCGCACCGCGTCATGAAACTGATAGGCCTCGTAGGCGCGCGTCACCGCCTGCAGCACTTCCCCGGCGCGATGGGAGGCCCAACGGTCCAACTCCACCCAGTCGATGGACGGCACACGGTCCCGCTGCGGCTGGAAGTCGTAGAGGTTGGCCAAGAGGTAGCGGCAGGTGTTGCGGATCTTGCGGTACGACTCCGCCACCCGCCCCAGGATCTCCTCGGAGATCCGCACGTCCTCCCGGTAATCGCAGGAGGCCACCCACAGGCGGAGGATGTCGGCGCCGTAGCGCTGCATGACGTCTTGGGGAGAGACGACGTTGCCCAGGCTCTTGGACATTTTGCGGCCTTCCCCGTCCATGACGAAGCCGTGGGTCAGCACCTGCTCATAGGGCGGCACGCCATGCAACGCGACGGACGGAATCAACGAGACCTGAAACCATCCCCGGTGCTGATCGGATCCTTCCAGATAGAGCTGCGCCGGCCAAGCCAGTCCCTGGCGGGTCTTGAGCACCGCTTCATGGCTGACGCCGGAATCAAACCAGACGTCGAGGATGTCCGGGTCTTTCGTCAGCTCGCGGCTGCCGCAGGGACAGACGAGTCCGGGGACGAGATCGGCGGGCGCTGCCTGGAACCACGCCTCGATGCCGCGCTGCGCAAGCGCCTCGACGGTCTGCTCGATGACGCGAGGATCCAACAGCGGCTTGTCGCACCGCGTGCAGTGAAACACGGGAATGGGGCTTCCCCAATACCGCTGGCGAGACAGGCACCAGTCCGGGCGGCTCTCTAACATGCCTGACATGCGATTGACTCCGGCAGACGGAGTCCAACGTACCTGCTTCACTGCGTTCAGCAGTCGCGCACGCAACGGGTCGTGCTTCGGATCGTGCTCCACGTTCAAGAACCACTGCGGGGTCGCGCGGAAAATCACCGGCTGCTTGCACCGCCAGCAATGCGG
>JAUYPJ010000103.1 GCA_030697665.1 Candidatus Omnitrophota bacterium
GAGCGCGTAGTCGGCCCAATCGCTCCAGCCGGTCGCGCTGGGGTCCTGGCTAAACCGATAGGTGCCGTACCCAACCCCAGCGATCCCACCCCCGACGGCATGGAGGCCGCTGGTCGTGAGAATCGGGTGGGCCTGATCGAAATTGACAGTACGAAAGCCGAGGTCTGTGCCATAGGAGCCGATGCGATAGCCGAGGCTCTTTGAAGCTTGCTCGACTGTTGGCTCGGCGAGAACTGGATTCGAAATGTTATTTTCTTGAGCAATCACATCGTCCGCTGCCTGTTCCACGCGGTTCACGGGCTGCTTAGTGCCGGGGGAGCGAGACCTCTGGTTACCCTGCTGGGCGGCAGGTTCTTGTTGCAACCCGGAGCGTTCACGTTCGCTGGCGTTCTTGAGCGTCTTAGAGGGGTCGGGGGTGTCTCCTGTTTTCGCGCGAGCTTCCTGCCGCCATCGTTGCGCCGTGTCCACGGAGCCTTGCTTCATGTCTTGGAAAAATCTTATGCGCCGGAGGCCGCGAGACAGGAGATCGCCTCCTCCCAACGCCAAGGCGCCATAGCCTGCGTAGGTTGGCACGCCCTCCCATACGTCGCGCTCCCCGCTAATCACGTTATAGAGCAGCATGCCGCCTCCTGCCACCGTAGCGCCTGTCGAGCCGGAGATTGCCGACCTGATGAGCGTATCGGCCAGCGCATGACGCGTCCCCCAAGCAGGAATCTCCACGAGCTCTCTTCGCATGACAGGTTGGAATAAATCTCCTTCGAGATATGGCGAGTCGACAACATATCGCGTTTCTGTCCTGGCGGCGCCCCATCGGGAAAATTGGTGCCCCAGCGCGCGGGTGGCGCCGAACGCCGCGCCAGCCAGCCCGCCGTAGAGCATCGACCGTCGCATGTCACTAAAGATCGCCGGGTAGTTGCTGTGAAGCGCTGTCACATCCCAGTCGTCGTAGAGCGGGTTGGTGCGCGACTGAATGATGTTGGAGACGACTTGTAGCCCGCCACCGAGCGCCGTTCCATAGAACGTCGTCGAAGCGGTGCTCGCCAGCGCCTGCCGAACGGGATGCTCGGCAAAGCTTTTTGAAATGGAAGCTTGGCTGAAGCCACGGCCCAGCCCAGCCGACAGTCCCACCGCCAGGCCAGCCAGCCCAGCCTCCACGGCGTTTGTTCGAAAAGCTTCCCCCCAGCCGTACCCATGAACGAAGTGGTTATAGAGCGTATTACCTGCTTCAAAGGCCCCGACCCCAATGCCAGTTCCCCAGAGCGCCGGCTTGGCCACACCCCACACCGTCGCCTTCGCCGGCGCCGCCCCCTTCAGCGCCTTCCCCCATCCCCCCGGCACCACGGAAAATCCAGCACTGATAGCTAAATCATCAGCTACTCCCAGCCAGCCGGTTGGATACCAATTGACGGGATTCCAACTTCCCGTTGAATACCCGCGCAGGCCACCTCGAATCAGCATGCCCGCCACCACCGAGGTCAGCAACGCCTTCCCTCCAACAGCAAACGGCGCAACGGGAGCAGCCGCTATCGCCCCCAGATCAACGAACCCCATCACAAGCTGCCACGTGGGTACCTGCTGAAAATCCTCGTGGCCAAAAAGGTTGATCTTACCAAGCTTGTAGTATGTATCTCCAATTCCAAAGATATCAACCCCATGCCCTTGGCCAGAGCCAGCCAGGAAATCGAGCCAAAGATATAGTGCTCCCTTGAGCGGGCTGTGCTCAAAGTATGAACCCCTCGGTATCGCTTGTCCCTGTGCATCGATCTCAAAATACCCTGGAATCGCTTGGCCTCCCATCACGATGGTCTGGCCGGCATCGGTGTTGAGCCATTCCATGGCAACCTTGTCCCGGCGCGGCGCGGTGATTCGCTCTCCGTAGACTTCTTGGTAGATGTCTTGAAGCGCCTTGTCTGAAAAAGCTGTGGTGGCTCCTGCGCGAGCGCCATCTGCGGGTTTGGCCTCTGTGCCGGCCTTCCTCGGCGCTTCCAGCGGATCGGTCTTCGGACCGAAGACGAGCTTACCGTCCTTCCATCCGATCCCCAGATGCGGCGATCCACCAACCTGAGAGGTTTCGAACGCCGTGCCATCCTTGGCCTTGACCAAGATCACGCCCTTTTGGGTTGGGAGAGCGCTGACCATGCCCCTTTCCAACGCATCGATCAATTGCTGGTTCTGCACGCCTCCCGTCTGCCTGAGCACATCGACCGCCTCGTCCACGCGTCCCAATTGCAGGTTCTGCACGAAGACGTTCTGCATGATCGGCGCGTACTTCTGCTGTTCTGGAGTCAACTGCGTCATCGCGATAAAAAACGGGCTCTTCCCGGCCGCCCCAGAGGGCAGGAAGGGCTGCCCGTACACCCGCACGACATCATTGACAGCCAGGCTGGCTCCAAACGGCAGGTCTCTGCGGGCGAACTCATAGCCATAGGCGCTCACGTTGCCCACTCGGTACGGCTTGGTCTTATCCTCTGGAGCCGCGAAGTTCACGATGGGGATCAAGTGCGTCCGATCCTCCGCCAGCAATACATCCCCCCGCTTCTCCAACGCTGCCGATATCTTCGCCAGGGTACCCAGCGCGACACCCCCCAGCGCCGCGCAGTTGCCGATGACGCGCAGATACCCACCGAGGCGCTCTACCGTCGGCAGGATCTGATCACTCGGGTGCGAGCCGACATAGAGCGCGACCATGAGGCGGTCCACCGCCTCCAACTGCTCTGGAGTCAGCTGTGTTTTATCGGGCAAGTCCTTGAAGAGTGCGCCGATCTCTTCGATGGGTTTGCCTCGGTATGGCGCCATATATTCCCCGTAAGGGACGGTCTTTTTGCCGTCCATGTTCGTGGGGATATTGAGGATCGCGGGGTCGTTCGTGTTGATCATCGCATGGATGATCTTAATAGCCTCCCGTTGGGCGATCTTCCCAACATCCTTCAAGACCGCCTCAAACGTGTTCCCGTTCGGGAAATGCCCGGAGACGATGGCGACCCCAGGATCGAGCCCTCTGGTGGTGATGGCGATTGTCGCCACCGCTTCGCCCCGCGTTCCATCCGGCTTGACTGTGTCGGTCTTCAGGCCGATAATCAGGCTTCCCCACTCGCGGTTGTATTGGACGTTCGACGGATCAATCGTAAACTTCGTGGCGCCATAGCCATCGACGTTGAGGGTCACCGTCTGGCCCGCCAGTGACTTCAGGACGGCCTTCGCATCCTGGCCCACGGTGAACCCTTTTTGCGCAACATGCGAGTAGATCCTCGTTCCCTCCGGCACGTCGCGGGGGGCTTTGAACATCCCGGTTTCAGGGCTCAACGGCATGCGCACGGTTGCGTACGCTGGACTTGCGGGAATCTCATAGGTCGATCGAGCCTGTCCTTGACTGACAGGCTGATACGTTGAGACGCTTCCGCGCACCAGATCGATCCCGCCTCCAACCGTCCTGGCCCAATCCGTTGAACCCAAGCCGAACTGCCCTGACTGCGGATCGTTCTCCAGCCTCATGGCGATGACCGGGCTGTCCAGCGCGACCAGACCGCCGCCAAGGCCATATGCCTTAACGAACGTCGGCGTTGCGGCATCCGCGCGACCGACCAGATCGGATGAGGAGGCGCGCCTGATCTGGGCTGGCAGCGACGGATCTGAGCGAGCCGCGCTGCCATCAGGCAAGACCGCGAGGATTCCCCGCGTCTCTGACAGCGCGTCGATGCGCCCCTCAAGACCCTGTTGTCTTTTTTCCAAGTCCTCTCGCTGGATGGTGAGCCTTCTGAGCTCATCGGACAGCAAGACGATAGAGGACGGCGGTCCGTACCCGTACGATATCGACGTCCGAGCGGGTTTGTGTTGATCCAATTCCTGTTGCAATTGTTGTTGCCGCTGGGTTAACGCTTCGCGCTCTTGCTGAACGGCCGCCACTTGGTCCTTCAACTGCTGCACCTGCGCCTCCCGATTCTGAGGCGCTGAGTTGCTGAACCAGCTCGCAAACCAATTCCACGTTCTGGATCCCATCGAACCCACAGCCGACCCCGCTGGTTGCACCGGCGGGATGCGTTGATCATTCGCGCTGTTCTGCGTTTGCTTCAGCACCACTGTCGCAGGGCGATACTGCCCACCGCTTTGCTCCATCAGCACGACGTCGGGCTCGACCTCCGCCAACGCGATCGGCTTGCGTTGCCCACCGGTCTGCGCGCCTTCCACCGTGCCGGTGCGGATGTACGACGTCCCATCGCCAAGGATCTGGTAGGCCGCCGGCGCAAATACCGGGTCTATCTCTCCTGGGCTGAGATCGACAAGACCCCGATATTGAAATTGTCCATCGATGAAATCTCCAAGCGCCTTGATCACATGGTGCGACTGACCATCAGGCGTCTTTGTCGTGAGGCTCGTCGTGATCGGCGGCGCATCTTTCGCTGTCCGCCCTTGGACGACCTCGGTGGCTCCTATGCCGGACAATGGCCTCAGCTCAAACGCTTGGCCGGTCACTTGTCCCCCAAAGGTTCCTGTCCCCTCGTGAAGATACAGATATTGGCCGCTCTTGAGCGAACCGACTCGGACACCCTCCACGGAGGAGACATCGACCCTGGCGGCGTTCGAAGAGGCGCCGGAGGGAAGTTGCACGCCGAACCCGACAACCTGCGGCTTGCCGGGTAACTGCACCTGGTAGGGCTGGTCTGGATCGTGGCCGGCCCAGAGGAGTTTATTGGTCTTCGCTTCAGGGTCAAACCCGTAGGCAAGGCGGAAGACCAGCTCGCTACCCTGAGGAACGACGGCGAATTCAAAGCCGCCATCCTCCACCCCCTTCACAAGGCTGGATGGGTTCGCTCCCTCGGTGATCTTGAGCAGCGGGAGGTTCGAGCCACGACCGCCAGGCCGCTGATCCTTCAGCGGCTCGAACGCTCCAAAGGTGTTGATCTTCCACCCGGCCTCCTTTCCAAACATCATTTCACCTTTTTCCTCCTTGCCCTGGAAACTCTGGTTCTTCGTGTGATCGATCAGCGTCCGCGTAGATGGATCGTAGGTATAGAGCCGTCTGCCGTCGGTTCCATAATAGGTCTGCGCCGGCGCATCATAAGGATTGAAATCATCGGCCGGAGCACCAGGTTGATCGAGCGTCCTCCAGCCGGCAAAGTGGGCCAACCTGGCGACCCCTTCCCGAAGCGTCCTCGCCTGCACTTGGATCGTCCCATCTTCCTGAGGGATCATCGCCGTGCCTGGACCCAGCGGAACCGCCAAAGGCGTCTTCGGAGCGCCTGGGATTGCCCTCGGTATTCCGGATCCAAACGGATTGAAATCATCGGGCGGATCGCGGTCAAGCGGCACCTGAAATGGCTGCAGCGTACCCCGCTCGATGAGCGTGGTCATCACCTTGGAGTTGTCTCCGTTGATTTGATCCAAAGCGACGCTCTTCGATCCCACCCTCACGACATTCAGATCAGAACCCTCGGAACGTCTCCATGCCGTCACTCCCTTCTCCGTTGCCACCTCCACCGTGCTGGCCTGGGCGGGCTGCCTGAAAGCCAGCGAGCTGTCCCCGCCGGCCACGATGCGCGTTTCCACCTTTCCGCCCTTTCCGAGATGGGATGACACATCGATCCCGCTCTTACCTGAGATCACGTTCTTGCCTAGCCTGTAGCCTCGATTCTGCGCATCCGACAAGGTGGTGCTTTTGGTAGCGAGGAATCCCTCAATCGTGTAATACGCAAACAGCGAGGGCATGGGCAGCGTTTCGAGGACATCGGCGGGGCGGCCGCGCTCATCAGCCACGCCGACCGCAAACGTGAGCTGCCCGGTCCCTGTGGCGTTGCCGTTCGCAACCTTGAGGCGGAAGGAGCTGGGCAGGCGATTGTTGTCTAACACCACCCGTTGAGCGAGGGTTGAGGTCGAGCCGGCTTCCTGCTCAGGCGTTTCTTCGCCGGCCTTCTCGGCGCTGGGCTGAATATCTCGCCGTTGCAGTTCTGGGAAGAAGGTCTTCGGCGACGTCCCGACATAGAGAATGTTCTCGCTGATGCGAGCGACTTCGAGGCTGTGTTCGGTGAGGGGGCCTTCGCCAAATCCACCCGTGCCCTTGATGCGGCTGACGGTGTCCCAGTCAAAATCCCCGCTCGCCGTCCCTTTGCCCTCAAGCGTCAGCTCGTCAAGTTTCAGAAGGCTTTCTTTCGTATCCGCCTTGTTCCACACCCTGAGGAACAACTCGCCTTCCTTCGGACCTCTCCAGAACAGGCCATACGTATTACCCAGAATGCTGCCCCAGTTGCCTTGCTCCATGGTCGCCAGCAGCCCGCCGACGGGAGCCCGCGCCACCAATGTCTGCACCCCGGCCTGGTCATGTTGGTGGCTGGGGGTCTTCTGGTGGACCTCGATGAATTTCATCGAAAGGATAGTAGGACTGGCATCGGGGAGTCGTTGTTCTTCACCGGTCAGCGCTGAAAGACCGGTGATGCGTCGGATATCTTCCTTCACGAGAGGCGAAACGTCTTGGGCCACTTGCAGCAAGCGATCCTTCGAGAGAAATGCCCAGCGCTGCTCGCCAACCTCACCCGGACCGGCCAACCGCGCCCCAACGCCCTCCGCTGCGCCTTCGATAACGGCCACGTTGGATTGGGCGGCGCCTCGCAACGTCAGCACATCTTGGCCAACAGGATTTCTGGACACCTTCTGCAACACAAGCGACAACGCGCCGGTTCCAGCGCCGGCGGGAAAGTTGCTGTACCGCACCCCCGCCGTTGCGCCCCCTTGGGCTACTTGGGCGATGGGCTGATCATAGCTGTACTCCGATTGCGACACCTGGCCTGGCAGCAGCACGCCGAAGGTCGTCTCAAGACCCGTCAGCTCCTGTGTGATCTTCGCCTCCGTCTGCTTGAGCCGGACGTCGATGATGGGATAGACATTCCCGCCCGAGAAGTGCTTCCCGGCAAAGGTCAACAGCTCCTCGCGGATCTCTTCCCCTTTCTGCGTGTCATTGAGCGACTTGTCCGCGTGGATGTCCCGCACAAACTGATCCAGCCCCTCCGGCGTCCAGCCGCGCGGGGTGACCATGAAGAGGTCGGTGGATGGAGGCGTCGTCGGGCTTGTCGCGTTGAAGACGATGGACTTCGTCTGCACGCTCGCCGGCACCGCCTGGCCGAGTTGCCCATCCGCCACCCATGTGCGCAGCGGCGACTCCTGCGAGGCGACCCATGTCATCACAGGTTTCTCCTCACGGCCTGGCACCTGCGCGATGCCTCGGATGGTGAACTTGCCCGCATGATCCACGCGGCTGACAAAGTCTGCGGCCTTGAACCTCACTCGCGCATCAACGAGGGCAGCGTCGTTCTCCAGCGTGATGCGCGCGTTGTCGGTGTACAGCGCCATCGGGCCTTGGCCAATGCGCAAGAACGTCACCCGCTCGCCGCTGCCTTCGCTAAACATCACGTTGTGATCGGAGCTCTCCGTGCTCCCAACAAGCCGCGCTTTGGTGGCTTCGTTGCCAAGGTACTGCGCTACCAGGTCTCGTCTCTCTGCTTCGCTGATCAGATCTTTCTGTTGTAGGCGGCCCAGTTCCTGGCGGATTTCCTGCGTCTGCGTCGGCGTCGTGGTGAGCTGCCATTCCCCTTTTTGTTGATCCCATTTCTTGGCGAACTCCTGGTCAAACACGATCGGCTGCCGGCCCTCGTGAACGGCCACATGTCCGAATGTCACCGCGCCCTGAAGGAAGACGTTGGGCAGCAGATCCCGATCGTTCTTCGTCAGCGTTGCCTGGATGGGCTGATTCAGGCTATTCTTTGTCGGATCGAATGGATGGTAAAAGTTGAACGCGGCCGATATGACGGCGCCCTGTTCATCGAGTTGGATCGGCACGACGTTCATGGCGTTGAAGGTCCGAAGCGCCAGGTTCCTGAGCTGGCCGGAGTCGGCATCGAACGCCCCAAACTCGTTGTGGAACACGTTGGTCCTCCCCACGCGGTGTTCGAGGCCGTAGAAGAAGGGATGCGGGGAGTACTCGCCTCGCTCGTTCCGGCCGTA
Source organism: Candidatus Omnitrophota bacterium (assembly GCA_030697665.1). Lineage (GTDB taxonomy): Bacteria > Omnitrophota > Gorgyraeia > Aquiviventales > Aquiviventaceae > JAUYPJ01. The sequence goes on from JAUYPJ010000103.1 coordinate 7,990, forward strand.
GAAGGTGAGGGTGTGCAGGATGGGCAGCTCAGTCGGCGCGGCAGCGAACACATCTCGCTCCTGAGAACCCAGGACACGGACGAAACGGTGAAGCGGAGCTGATAAGCTGCCGCGAAGCTCTTCCCGAAGCTCCTCCCCGGAAAACTGCGGGCGCGCGGCCAAAAACTCGCGCAATGACGTCGCCGAAAGCCACAGCTCAGCATGCGCGTCATGCACACGCTCCTCCCGCACCCGAATCGGGCTCGTCCACGTTCTTGGAGCCGCCACGGGCATCATGGCGGGGACCGTTTGGCTGCGCTGCCGCGCCCATGCCAAATCGCGTGTACGGTCCAAGGTCGTTGTCGTGACTTCCCGCCCCACGTCCCACTCCTGGCCGCGTGGTGTGGAGACGATGACTTCCTCGACGCGTTCCGGCTCGACCTGGCGCTTCACCAGCCTCCCGATGTCCCACGTTGGCATCTCACCCGAGAGTTCCGGGGCCTGCGCAGGCTCCGAGGAGTTGGAAGACGGAAAGGGGAAGACATCGTACGCATCCGGCAAGTCGGCGTACAGCTTGAGATCTTTGCGCAGCCACGGCGGCTCAGGCGATTTCTTCGGTTCAAGCGTTGGCGCAGGAAATTCAAGCCGCCCGATCAGGCGGGTCTCGTCATACGGCGTTCCGCCCGTCACCCCCGGCATCGTTCCCCCCACGAACGAGAGCCCTGTCGCGTGGACCTGACGCTGCACGCCCACATCAACGGTCACGCGCGAGGGCGCTTCCCAATCCAGCCAGGACGCCCGATCCCACACCGCCGTCATCAGCGCCAATCCGGATTTGGCTTGGCTGTTGAGCAGCGCGTCAATGTGCGAACGTGGGATGCCCAGCGTGCCGGTTCCGGAGGCGAGATCCAGATTGACGGAGAACATGGAGGCGCGATCGATCTGGTACGTTCTCTCTGTCCCGACGTACACGGGGGTCAGGTGGCCGATCGCGACGGCGGGTTGCATCAGCGTCTGGGACGTCTTGCTGCCGGCCGGCTTGGCAGGTGGAGCGACCGGCACATCCTCCCCCCACAGCCCGGCGATCAGTTGCGGCTGGCCCTTATCAAGCCCCAACCCCAGGACGGTGCCGGCCGGTGTGTTGCCGCGCAGCAGCTCGAAGCTCGGGCTGGCAAAGGCGGCCCACCTCAACGGCCGCTCATCCGCATTGCGGCCCAGCCAGAACGCGCCGGTATAGCCCAGATCCGTCGCCCCACCACGCACATCGCTGATTCGATCGATCTCAACCGGCACGCGGAAAGCCTCGAACCGGCTATTGCCGATCTGCACCTGCTGCGCAAATGGCTCAAAGGGCTTCAAGCCATCCCCAAACAGCGAGACAGCCAATCCCAGCAAGCCGGATGGATAAAACTGCGTCCGGGTCGTGCCGTATTCCGGGGTGCCTGTCGGCGCCTCGTATTGTGTCGCATCGAACTGGTCTGGCGAGGAGAGCGTGGTAAAGAGCTTCGACGCCACCTTAAAGCGCTGGTGAACAACCCTATCAGGCAGATGCCAGGCGCGCTGTTGCGTGCGGCCCGACCCGCCCACTGTCACCTTGAGCACGGGAAACTCTTCGCTCATCTCCTCCACGCCATCAAAATCCGGCCTCTGGCTGTAGTACGTCCACGTGCGGGAGGACGTGTCATAGGCCTGCCTCGTGATCGGCGTGCCGGCTCGCGCAAGCTGATCCAAATACTCCCCTACCTCCGGCGGCCTGTTGGCGAGGATGTCTTTCGGAATGACCGGCACCTTGTTATGCCTCGTCAAATCATCTGGCGTATTACTCATCCAACCAATAAACGAAGTCAGTTGATTCGTCGCGGCGTAGTGGAGCGTGGACTGGGCGTAGTCGACGAAGGCGCGATCCAGCGGCTTGAGGAGCCGATCGAGCTGATACCCAGAGACGAGATCATCCCAGGAGAGCCCGGTGCGGGCCATCACGTAGTCGGCCCGCGGCTTAAAATTGGCCAGCCCCGAAAACTCCGCGAGCTTTTGGACATGCGCGATCTCCGAGTAGCCGCCGGCGCCGTGGGTCGCGAAGGGGGAGGTGCGGCCGAAGGTGGCGTAATTGCTGCTCAAACTCTGCACGTCATCGCCAACGCTCTTCAGGAAGCCGTCTGTGAAGGTTCCATATCCCCACCGCGCCGTCCCTGCCCCCCACACAGTACCCTTCAGCAGCGAGGTACCGGCAAACTCCACCCCGGCCATCTGGAGGGGGCTGAAGCCCAAGCGGTTCTTGGTGCCCTTGCTGGGATCGAGGGGATCGACGTCTTTGAAGTCGCCGCCCACCTTCCGCAAGCCCCAGGAGGCCAGGCCGGAGGTCACGCCGGATAGGGCCGCGTTCCCCGCGAGGGCCCACGGCGACTCACTGCCGACTCCCCACGCTCTGTTCCAGAGAGCGCCGGTCATATCCCCAAAGGGTTCGCCGAGGAGACGGGAGTACTGGTTCCCGCCTGTCGCGTAGTCAATGGCCAAGCCGACCACAGAAGAAATCAGGTGGCGCTGGAAGGATGGATCCCAGAACGCCTGCCGCAGGTTTGCCAAGGGACCGGGAAAGACCCGCCCATACTCTCCCGGCAGAATGCGGATCACATCGCCCCCCAGAGGCTTGTATACCATCACATTGTCCGGCAGATCCGGCACGGTGATCCTCACGCCCGGGGCGTTGCGGAGCGCGGGCGGGATCTGCTCCCCACGCTTGAAGGCGTAGTCCAGATGGGTCGGCTCGAGAGGATCTGGATCGTCCCAGGGGATGCGCGCCGCTGTTTTTGGCGCCTGCGCCTCGCTCAGCAGTATCTTACCGTGGAGCGTCGGCACCTTGATCGACGAGTTGTCAATGACCGACACGCCTTCGGGGATGGGACTGAAGGGGGCAATCTGAGTGGTCGGCAGGGTGGAGAGCGCGGTGGGAGGCGCGGTCCCCATCATGATTTCATCGCCTATGCCATCGAGCTCATAGCTTGACGCGCCCAATGATCCCCGGGGACCAGCAAGCTCCACTTGAGGACCCACGTCCTTCATGGACACCGTCGTCGAGCGCTGAATCCCCAGCAGGTCACCAGTCAAGCCCGCAAACCCCAGCGACCCGGCCGCGCCGCCGACCAAGGAGGCCAACTGACGGCCGATAAACGGATTGTCCTTGTAGAAGCCGCTGTCCTTGATCAGGTCATAGGCCAGAACCTGGCCGCCGGCGGTGGCGGCCGCTTGCAACCCTCCCATCAAGGCGCCCGTGAGGACGGGGGACTGATTCAGGTAGCCGCCGACGCTCCCCCAACCGCTGCTAAAGTTGTATTGCTGCCCACCCAGGTAGCCCGTCATCCCTCCCACCGCCGCCCCAATGACGGCGTGGCTGAAGATCTGGGTCATCCCCGGATCCCAGCCGAACTCCGAGGCGGCCACCTGAGCCACCGGGGTGGCCAGATGGGAGATAATCACCCCGGTGCCGAAGTTCGTCGCAAAGTTTGTGAAGTTCTCCATGTAGGTCCCGCTCCCTCCAACCGTAGAGATCGCCGCCATAGCCACGGTGATCCCAAGGGAAATGGCCACATCCGTCGTGGAGGGCGTGTTCTCCTCCCAGATCTTATCCAGGTCGACGTACTTGCCGCGATAGCCCTTGCCGCCGCGGATGGCGCGGGCTTGGGCCTGGGTCAGGAGACGGCCCATCGAGATGGCTGAGGGAATCAAGGCGAACCCCGTGAAGAACCGCTGGAAGCTGGCCGGGGGCAGCTCTTCCGTGGTCCCATCGGATTCCAGATAGCGGATGGTCGTATCGCTGATCTGGGTGACGACCACATAGTGATTGGCCGCGCCCTGCTGGATGAGATCCAGCGCCGCGATAAACGGCGTGGGCATGTGGAAGAATTCCTCCGGGCTCAGCTCCACGGCGTTGAGCGCCAACCCATAGGCGGCGGCCACCTGTTGCACCGTCGCCATCGAGATGTAGAGCGGCCCGGAGTAGTGAGTAAGTGAGTCAGTGAGTAGTGAGTGAGATGGGTCAGTCACCTCTGGCCTTTCTTTCTCACGACTTACTCCCTCACTCACTCCCTCACTCACTCCCTCACTCACTCCCTCACTCACTCCCTCACTCACTCCCTCACTCACTCCCTCACTCACTCCCTCACTCACTCCCTCACTCACTCCCTCACTCCCTGGCCTCAGGTTGCCGCTGAGATACTCCACGAGGACCGCTTGAGCAGTGAGGGTCTCCAGGGAGACCGGCACACCCACCTGGGTGAGTAAAGGCTGCAGGGCCGCCGGCGCACAGGAGGAGCAGAGGGTGTCCGGATCGGCCAGCCAGCTCTGGAAGGCCTGGATCTCTGGCTCGTTGAGCACCACAAGCCCAGGAGCCGCCGGCACGACCGAAAGATTCGGCCCAATGGTCACCGGTTGCAGGCTCTCGGCTCCAGGCTCGAGGCTGCTTGTCGGATTGACAGTGGCTTCGCCCTGTGATACCGTTGAACTGATGGCAGCCCCGAAGCGATTTTGGTCAGGCGGAAGGAGGCGGTTCATTGCCAGAACGCTGGCGACAGGCAGTCTGCTGTTGGTCGGTGGACTAGTGACTAGCGAGGTGCTTGAAAAACTCTCGGTAGTGTTAAAGTGGCTGATTGGAGCAGGGGCAGCGGTTGCGTTCTTGGTCGCCGTGTGGGTGTGGTCCGACGAAGAGGGCGCTTGGAAGGAAAAGGAGTCATAAGATGATTTCTGCGATAACTGTGGTGACTCTTGCGCTAATTGTCCTGGTGTGGATCTGGATTGATTCGTATCGGGCGCGGAAGCACGCCCACCACTAAGCGCTCCCACCTGGTCGGAGGTCGACGCAGAAACCTCGCGCGACAGCGCGGGGCTTTCTGTTTCTGTGGACGGTGGACGGTGGACGGTGGACGGTGCCAGGTGACGGAGGAACCCCCCCACCAAATGGCTGACGTCTGCCCCGATCTGCGCGGCGCGCGCTTTCTGACGCTTCAGGCGCTCCGGGTTGAGCTGCCGCAGCTTCCAGCGGGCCTCCGGGGACTGGACCAGCCGCTCCAGCCACGCGCCAAGCTGCGGCGAGCGCTGCAGCAAGGCCTGCGCCTCCGCCAGCTCCGCATCCGTCGGGGCGCGCCCGTAGAGGTCCTGGTAGACCGCGCGGATGCGCTCAGGAAACTCCACGGCCAGGGCGCGTTGCTGGGCCCCCGACTGCAGCAGCGCCTGGAGCACGCTGGGGTCAGCGCCCCACGCCTGCTCGGCGCCGAAGAGCGCCGCCAGGCCCACGCACAGCGCCTTCGTCCGTTTCAGCTCAAGCCAGCGATCAATGCGCATGTTTGACAACCGGTCTCTTTCAGTGTTACACTTTTGATGAGGTGCGACTGATGGAACGGTTTCAACGGATTACGGTTGAGCCACATAAGCTGGGTGGCCAGGCCTGCATTCGAGGCCTGCGAATTCCGGTCCATCTGATCCTTGATCTGCTCGCGGCCGGTGAGACTCCAGAAGCCATCTTGCGCGACTACCCAGATCTGGAACTGGCGGATATCCACGAGGCTATTGACTACGCTGCCTGGCTCGCCCGCGAGGAAAGCTTCCCCCTGCCTTCTTCCCCCTAACTCTGCATGAAGCTGCTGCTGGACATGCCCGTGTCCCAGCGCACGGCTTCGTGGCTGCGGGCAGAGAAACATGACGTGATCCACGCGAGTGATCTCGGGCTCGCACAAGCCTCTGATGAAGAGATCCTCCGGCGCGCCAAGCAGGAAGGGCGCGTTGTCCTCACCACGGACCTCGATTTCCCACATCTGCTCTCGGCAATGCCTGCGGCAGAAGGACCTGGAATCATCTTGATCCGGTTGCGGCATCCCACACCTCAAGCTCTTCAACAACGCTTGGAGGCCTTGTTCCGAATGGCTGCTCAGATTGACGTGACTCGCGCCATCAGCGTCCTCGAAGAAAATCGCGTTCGAGTCCATCGTCTTCCAGTCCATTAACTCTCCGCGCCCCACGCCTGCTCGGCGCCGAAGAGCACCGCCAGGCCCACGCACAGCGCCTTCGTCCGTTTCAGCTCAAGCCAGCGATCAATGCGCATGTTGGTGGTGGTCACCTTGACTCCCTGTTCTACGCGTGATATGCTCCCTCGTGGAGGGACGGCAATGCCCACCACAAAGATTCGGCTGCAGCAGCTCGAAGACGGACAAATCCTGAAGCAGTTGGTGCAGTGGTTCAAAATCTCGCACGTAGAATTTCCAGAACGTTTCAACTCCCTCCGAGTTCGCACACGCCGCGCGGTTGAGCGCGCAGGTCTCGGGCCGAAGGACGTCGACCGTCTGATCGCTGAAGTCAGATCGCGCCGTGCCAAGGCCTAAGGTCGTGTTGGACACAAATGTCCTCATCTCCAGTTTGTGGCATGGCCGCTGCTGGGAGGTGGTGAAGAGGTGGCGTGATGACCGCATGACCCTCGTCATCTCCTCCGCAGTGCTTCGGGAATACCTCGACGTGTTGAGTCGGTTCGTCACGCCTGCGCTCCTCCAGGAATGGGTTGATGCGCTCACTGATCCGACTCGCGTTACGATGGTCGAACCCGCTGAGCAGATCGACGTCGTTCGAGCAGACCCGTCAGATAACCGGTTCCTCGAATGTGCGCTGGCCGCGCACGCGGATGCCGTCATCTCAGGCGACCACCATTTGCTGACGCTGAAGACGTTCCGTGACATCCCGATCCTCACCCCCTCGGCGTTCCTCGAACAGGGCTCTTGATCTCTCCAGATAATCTCCCTGGGTAGCTCGCTCAACTCTTCGTAAGCCATCTTCTTCTGCGTCTCCGTGCCTTCTCTGTGTTTCTGTGGTGCCGTCCTCAAAAAAAGACCGGGTAGCCACGAACTCTTGCCGGTCCCTTCTGCAGAGGGGACCGGCCTGGCATACCCGGCCGGGTCAATCTCAATCAGTAATCAGTGAACAGTGATCAGTAAGAGCCTCATCGGGCGAATGGGTTCTGCTGCATGAACTGGATGAAGATCGGCGCGCCCACAATGATCGCCACGCAGGGCATGATGAAGAAGATCAAGGGAATGAGAATCTTGATGGGGGCCTTCATCGCGGCCCGCTCGGCCCTCGTCCACCGCTGCAACCTCACATCCTCCGCATGGATGGCGAGGACCTCCGTCATCGGCGTCCCCATCCGGTCGGCCTGCACAAGCGTCCGCACAAACGAGGACACCTCCGGCAGCGCGACCCGCTTGGCCATCGCCTTGAGCGACTCCCCCCTGCGCTTGCCGAACTTCACCTCCTGGGAGACGACGGCGAGCTCTTCGATGAGCGGCTGGCGCTCGAATGCTTTGACCCCGAGGACCTTGTTGAGCGCCCCCAGGAAGTCCAGCCCCGCTCCGACGCAGAGGGATAACAGGTCAATGACGTCCGGGAGCAACCGGACGATGGCGCGCTTGCGCCGGTTGATCCGAACCTGCAACCACCCCTCCGGCGCGATGAACCCAAGCAGCCCTGCCGGGAGGAAGAGCAGCGGGTGGATCCGGCCAAGCTCTTGCGCGATCACCACGTACACGGAGCACCCTCCCAGCGCTCCCAGGATCTTCATCCCGGCGAACTCCTCAACGGTCCATCCCGAACCGGCGTAGCTCAACCGCGCGCGGAGGGCGTCGCCTCGAGGACCGCGCCGGCTCAAGCCCTTCCCGATGGCGGAGAGGATCGCGGAAGAGGGAAAGCGCCGCCACCACCGGCGAACCGTCCTGGGCAGATGGGGCGCCGGCGCCGGCGATGACGGCGGCAAGACCGCCGTCATCGCCAACCCCACTCCAAGGAACGCCGTCACATAGAGGGCGAACAGCCACAGCTCCTGCATCGTCCTGCGCCTCCCCTACGCGTTGACCTTGCTCATCTTCATCAGCAGCCACATGCCCGCCAGCCACAGGCTGGCCGCAATCACCAACGCGATCTGCCCCGTCGGTTCCTCGATCAACAGGGTGAAATGGTTCGGCTGAAACGTCTGCACGAAGACGACGAAGAGCGCCGGCAACGCGCTCATCACGTAGGCTTGGAGTCTGCCTTGCAAGGTGAGGGTCTTGACCTTGTCGGACAACTTCTTCCGTTCCCGGATGGTCCCGACCAAGCCCTGGAGAAGCGTGGTGACGTTGCCACCCGTCTCCCGAGCCACCAGGACCGCGGTGGTGAGGAGGTGGAGCTCCTCGCAGGCCATCCGCGCGTTCAGCCGCTGGAGCGCCTCCTCGAAGGTAAGGCCGAGCTGATGCGCCCGCATCATCAGGCCGAACTCTTGAGACGCGGGAGGGCTCATCTCCGTCTCGAGCTGCTCGAAGGCCTGCGTCATGGAGAGGCCCGCCCGCAGGCTGCTGGACAGGAGGAACAGCGCATCCATGAGCTGGGCCTTGAACTGCCGCCTCCTGATCGCGGTCGCCTGCGTGATCCACCAATCGAGCGCCACGATCCCCGCGGCCACGCCGACGAGCGCCAGGATGACGCTGCGCGACAGCGCGAACGCCAGCGCCCCGATGGCGAGCGGCCCGACTCCGTAGGCCAGATGCAGCCGGGAGGGCTTCACCTCGATGAAGAGATCATCTAAGGTCTTCACGGCGTGCTCGACTCTCACCTGGTGATACCGCTCGACCCGGGAGGCCGAGCGGGTCCACCAGCGAGCCAGCGCAGGATAGACGAGGGTCGCCGCGCATCCCGCTGAACTCGCCGTGAATCCATACATCAGAAGCTCGTGCATGACCATGTCAGTGAGTGAGTGAGTCAGTAAGTGAGTGAGTTAGTGAGTGAGACATGCGGCGCCTCGTTTGCTGTTCATGAGTCCGTTCAACAACCTGCTGATGTCATCCAACTCGCCAAGTATCGCAGTCCGTTGCTCTGTATCGATGAACTGAAGCCTGTGAGCAATCTCGGTTTGCGTGTTTAATTCGCTGATCGAACCGCGAGCGACGTAGTAGAATTGGAGGTGTTCTTTGACTGTTTGTCTGGCTGCGCCCTCAGCAAGGTTGCTGGCTACCGAAATTGCCGCCCTTCGCATCTGCGTCACCAATCCGAAACGCTCTTCACTGGGAAACTGTTCTGTGACCCGATAAATTTTCTCGATGAAATCTATGGCCTTCTGCCAAACCACAAGTCTTTTGTGCGGTTTTTCACTCATGCCTCTTCCTCACTCACTTACTCACTGACTCACTTACTTCCTCACTCACTCACTACTCACTGACTCACTTACTCACTGCCTGCCGCTAGCATCCTGGCTCCAGCGCTCCGTTAATCGTGGTCACACACCGCTCATACTGCCGACCGAAGCCAAACGTGTCCCCGACCTGGCGCCATTTCCCGGCGAGAGCTCGCTTGGCATACACCGCCACCCCCACCAGCGCCGCCGCTAGAATCGCGATCAACACCGCGTATTCAATCGCGCTCTGTGCAACCGCAGAGTTCGCAGAATGACGAGTAAACGCCTGGCTCACAGAGGACGCGGAAACAAGCTTTTGTCTTTCTTCAGGTTGCTTATTTCTCCGCGATCTCAGCAGTTGCATTCTGCGTCCTCTGCGGTCGCATTCTGCGTCATCTGCGGTTACTGCCATCGGATCAACTCCAGCCGCTTGGCGCCCGATGCGGGAACGCCAAACAGGAGGATTTTCCCCTTGGCCTCATAGTCGGTGGCCACGATCACTCGATCGCCTTCACGGGCATACACGCGCCACCGGCGGAACTCATCCGTATCGCCCCCTGCCATGCGAAACGCTCGCGCAAATTGCGTGATGAAGTCCTCCTCATACCGTGATCGCTCCTCCGCGTTCGGCAGTTGGGTATAGGCGGCTCCGACATCCACCTCGACCGCTTTCAACCGCTCCCAGGCGATCTGCGACCGGACCGACAGGCGTCCCTTGGCCAACCCACTCAAGACACCACGACAAAAAGCGACATCGCGATCGCCCATCCGGCCCAGGAACATCGCGCCGGCCGCAGCGAGCGCCACCAACGCGATCGCTCCCATCACCGGCGCGCGTCCGGCTTCCATCACAGGCTCATCATCATGGCGCATTCACGAGCCTCACATAGTCCACGTCATAGCCGGCATGCGCCGTCTTGGTGATCGCGCGGCCGGACGCATTCCACCTCCACAGGGCACCGCCCGGTCCCCCGATATCGGCCGTCGGATCTTCCCGCGTAATCCTGACCCAGCTCCGCTCGCCCCCCGGATCGTTGGAGTCCTTGAGCTTGACGCACGTTTTTCTGACGAACCACTCGCTCCCTGTTTGCGTCTTCCTCACCCAGGCCAGCTTAAAGTCGCCGACATGAGCCGTGACGCGCTGCGTGCCTCGGGAATCGATCCAGGTGTAGGTCACCGGATTGATCCCGGTCAAGCTTGCCGTCCCGAAATCACCTGGCGGCTGATCGGTCTCCTTGATCGCCCTATCGAACTCCACGATAGCGGTTCGGAACGCCTGGATGTCCTGGATGAACTGCTCGATCGCCCCCGGTTGCCCCCCCACGCCTTCCAACTCCGGTCGGAACTCATCATCGATGCCGGCATCGCTGCTCCCAAAAGGAATCTCAATCCCATTGACAAATCCGTCGAGGGCGTTGAGACCCTGTTCAAACGCCGCCACGGTGCTCAGCGTATCGTTGCCTGTTCTAGGTCCTGTGAGGGATTTGATCGTCAATCCGGTGCCCGCCGGATCGTCATCGTCAATGCTCACCGTGCCGGATGCAGTCACCGGTCCAAACGTCGCCGGCTCCCACTCCAGCGCGCAGCTCACGCACACAGGAGGACCCCCATGCTCAGCATACGCCGGATGAGCCGCGGCCAAGACGATCATGCTGACGATGCACGCTTGGGGCAGCCAGCGCTTCAACATGCGCCATGTGCCGCGTCCCTCTCGTTGACTCATCTTGACCGTCATCATCATAGGTCACTACCTTGATCGGGATTACAATCTTCGTGGCAATCGATCTCGCACTGGTTGACCATGCCGCAATACTCGTCGGGAGTGCAGACCCCATCGCCACACGCACTACCGCCTCCGCTTCCATCATGATCGTAGACAGGGGTGGGCCTGGGCACGTCATACGCCAGATCGTAGGTAAACTCGTAGGTCACCACCCCATCAGTAGGGCCGCCATCCAGCCTGAGCGAAACGATCTTCACGGTGCCTGTCCCGGTGTTGCCGGTCTGCACCCACGTTGGTGGTGGACAGTCAACCCCGCAGTCATTCCAATATTCAAAGGTGTAGGTGAAGGTGTACGTGAGGATCCCGCCAACCATCGCCAGCGATGGCTCATCGAGGCTGACGGTGAGGTTCCGCACATCCGTATACGTTTCCAACCGCTGCTCGGTCAAATTGGGGAGAATCCTGGTCGTAATCAGGTCCTTGTAAAACTGCGACTGGGGGTTGGTCAGCTCAGCAAGGAATGCCCGGGTGTTGGCGAACTCCCGGTTGAACTCGTCCTTCCTGGCCTGGTTGATGGTGCAGGGCGAGTTGTCGATCGTCCTCTCGGCAAATTGGGGAGAGGTGATGGCGCACGGCGGCAGCTTCGTGTCCCGGATGTCAATCAGGTCGCGCTGCCACCCACGCAATCCGGTGAATGGCCGTTCCTCTTGCTCAGGCTCCCCCTCGACCACCACGTTGAGCGAATCGTAGAAGTCGCCCGTATCCTCCGGATCTGAATCGAAGACCCATTGCTCCGTAGTCAGATCGAACCCCCACCCGGGATTGACCAACAAGCCCATCCAGTTATACCGCGTGGCCAGGCGTTCATCCGGGTCCATCTGGGTGATCTCCTGGTCAAACTCAAGGAGATCGTCAACCTCCATGACAACGCCATCGAGCGAGTCGTAGTCAAGTGGCGGGGGCGTCTCGCAGGGGCTCTCGCCGCACTCCTCGCCCAGCCATGTCTCCAAGTCTGTCTGGCTGAGTCCCGGTATCCAAAACGGGACGTCATAGTCTTGGGTATTCGTCGTGTCGACGCGCCGCGTGGGGTCTTCCAAAAGGCGCAGGAGCTTCACGAGCACCCCGTCCTGGCCCTCGATCTCCTCTCTGGAGAGCCGCTCTGACTTGAACGTGGTGATCGTGTCCGTAAAGGTCGTGAGGGGTCCGCTGAGAAAGTCGTCGATGAGCTGCCTCAGCCTCGGCGTGATCGTGTCGATAAAGTCCTTGAGGTTCTTCATCCGCTTCTGCCATTCATTCAGAAACCTGGAGACTTGTTCCGTCCGATCGCCGTCGTCATCGATATCCTCGGTATCCGGCACCGTCGTGGGATCGTCCTCAGCCTGAGAGAAGGCGTGGAGCAGCACGCTTTCCCGGATCTGCTCGCGCTCCGGGAGACTTCCAGTCAACCGCTTCAGCGGTGCCAAAAAGGCTTTCATTCTACTACCCGCCTGATGCATCCCGGAATAGAGATTCCCTCCAGCCGCGATGACTGCCCCCACAACCCCCCCCGCAACACTCCCCGTCATCCCCCAACCAGCAAAAAAAGCGGCTGCAATCTCGATGTCTATCTTTAATCCCTCAAGGATGGCGGTTCCTACGTCATCGCCGGTGATCGACGCACTGATGATTGGGCCAACAACTGGGACGAAGACTTTCAAAAAGACCGGAAGGAGTCCGTCCTTCTTGCAGATGGACCGCTTCTGACCCAGGTGATTCCACATCTCATTTGACTTGGAGGCAAGGCGCGAGCCCAACAGCAACGCGGCGGAATCGGCGGCGTTATCCAGTTGGGTTGCCTTGACGGAGAGGTGCCCGAGATTCGCCGTCATCAACGCAAAGATCAACACCGCCACCACCAGAAGCAGCAAGAACGTCGCGATCTGGCCCCGCTTGCGCGGAGAAGTCGTTGCGAGATGCGCCAGCGAGAGCAGCTTCCTCATGAGTCGAATCATCGTCTAGTCCATCTGGGTCACTCAAAGATCTTCAGCCGGATTCCCTGAGCCGGATCATCCCAGATCGGGCCGTCGCCTGGGTTGATGCTTCCCGCGGCGACCCGCGTGCTCTCGTAATAGAGCTGCCTGGTTACCAAGCGTTCATTGATCCATAGGAAAACTTTTAAGCTGCCAAACAACAAGAGCAGCGCCCCGGTCAACGCGACGGTCATTTCGAGCGACGCCTGTCCCTGCAACCGCAGAGAGCGCTGAATAACGGACAAACACCATGTTCGCAGAGGTCGCAGAGAAAACCCCTGCAACCGCGGAAGACGCAGAACGCCTGGGAACCGCCTGGCTCGCAGAGCACGCGGAGACGTCATCGCGTCACCCATGGTTCTGCGGTTTCTGCGGTTGCACTCTGCGGCTTCTGCGGTTGCGCTCTGCGCTCTCTGCGGTTGCGCTCTGTGTCCTCTGCGAACCAAGCGATCTTCATGCTGATTCCGCGGTTTCTGCGGTTGCTCACCAGGGAGTGGTCCATGTCGTCGTCGACTGCTCATCCTTTGGCGTCGTGGCAATCGGCAGGGGAGGGGCCGGATTGCCGCTGGTGTCTCCCACGGGTTTGAACAGCAGCGTCCGTTGCATCTCCGTGCGCCAGTTGACGGAGGTCGTGGTGGTGATCTGATCTGAACGCTCGGTTTTGCCCAACGAGTTCGTCAGACTCGTTTGCCTGCGAAATCCCGGCTGAAGCCCCAACTTCGTGATCCCGCGAAAGAGGCTTTGGAGCTTTAAAAACGCCCACTGGTGGGTCCCGTTGTCATGGGCGCCTGGCGTTTCCTCTCCTTCGGCATACCAGGGGATCGTCACGAGCGGTTGGTGACAGACGCTGGAACAGTTCTTGTCGCTTTCGGGCGACTTGTTCTTCTCACAGATCTGTGTGCAGACCTGATCGTCCCGAAGCTGCCTGGCCTGCTGGGTACACCCCTCTTCACTGAGCAGCTCCCCCTCGCACGTATCGATGACTCGAATGAGGATGCTCGATTGGGGACACACATCCTCACAGATTTCCGGGCCGCCCTCAGGGTCGGGGGTGCACACTCGTTCAAACGGCTTCAAGCAGGGACCCTGCGGAAAGCTCCCTTCCGTACACTCGGTGCCCGCAGGGCAGACGTTCTGGCTCCCGAAGATCTCTTGATACCGCTCAAGGCTCCCGGCAGGCACGACGTCCTCCCTGAAGCCCGCGGTGGTGCAGCCGGACCCGCTGCCGCAGTTGACCTCCCCGTCTTGCACCGTGATGCGCGCCCGGGGGAGCTCCTCCAGGCGATCAGCGATGTTCTCCTGCAGCTTGTGGTTGCGGGTGACGCTGGCCTGGGCAGCCACCGGACGCAAGAAGCCAATGGTAAAGGGGTTCGACGGATCAGGGATGTGCCGATCCTTGAGGCGGACATGGGACACTGCGGTCGGGGTGGGAGGATCCACCAGCACGGTCGCGGCCGCGCTGGACAAGGCGTGCCGGAAGGTCTCCATGGTGGCCTGTTGCTGGTAGTCGTCGTTCAAGCCAAACTGGATGAGGGTTCCGAGCGTGAGGATGATGAGCGAGCCGAAGATCGCCAGCTCCAGCAACGCCTGTCCCTGACGCGGATTGCCGCGGATCAAAACGCGGATTATCGCGGATTGACCTACCGCGATCCGCGTGAATCCGCGTCTACGATCTGCGGTCATCAGCGTTTTTCTATCTGCGGTCATCCGCGTCTCCTAATCAGCGTTGCCAGAGGTCGGTGCCGAGGGGGCCGACGGTCTCCGTGCCGGTCTTGGTCGTCGTGTCCGGGCCATTGATCGTGATCGTCGTGACCATGACATCGGCCGTCCCATCGCTCACCGGCTGGTCTTTGAGCAGTGTCGCTTCGGTCGTGGTATTGCTGATGATGCGCAGCGTCATATCGGCGTCTGTCTGCCTGGGATGGTACGGCTCGCCGACCGAATCCGCCGCCGCGCGCAACTTGCCCGAAACCCCCCGCTTGATATAGACCGACATCCCCACCAGCGCCGACACCGCCACGGCGATCAAGACGGCATACTCAATCGCGCTCTGTCCCTGCAACCGCAGAGTGCGCAGAATAGTCGTTGAACGCCTTGTTTGCAGAAATGGCAGAGATCCCCTCAGACCCCTTGACCCCTTTTCCTCTGCGGTTTCTGCGAACCTGGAGATTTCCATCCGTCGCTCGGCGTCCTCTGTGGTTGCAATCCGCGTCTACTGGACAGCGGTCGCCACGGCGGCGCATACCGAGACGTTGGCGCGCCCCTCCCCCACGACGACGTCCCGGCAAAACGGGAACTCCGCTGCAGGGAGCCGCTGATCCGTCACCACCCCGCGGGTCTCAGTCGTATCGCGCAGGGTGGTCGCCGTCCGGCTGCCGCCAACATCGGTGCGCGTATTCACCTGGTGATCGACGACAGTGGCGACGGCGGACTCCCGTTCCAAGAGCGTCCCCTCCCGGACCACCTTGTCCTGCCGATCCCCCGACTCATACCGAACCCCCTGGAGCTGATCGCCGAGCTGATCGGCCGCCAGCTTGATCCCCGCCTGAATCCCGCGCTTGGCGTAGGTCTGCATCCCCACGATGGCCGCCGTCACGATCCCAATCAGGATGGCGTACTCCACGGTGGCCTGTCCTGCAACCGCAGAGAGCGCCGAGCGACGAGTAAACGCAACGCTCGCAGAAGGCGCGGAAACAAGCTTTTGTCTTTCTTCAGGTTGCTTATTTCTCCGCGATCTCAGCAGTTGCATCCTGCGTCCTCTGCGGTCGCATTCTGCGTCATCAGCGGTTGCGCTCTGCGTCCTCTGCGGTTGCATTCTGCGTCCTCTGCGGTTACGGACAGGGAGGGAACAGACACACCTCCTCGCTCTGGGCATCGGTCAGTTGCTCTTCAAGCCCGTCATCATCAGCCACCGAGGTGCGCGTGGTGGCAATATGCTCGATGGCGTCCTCACCCTCCCCGATCTCGATGGTCTTGGATCGGGATTCGCCAGCCGCTTGATCAAGCCCGCCTTCAACGCCTGCTTGGACATGCAAGGTCTCCTCCGTGGCGCTGTGTTGCACCGTCTGGAACTGGGCCCGATACGCCGTCGGAGAGAACTGCTCCCCCACGTCGTCCGTCGCCTCCCGGAGCTTCCCCTGGATGCCCCCTTTCATGTAGATTTGCATGACCACCAAGGCGGCGGCGACCACTCCAATGACCACCGCGTACTCGAGGGTGGATTGTCCTCTCCTCCTCCTCATCGCTCATCCTCCCCCTGTTGGGACGTCTTCGTCATTCTGGAACTGGAACGGCTCCAGTGGTCTGATTGCCGGTCCGAGTCGTCGTTTCTAAGACAGCCTGCTTCTCAAACGTCCCGCCTCTTCCTTCTGCATCTGCCCCGACCACCTCTTTGCGGCCGGTCGTCTGGTCAACCGTGTAGGTTGAAGAGGCGTAATAGGGTTCGTATTGAAACTGCTCCTTGGCCCGATCGGCCACCGGGATCTCGAGGCGATCCAGCACCACTTCCGAGGCGCTATCTGAGGCATCCTTCAGCCTCGCATTCACGCCGCGCTTGACGTAGACCTGCATCGCCACCAGCGCGGCCAGGACCACGCCGAGGACGATGGCGTACTCCGCGGTGCTCTGTCCTGTGGAACGGTTCACGGTCTTCACCCCCTTCGGCGTTGATCTGATGTTGGGCTAGGGTCCGACTGGTGGTGTTTCTTCTTCTTCGAGTTCCTCAAACACGGTCTTCTCGCCGGTCGTATCCACCGTTTCAAAGCCTGACCGGGTCTGGGTTTCGTCCCCATCCAACGTCGAGGTGGACGACCCATTCTCGAGCAGGACATCCTGCCGTGTGCTGTGCGTGTCAAACGTGTACTCGGACGTCGTCTTCCCCGCCCGATATTGCTGCCCAATCTGGTCCGTTGCGTCACGGAGCTTTCCCTGGACCCCGCGTTTCATGTAGAACTGCATCGCCACCAGCGCGGCGGCGGCGACCGCAATGATCACGGCATACTCGAGGGTCGATTGTCCGCCGTTTCCCTGTGACATCACCTTCACCTCCTTAAGGTGTGACTTCCTCGAAGTCACCGAGGTCGACATCCGCTTCTCCAGCTATGCGTTGTTTCTGATAGCCATCGGTGCGCCGCTTGGTCTCCTCCGGGGTCTCTGCCGTGATCTCCCGTCGAATGGTGCCGTCTGCGAGATTCACCGTTTCGAGCTCCGTCGAGGTTCTGCCCACCTCGTAGCTTGATTCCGCATAGTAGGGTTCGTACTGGGCCGTCGTGCTGCGGAGCGTGACCTCCCCCGCCGTCACATCGCCTGAGACCTTGGTCCCGTCTTCCAATTCCATCTCATCGCCTGGCAACCACGTGCGATTGGTGGTTCCGGCTCGCGTGAACTCATCAACGCCGAGCTTCAATTTGACTTGGGCGCCGCGCTTGACGTAGACCTGCATCGCCACCAGCGCGGCCAGGACCACGCCGAGGACGATGGCGTACTCCGCGGTGCTCTGTCCTGTGGAACGGTTCACGGTCTCCACCCCCTTTGCGCGGCGTCTCATCATGGATTGACCTTGGCTTTGTGGGTGATCTGCTCGCCCTCGCGGGTCGTGGCGTCTGAAACGCCTGTTCGCTTGACGACGCCCCCTGACTCCACATGCTCTGTCTGGGCGGCGTCTCGCGTGACGTCAAAGTCTGAAGAAGCATAGTAGGGTTCGTACTGGGTCGGATCGGGCTCTGCTGGTTGGCCAAGCTCCGTCCAGAATTCCACTGCCTTGTGATCTGAGACAACCTTTGTGCGGGCATTGATGCCCCGCTTGACGTACACCTGCATCCCGACGAGTGCTGCCAGGACAACCGCAAAGACGATGGCGTACTCCGCGGTGCTCTGTCCTCGCTCGCGCATCACGCCGTGTCCGTTGACTGCTCGCATCGATTCTCGCGCCTCCTCCCCTTCCTTCCGCCTCATTCCCGCCTCACGGTTGCCTTAGGGCAGACCAAGGCCGGTTTTGAGCCGATCCGTCGATGTTTCGATCACGCTCTGGGAATCCTCCATGGTTGAGGTGACCGCCGGCTTGATCAAGCTATTGGCTCCAACGATCACGGCCGCCAGGATCGCCGCCAGCACGAGGATGTACTCCAGCGTGCTCTGGCCTGCAACCGCGGAGGGCCCAGAGCCAGCGAAGAAGCCACGACGCTTTCGCTGAAGCCGCAGAGAATCCACGCTTTCTCCTTTCGCTTTCCTATCCCAATCCCAACGTTCCATCATGCCTCACCTCCCCTTTGCAACCACAGAGACCGCTGAACTCCCTTCACATGCGCCGTTTCCAGAGATCGCAGAGAAAGTCGCCCTGTCTGCGCTTCTGCGGTTGCGCTCTGCGTTCTCTGCGGTTATGGCACGGCTTCCCCATTGATCTGGCCCTCAACCGCTTTGAGATTGGCCTGGATGGCGCGCCGGACGTAGACGTTCATCGCCACCAGCGCCGCCGCCACCACCGCCGTGAAGACGGCGTACTCCAACGTCGATTGACCCCTTGCTCGCAGTAGGCAGTAGGCAGTAGGCAGTAGGCAGCCACCCGGATCTTCTGC
>JAUYPJ010000104.1 GCA_030697665.1 Candidatus Omnitrophota bacterium
GGCGTAGTCGGTGTACTGAATCACCCGTAGTTGCTTCCCATTGCCGTCCAGTTGATAGACAAGATGGGTCGTGATGTCCACGCTGCCGCCGTCAACGTACAACTTCCTGATCGTCGGCTCAGGCGGCTCCGGACCGGGACATGGCCCTGGTCCTGGCGGTTGCGGAGGCGGCACAGGCGCCGGGATGGGCACGTCAATGGGGCCTTCAGTAATTTCGACGGGATCTCCGTCAAAATCTGGATCGGCGAAGAGGCGGGTGGCGCTTCCGGTGTAGTCTAGGATGGTGAAATAGAGCTTGCCGTAGTCGTCTCGAACGCGCGGGCCCCGGCCGATGATCTGCTTGAACTCCGTCATGGAGTTGACCACACGCACGATGGCGATGTTCTTGCAGGTGGGCACATCCACTCCGGTGGTCAACAGTCGGGATGTCGTGACCACGACCGGAGTCTTCCGTTCGGGTTCTTGGAAGCGGCTGAGATGCCCGCGGCCGATGTCGCCCTCGTCGGAGACGACCCTGACTACGTAGTCCGGATCACTCTTCACTAGGTCGACGCAGTGGTTGTTGATGGCTTGGCGCATGTCCTCGGCATGTTCCTGGTCCACGCAAAACACGATGGTCTTTGCAAACGGCTCCGTCTGTTTGAGGAAGTCGGCGATGCTCTTGGCAATGGCTTCGGTGCGGGCTCTGAGCGCGATCACCCGCTCGAAATCCGCCGTCGTATACTCTTCGTCAGGAATCGGACGGCCGTAACGGTCCTTCTCGCCTTGCGAAGGTCTCCAGCCTGCCGCATCAACCGTAGAGATGATTCGATGGACCCGATACGGGGCCAGGAAGCCGTCTTCAATGCCTTGCCGCAGGCTATAGGCATAGACGGGATTGCCGAAATACCGGTAGGTGTCCCGATTATCTTCTCGTAATGGGGTCGCGGTCATCCCAAGCTGGTAGGCTGGTGCAAAATACTCCAGGATCTCCCGCCAGTTGCTTTCGTCTCGAGCGCTGCCGCGATGGCACTCATCCACCACGATCAGATCGAAGAAGTCCTGACCATACTCCCGATACAGTCCCGGGCGCCGCTCGTCCTTCGCAATCGCCTGGTAGGTGGCAAAATACATCTCCCGACTCCTGATCGCCTCTCCTTCGATCTTCCAGCGGGCGTCGCCAAAGGGCGGGAAGGTTTTGTCCTTCGGGTCATCAACCAGGACCGCGCGATCGGCCAAGTACAGGATGCGGGGCCGCCGTGATTCACCCGTTCGATTCCATTTCGTGTTCCAGAGGTTCCAGCAGATATGGAAGGCCACGTCGGTCTTGCCGGTTCCGGTTGCCATGTTCAGCAACACGCGCCGCCGGCCTTGGAGGATGGCGTGGATGGCGCGATTGACCGCAATCTCCTGATAGTAGCGGGGCGGCTTCCCGGGCACCGGATAGTAAGGGGCAAGCACCCGCTGTTCGACCTCCGGCTGTGCAATGTTGAGAAACGCCTTCAGCCGACTCCATAATTTCTCCGGCTGGGGAAAAGCGTCAAGCTCGCACTCGCGTCCGGTCAGGAAGTCATGTTCGACGATGCCGGAGCCGTTCGTCGAGTAGGCGAATTTGAGATCGAGGAACTGCGCGTACTCTTTGGCTTGCTGAAGCCCGTCGGCTGGAAGCTTGTAGGACGCCTTCGCTTCGATGACCGCGATAGGGATATTGGGACGGTAGCGAAGGAGGTAATCGGCACGCTTTTGAGGCTGCCGCGACGTTTTGTTTCCAACGACCACAATCCGGCCGTCTGTGAAGGTCCGCTGCTCGTTGATCTGATCGTCAGTCCAACCGGCGCTGTACAGCTTGGGCAGGATGTACTTTCGACACGTATCCGCTTCGTTCGCCATACGTCAATGTGTCTTGCGGTTCTTCTGGTGCCGTCGATTCCTGCTCGTCCGCTCTTCTATCCACTGTTCAAACTGGTCTTTCCGAAAGCGCCAGATTCCACCGACCTTTCCGCCACAAAGATTGGCGG
Organism: Candidatus Omnitrophota bacterium; assembly: GCA_030697665.1. GTDB lineage: Bacteria > Omnitrophota > Gorgyraeia > Aquiviventales > Aquiviventaceae > JAUYPJ01. The sequence continues at coordinate 1,998 of JAUYPJ010000104.1, forward strand.
ATCCGCCTCTGGCGGAGAAGGCCGGCAACTTGCCTTCACGGGCCAGCCGCGTGACGGTGAAGGGATGGATCCTCAGGATCGCAGCGATTTCGTTTGGGGTGATGGTCTCGATACATTCGTGTATCTTTTGTGTATCCTTACTGTTTCAGGCTCTTGGTGCCAAGCGGTACACCACGGGCCGAGTCGTTGATTTCTCCAGCACCCGCTTGCGCACTAAGGGGCGCAGCACCCGGTACACCTGGACTCGCTCCACCCCGAGGAGGCGCTGGAGTTCCTCAACGGTCATCCCGCGCTTGCCCTGGAGTTCCACCAGAAGCCGCTCCTGCTGCCGGGTAAGCGACAACTTTCTGGTCGAAGGCGGCAGGGCTAGCTGCTCGATACGCTGGTAGGTGCGGCTTAGCGTCTCCAAGACCGCCAAGGCGACATACTCCAACCACGAGGTCAGGTCCCCATCCTCCTTCTTGTGGACCCGTTGGAGCGCCTGATAATAGCCTTCATGGTCCTCTTTGAAATACTGATCCACCGCAAACAGGTGCTGGGTGTCGAACCCTCGGTGGTACAGGACCCAGGTCGCCAAGGCCCTGGCGACGCGGCCGTTGCCGTCACGAAATGGGTGTAGCCGGGCGATCTCGTAGTGGGCGCAGGCTGAGGCGACGATGGGGTGGGTCGACTGTCCCGGGCCCTCAAGCCATGCGACCAACGCACGGGTTCCAGGTGTCGCCGCCTGAGGGCCGGGGGGACGGTACACGACTTGGCCGGCGGACATGATGACGTTGGCGGAGACCTTGTAGGCTCCGACCAATCTTGGCTCAAGCAGTCCGGTCATGATGATCCGGTGGAGTCTGAGCACAGCGGTTTCGGTCACTGGGGTGTTCTCAGGTTGCCGGGCAATCCAGCGCAAGGCTGCCAGGTAGTTGAGCACCTCCCGCTTGGCGCGGTCCGTCACCTCCACCTGCTTGGCGCTTGCCAGCGCTTCGACCTCAGGGAGTGTGAGGGGATTGCCTTCAATGGCCGTGGAGAAGTGCGCCCGGCGAACCAGCGACTCCAGACGGATACGTTCCAGCCAGGCAACCTGGACCGGGGTGGTCTGCATCTTGGTCCGGAGCCTTTCCGCTTCGCTGATCCGAGCCAGCAGTGTGTCGGTAATCGTGTACTGAGGCTGGTACATGGCCGCTTGTCCTTTGGTCTTATCTCTGTATCTTTTGTGTATCCTAAGTGTAGCCTAGATCCTGATGGACCGCAAGACGTTTCACCCCGCAGGTTTTGCTTCGCGCAGCGAAGCAAAACCATGAGCCCCGGGCTTGCCCGGGGGCATTGGTCGTTTCGCGGGGTTCCGCCCCCCGCGTAGCGGGGAAGGAACCCCGTATCTTTAACGTGGTGCCCCGCGCTTGCGCGGGGGGCTCCACAATAGGCATGCGTTGAAAGGACCGGACGATGCGGAAGGATGTCCATGGACTATCGAGAGATTGACAATCTCAGCGCCCCTTTTTATAATGGCCCTCGTGAGGTGACACATGCCGCGCGTCGAAGTTCGAGAAGATGAGTCGCTGGAGAAGGCGTTAAGGCGCTTCAAGCGCATGCTGGAGCGTGAAGGGATTCTGAAGGCGCTGAAGGCGAAGAAGCACTACGAGAAGCCAAGCGAGCGCAAGCGTCGAGAGCTGCGGCAGGCGATCAGCCGGCGCGCCCGCACCTTGGCACCTTGAGTTGAGCGTTCACACCGCCCATCCAGCGGCGGTCCCGCCTTGCCCTGTCTGACACGAGAGGATCTCCACGAACCAGCATGCGGTCCAGGTTCATGGCGCGCCCCGGCGCTGGAATCCAACGGGGCGGATGGGCGATCCTCTTCGTCTCTTGAGCAGTAGCGTTCTGATCATGTCCGCAGCACACGCCGCCACCATCGATCCCCGCTCCACCGTCCAGCAGCTCACCTTGGATAACGGGCTGGAGCTGGTGTGGGAAGAAGACCATCGCCAGCCGCTCGTGGCGCTTGAGGCGCGCATCAGGGGCGGGTTGCGGGGGGAAGGGGCGTGGGTCGGCACCGGCATCACCCACTTCATCGAGCACATGCTCTTCAAGGGGACCCGCTCGCGCGCGCCGGGACGCATCGAGCAGGAGGTGCGGCGATACGGGGGGACGATCAACGCCTTCACCTCCTTTGACACGACGGGCATCTCGCTGTTTGTCGAATCCCGCTACCTGAAGGACGGGCTCTCCCTCTTGGCGGATATCCTGCAACAGGCGGTGTTTGACGAGGCGGAGTTCGAGAAGGAGCGCGCCGTCATCATCTCGGAGATCCAGATGAACCTGGATGATCCCCAGCGGCGGATCCACCAGCTCTTCTGGGGCCGCCATTTCCTGGTTCACCCGTACCGCCATCCGATTCTCGGCTACCAGTCGCTGCTGGAGCGCCTGACGGTGAACGATCTCAGGACGTTCTACGCCACCTTCTATCAGCCCCAGCACGTCGTCCTGGCCTGCGCGGGGGACCTCGATGGGGCCGCCTTCCGCTCGCTGGCCTCTTCGATCTTTGGGGCGTGGCCCCGTGGGACGACCGATCTCAGCCGGCAGATGCCTCCCCTGGAGCCGCCGGTGCCGAGCGCCAAGGAGATGTCGGTTGAGCTGCCCGTCCAGACGGCGTACGTCATCCTCGGCTTCTCCTCGACGCGCCTCTCCGATCCACAGACGTATCCCCTCGATTTGCTGGCCGGCATCATCGGGCAGGGGCGGAGCAGCCGGCTCTACGAAGAGATCGTCCGGGAGCGGAAGCTGGCGCACGAGATCGCCGCCTGGAACTATACCCCCGCAGATCCCGGCGTCTTGGCGATCCAGTGGCAGACCGAGCCTGACAAGGTCGCGGGGGCGACGCAGGCGGTCCTCGACGTCCTGGAGGCGGTGAAGCGGCGCGGGGTCACCGAGGCGGAGTTGCGAAAGGCCAAGCGGATGGTGAGCGCCGATCACCTCTTCGCGCTGCAAACCATCGAGGCGAAGGCCGCCGATCTGGCCACGTCCCTCGCCTCCACGGGCGATCCCCTCTTTTCCCGCCGGTATGTCGAGGCGATCAACCAGGTCAGCCGCGAGCAGATTCAGGAGGCGGCTGCGCGCACCTGCGACGTCTCGAAGATGACGACGGCGATCATCCGTCCTCCTTCCGCGCAAGCCGCCCCAGGCGCCTCGACGCCTGCGGCAGCGGTTGAGCCGGTTCCTGTGAGCAAGGCGACGCTCGCCAACGGGGCGACGACGCTCATCGGGGTCGATCCGACGCTCCCCATTGCGGCGATCGTCGTCGGATTCCGCGGCGGTGTCCGCGTGGAGACGGAGCCGCAGCAGGGCATTTCGCACCTGGTGGCCCAGCTCCTGACCAAGGGGACCGCTCAGCACAGCGCTTCGCAGATCGCCCGGCAGGTGGAGTCGCTCGGGGGCAGCCTGGAGGCGTTCAGCGGGAGGGATGGCTTCGGCCTGATGCTCCAGCTCTTGTCACAGGATCTGGACAAGGGGCTGACGCTCGCGCACGAGCTGGTGAGCCGCTCGACGTTCCACGACGCGGAGCTGGAGATCCAGCGCGAGCTGACCCTGAACGCGCTGCGGGCCCAGGACGATGAGCTGTTTGACGTCGGCGGACGGTTGCTCCGCCGCGCGCTCTTTCCAGGCCATCCCTACCGCTTTCAGCCGCTGGGCGACCGCGAGACCGTGGGGCGCCTGACGCGAGCGGACTGTCTTGAGTTTGCGAAGCGGTGGCTGGTGCCGTCAAACATGGTGGTGGCGGTGTTCGGGGATGTGGACGGGGCGTCGGTTTCCCAGGTCCTCCAGCAGACGATGGGGACGATCCCCGCGCGGGACTCCTCGTGGCCCGCCCGGTTGCCAAGCCCCCATCTCGATGAGGTGGCGGTGGTGAGCCAGACGATGGAACGGGAGCAGGCGTTGATCATGCTGGGGTTCCGTGGCAGCACCTTCACGGCCGAGGATCGCTACGCGCTGGACGTGCTGACCGCGGCGCTCTCCGGCATGTCGGGCCGGCTGTTTCAGGCGGTGCGGGAGCAGCACGGCCTCTCCTATACCTTGGGGGCGGTGCACGTGCCGGGCTGGGATCCGGGGTACCTGTTGGTGTACGCGGCCACGCGTCCGGCAGAGCGCGCTACGGTCCTCACGCTGCTGGAAGAACAGCTTGCGCTCGCCGTGGAGAAGGGGTTCACGGATGAAGAGGTCGATGAGGCCAAGCGGTATCTGATCGGCCTCCACCGGCTCGAACTTCAGCACGTGGTGGGGCTTGCCAAACGCTCTGTGCTGGACGAATTGTACGGCGTGGGGTTTGACGCTTGGACCACCTACGAAGCCAAGCTCAACGGGGTGACCGCCCCCATGGTGCATGCCGCGGCCGAGCGATACCTGACCTTGCAGCAGCGAGCCCAGGTGATCATCTCCCCGAACGGCCATGCGCCGGCAAGTTCGCAGTCCATAGTCCATAGTCCATAGTCCATGGTTCAGGCTCAGCACGTGGTGCGGCGGCCGGCGGTGGCGGGGTATTTCTATCCCGCGGATCGCGACGCGCTCACCCGGGAGGTCGACGCGTGGCGGCCGAGCGCCGTCGGCGGTGCGCCGGCGCCGGCGGTGGTCGTCCCGCACGGCAGCTACCGGCAGTGTGGGGGAGTGCTCGGCCAGACGCTGTCGCGCGTGGTGATCCCACCCTGCTGCATCATCGTCGGTCCGTCCCATACCGGGGCGCGGATGCGCTGGAGCGTCATGGAGCGGGGGGCGTACCGCACCCCCTTGGGGGAGGTGCCGATCGACGAGCCGTGCGCGGCGGCCTTGCGGATGCGCTGCCCCTTTCTTCTCGCTGATGCCGGGTCGCAACGCGGGGAGCACGCGGTTGAAGTGATCCTGCCGTTTCTCCAGCGGTGGGGTCCCGTCGATCTGCGGGTGGTTCCCGTGGTCGTCGGGTCAGCCGATGCCGAGGAGGTCGGCCTGTTCGCGCGCGCGCTGGCGCAGGTGGTGCGGATGCGGGAAGCGCCGACGCTGCTCATCGCCAGCTCCGATCTGTCGCACTACGAGCCGCAGCAGCGGGCGGCGGCGCAGGATGAGGCGCTGCTGGAGGCGATCCTGGCGCTGGATGGGGCCGCGCTCCTCCGCCGCATAGAGGAGCGCGCGCTGCTCATGTGCGGGACGTGGGCGGTTGTCACGGTGCTCGAGGCGGCGAGAGCGCTCGGAGCCACCCAGGGCTCGCTGGTCCGCTACGGCACCAGCGCCGAGGCGGGAGGCGACCCCGAGGCGGTGATCGGCTACGCCGGTGTCATCGTCAGGTGAGGCGCATGGACGAGCAAAGCCGCAAGCGCGTTGACGAGTCGTGGAAGGAGCAGGTCGAGCAGGAGAAGCACGCGACCGAGGCTCCCGCTCCCGCATCAGCTTCCGGTCAGGCGCCCGGCCGGGAAGGCGGCCGCGTGCCGCCGGAAGCGGCAGGGCCGCCTGAGGCTCGATTCGATCTGTTTGTGTCCAGCCTGGCCATGGAGGGGCTGATCGCCCTGGGGGAGGTCCCACATCCGGCGACGCGCAAGCAGGCGGCGAATCTGCCCCATGCGAAATATCTCATCGATCTGCTCGGCATCCTTGAAGAGAAGACGAAAGGCAACCTGAGCGTCGAGGAAGAGCGCCTGCTGCACGACGCGCTCTATCAGCTTCGGATGCGCTACCTGACCAAAGCCGGCGGATCATGACGGTGGCCAGCGTGATATTTTTAGCGGTCATGATCGTTGTTTCAATTGTCACATATTATTGGGGAAGGGCTCGTGGTATTTCGGAAAAACTTCCAGATGCCCTGACTAAAGGGGAGCTTGCGGATACAGTACGTGAGCTTCAGAATCTGAAGTCCCAACTTGAAGGCCAGCATACCGCGGTCGTTTCGGAAAAAGATCGAATGCTCTCTTCTGCGAATGCGGAGAATCAAAGACTGAGAGATTTGGCAACGGAAAACGAGCAGAAGATGAGACAAATCAACGACTCTTTAACTACAATTAGTCAGCAGGCTGTCACTGAGGTGAGAAATATGTCTGGTGCCATCGAGCCTGTCATAGCGATGTTCAAGACTCCTCAGATGGCTGGGATTGCCTACGCGGAGGCATCACTTGAAGTCTTGCTCGAGACACATCTTGGCAACGGACTCTACGAACGTAAGCCCCGCTTGTTAGCATCTGGGAACGAGACAGTAGATTTCATCATCAAGCTCCCGGATTGCGTCGTACCAATTGACTCAAAGTTTCCGGAGCAGAAGTATCGGGCGTGGGTCGAAGCCCCGGAGGCGGAAGTAAAAGTTCGATGGCGCGAGTTTCGAGACGCGGTCATCGAACAGTTGAACAAGATTTCAAGATACATTCAACCGGGCTTAGGAACCACCGATTACGCATTGGTGTTTTTCCCGACGGACGCGGTGTGGCATCAAGCCTTTGTCGTCACGAAGTGGTATGGAGAGGACAACCCTCTTCCCAGAAAATCCCAAGAACTGCGCGTGTTCGGCTGTTCATCCCAAACGCTCATGCCGTATCTAGGGTTGCTCCGACTTGGGCTCAGGAATCTCAGGCTTTCAGAAGACGTGAAGGGCGTTCAGCAAATGGTCAGTCAACTAGAGACCTCCTGGGGTCAGCTTGAAAAGGATTGGGGCACACTCCTAGGCCATCTTCGAAATGCGTACAATTTTGCCTCAGGAATGATCGGTTCGAGGGGAAGTCTGTCGCAAGTGGATACCGTGGTGGGTGAATTGTCCAAGTCTCGAAGCAAGACCGATGAAGGGAGTCAGGTTCTACTTGAGAACCAGCCGATAGAATCGGAAGGTGTGCGATGATCGATCCAAAGCTTTTGGAAATCCTGGCCTGTCCGGTCTGCAAGACCGAGGTGAAGCTGGAAGGGGAGCGGTTGGTCTGCGTGCAGTGCGCTCGCCGCTACCCGGTCCGGGACGGGATTCCGGTGATGTTGCCTGAAGAAGCCGAGTTGCCTCCCGAGACACGATGACCAGCGTTCAGCGTCTAGCGTTCAGCGTACAGCAACACTTAGCGTGTAGCGTACAGCGTTCAGCGTATAGGTGGAAGACGGATGTGCTTCGCTATACGCTAGACGCTGTACGCTCTACGCTGCACGCTGCACGCTGATGATATCCACCAACGAGTTTCGCAGCGGGGAGGCCATCGTGTTGGATGGCCAACTGTGGGTCATCGTGGAGTTCCAGCACGTCAAGCCGGGCAAGGGAGGGGCGTTCGTGCGGACCAAGCTGCGGCGGATGCGGGACGGCTCGGTGATCGAGCGCACCTTCCGCGTCGGGGAGAAGTTCCAGGAAGCCTATATCGAGAAGCGGACCTTCCAGTACCTCTACCGGACGGGCGAGACGTTCCACCTGATGGACACCACGACGTACGAGGAGCGGGAGGTGTCCACCCAATTGCTGGGGTCCGCAGCGGGGTTCCTGAAAGAGAACATGGGACTGGAGGTCCAGCTCCACGACGGTCAGATGATCGGGATCCAGCCCCCCATGTTCGTTGAGCTGCGCGTGGAGTCCACCGAGCCGGGGATCCGGGGAGATACCTCGAAGGGGGCGCTGAAGCCGGCGCAGCTTGAGACGGGCGCCTCCGTTCAGGTGCCCCTCTTTGTCGAGAATGGCGACGTGATTCGGATCGACACCAGGACGACGGCGTACGTCTCTCGCGTCTAAATGGAACCATCAATGCACCGTAATATTCAGGGGGGTTCCATTTACCCCGAGCCCTTCGACGCGGGCCGGCACCGCCGGCCCTTGCTCAGGGCGAATGGTGAGTCTGTCGAACCAGAGCGAGCAAAGCGAGTCGAGGGGTCACCCTTCGACTTCGCTCACCTCGTGCCGAGCACGGCCCTCGGTGCGAGGCAGGGTAAATGCGCCCCAGCATGTTAACGTGTATTCTTGGGCGCATTTAGGAGCCATGACATGGACAAGCGGGTGAAATCGTCTGAACGGGAGGCGTTCCGGCTCATCGAGGAGATGCTTCAGTTGATGGAGAGCCGAGGGCTCGTGGAGCTTGAGATGGAGCACCAAGGCCTGCGGATTCGGCTCAAGAAAGCCTCTGCTGGGGTCGGTCAGCAGCTCGTGGAATACGTCACCGGCATTCCCCATCCGGTGGCGGCGGCCGGCCCTTCCACTGGGGCGAAGGTTCCCGACGACAGCCGTCGCATCATCATCAAGTCGCCCATGGTGGGGACCTTTTACCGGGCCCCGGCGCCTGATGCGCCTCCCTTTGTCGAGGTGGGGCAGGACGTCGAGGTGGGCCAGGTCGTGTGCATCATCGAAGCGATGAAGCTGATGAATGAGATCAAGTCCGAGGTGGGGGGGCGGATCGTCGAGGTGCTGACGGAGAATGGGGCTGCGGTCGAGTTCGGCCAGCCCCTGTTCGCGCTCGAACCCCGCTAAGAGTTGTGTAAGGTGAACATTACACAAACGCGTCATGTTCTCAAAAATTCTCATTGCGAACCGGGGGGAGATCGCCATCCGCGTCATCCGGGCCTGCAAGGAGATGGGGATCCGGACCGTCGCGGTCTACTCCGAGGCGGACCGCAACAGCCTGCACGTCCGGCTGGCGGATGAGGCCATCTGCGTCGGAGGGGCCAAGGCGGAGCAGAGCTACCTCAACATCCCCGCCATCATCAGCGCCGCGGAGATTACCGATGTCGACGGGATTCATCCCGGCTACGGTTTTCTGTCCCAGAACGCGCATTTTGCGGAGATCTGCGAATCCTGCAACATCACGTTCATCGGCCCATCGGCGCAGGCCATCCGCCTCATGGGCGATAAGCTGGCGGCGAAGGATCTCATGCGCAAAGCGGGCATCCCGATCATCCCCGGCAGCATGACGGCCATCCGCAGCAAAGAGGAAGCCCTGAAGACCGCGCGACGCATCCAGTACCCCGTGATCGTCAAGGCGGCGGGGGGCGGCGGGGGACGGGGGATGCGCGTCTGCCACAACGACGTCCGCCTCATCAGCGCGCTCATGACCTGCCAGGCGGAGGCGCAGGCCAGCTTCGGCAACAGCGACGTGTTCGTGGAGAAATACCTTCAGGAGCCTCGGCACATCGAGTTCCAGATCCTCGCGGACCGTTTCGGCCACACGATGCACCTCGGCGAGCGGGACTGCACCATCCAGCGCCGTCACCAGAAGCTCATCGAGGAAGCCCCGTCCCCGGCCGTGGATCCGAAGCTGCGGCGGAAAATGGGGGAGCTGGCGGTGAGAGCGGCGAAGGCGGCGGCCTACACCTCGGTCGGGACGGTGGAGTTCCTGTTGGACAAAAGTGGCCTCTTCTACTTCATCGAGATGAACACGAGGATCCAGGTGGAGCATCCCGTGACGGAGATGGTGACGGGGATCGACCTCATCAAGGAGCAGATCCGCGTGGGGGCGGGTGAGTCGTTGACGCTGAAGCAGGATGAGGTCCGCCTGGAGGGCGCGGCAATCGAATGCCGGATCAACGCGGAAGACCCCACGAACGGCTTTTCCCCCTGTCCCGGTCTCATCACGATGTACCATGAGCCCGGCGGCCGTGGGGTGCGGGTGGACAGCTACGTCTTTGCCGGCTACGACGTCCCACCCCATTATGACTCGTTGCTGGCGAAGGTGATCACGGTGGGGCCGACGCGGCAGGACGCCATTCGGGTGATGCAGCGGGCCTTGGAGGAGTTCCTCATCGAGCCGATTCGCACCACGATCCCGCTGCATCAGCAGATCATGAGTGATCCCACCTTCTGGCGCGGGCAGATCACCACGGACTACCTCGACCGGCAGTTCCAGTTAGGGGAAGGGAACGACTGATGCCTTCCCCTGGCGCAGCCACGGGATCGGTTCGTCGCCTCGGCGTCCTCACAGGGGGAGGGGATTGCCCCGGGCTGAACCCGGTGATCCGGGCGGTGACGCGCCGAGCCATCCAGGGGGGATTGACGGTGATCGGGATCCGCAACGGATGGAAAGGGCTCGTCGAGGCCAACGCCGCGCCGCTGGATCTGCAGTCGGTGTCGGGGATCCTCCCGAAAGGCGGCACCATCCTCGGGACCTCCCGCACCAATCCCTACAAGCGGCCCGAAGATCATGCGCGGGTGCTGGAGACCATGCGGCGGCTCCAGTTGGATGCGATCATCGCGATCGGCGGAGAGGACACGCTGGGGGTGGCGACCCGACTGGCGAAGGAAGGGGTGCGCATCGTCGGGGTCCCCAAGACCATCGACAACGACCTGGCGATGACCGACTTTACGTTCGGGTTCGATACGGCGGTGAATATCGCCATGGAAGCGATCGACCGGCTCCACACGACGGCCGAGAGCCACCACCGCATCATGGTGGCGGAAGTCATGGGGCGTCACGCTGGATGGATCGCCACGTACGCGGGCATCGCCGGGGGGGCCGATGTCATCCTGATCCCGGAGGAGCCGATCGACGTGGAGGCGGTCTGCGAGCTGATCACGCAACGTCACTCCCGAGGGAAGGATTTCAGCATTATCGTCATTGCGGAGGGGGCGAGGTTGAAAGACAGCGCCGCGGTGGGGACGGAGGAGCCGCGGGACGAGTTCGGCCACGTCCGACTGGGGGGCATCGGACATCTCTTAGGCAGCCTCATCGAGCAGCGGACGGGCTACGAGACGCGGGTGACCGTCCTCGGCCACCTCCAACGCGGGGGCAGCCCCACCGCCTTCGATCGGATCCTCGGCACCCGCTTCGGCGTGAAAGCGGTTGAGCTGGTCCTGGAAGGGACGTTCGGCGTCATGGTCAGTCTCCAGGGCAACAGGGTGGTGGCGGTCGCCCTCGAGGAAGGCACGAGCCGGCTCAAGACCGTGGACATGGAGCTCTACAACATCGCCAAGATCTTCTTCGGCTGAGATGGCGTCGCTCGAGGTGATTGCCACGATTCTGCAGGAGACCGCCGAGCTGCACGCTCGCCTTCCACGCGACCAGCAGCTCCTCATCGCCGAGGCCGGGGGAGTGATGGCCGATGCGCTCAAGGCAGGACGCAAGCTGATCTGGTTCGGCAATGGCGGCTCGGCTACGCAGAGCCAGCACATGGCCGGAGAGTTCGTGGGCCGCTTCCGGAGGGAGCGCCGCTCGCTGCCCTCCGTGTCGCTGACAGAGAACATGGCCAGCGTCACGGCCATTGCCAACGACTACGCCTACGAGCAGATTTTTTCGCGGCAACTCGAGGGGCTTGCGCAACCAGGCGACGTCGCCCTGGGCCTGTCCACCTCCGGGAGCTCGCCCAACGTGATCCAGGCCCTGCGGACCGCAAAAACGCTGCAGGTCAGGACGATCGGGCTGACCGGGCGTTCGGGAGGTCAGATGGCCGCCGTGTGCGACGTCTGCATCTGCGTGCCCTCGGCCGTCACCGCGAGGATCCAGGAAGCGCATCTGACGATCGGTCACATCCTCTGCGAGCTGATCGAGGAGGCTCTCTTGGGGTCAGAGCCCCCAACAACTGCGTAATGTGGTAATGGCGGGACGTCCGCGTGAGGCGCGGCGGAAGATTACGTCGTGGGCGGCGTTGGCGCGGATCGTGCGCCAGGCCGGCCGCCGTCGTCGCACCGTCGTCTTCACGAACGGCTGCTTCGATCTGCTGCATGCCGGCCACCTCACACTGCTGCAGCAGGCGAGGCGACAGGGGGATGTGCTGATCGTGGGAATCAATAGCGACACGTCAGTGAGAGCGCTCAAAGGCGCGCATCGGCCCCTCCTCCCTCAGCGGGATCGCGCGCTGCTGCTGGCTGGGCTGGAATGCGTGGATTATGTCACGGTGTTCAGCGAGCGCACCCCGCAACGGCTCATCGAGCGCGTGCGGCCGCACGTCCTGGTGAAGGGGGCCGATTGGGCGTCCGGGCAGGTGGTGGGTCGCGAGGTGGTGCAGCAAAGCGGGGGTCGGGTCGTGCGCATCCCGTTGCGGAAGGGGTGTTCGACGACGCGGCTCATCGCGCGCATCCAACGGCATGGGACGCCGCAGCGGTAACGGGCGCCGCGCGGTGCTGCGGGTGGTCGATGCCAACGCCAACCGGGCGTTGGAAGGCATCCGCGTGTGCGAGGAGATCGTCCGTTTTCACCTGGAGTCCCCGCGGGTGTTTGGCGCGATCCGCTCGCTCCGCCACGCGATTGCCCGGACGGTTCGGGCCCTGCCGGTCAGCGCTGCCGAGCTGGTGGAAAGTCGAGCCAGCCGCCAGGATATCGGCCGGCGGGCCAGCGCCTCACGGGTCGATTCGCTCGAGCGGCTCCTGCTCATCAACTGCCAGCGGGCCAAGGAGTCGCTTCGGACGCTGGAGGAGTGCACGCGGCTCATCGCGCCGATGCAGACGGCGGCGTTTCAGCGGCTGCGGTTTCGACTCTATGGGGTGGAACGTGATCTCCTGCGCGCAGTGGCGACTCTACGTCATCATTGATGGCGCCGTCGTGGGGCGGCGCGATCCGGCTGAGGTGGCGGCGGCCGCCATTCGTGGGGGAGCGGACGTCATTCAGCTTCGGGACAAGGCGGCTTCGACGCGACAGGTGCTCGAGTGCGCCCAACAGCTCTTGACGGTGACCAGGGCCGGCGGGGTGCCGTTGCTCATCAATGACCGGGTGGATGTGGCGGTTGCGGCGGGGGCGGACGGGGTGCATGTCGGCCAGGACGATCTGCCGGTCTGGGCCGTCCGCCGGCTTCTCGGCCCGGAGCGGATCGTGGGGAAGTCGACCCACAGCCTTGAGCAGGCCCTTGCGGCGGAGCAGGAGGGGGTCGATTACCTCGCGCTGGGGCCGCTCTACCCCACGCCGACGAAGCCGGACTCCCCAGCGGTCGGCCTGTCGCTGCTCGGTCGGGTCAGGGCTGGCGTGACGAAGCCGCTCGTGGCCATCGGCGGGATCGATGAGACGACGGTGTCTGAGGTGCTCGGGGCAGGAGCCGCGTGCGTCGCGGTGGTGCGCGCCGTCTGTGCGGCCGCCGATCCGCAAGCCGCTGCTCAGCACCTGAAGCGTCTGTTGGTATCCAGCTTCCACTGAGGAAAGAGATGGGTGCAGGAAGAGAAAACACCGTTTTCGCTGAACAACAGCCGCGACGCGGGTATAGCACAGTGGCAGTGCACGAGCTTCCCAAGCTCGCCACGCGGGTTCGATTCCCGCTACCCGCTGGTATTTCTCATCGAAGTAGCGGGAATCGAAGGGAGCGGCGAGCGGGGTGATGAACAAGTGGCGCGACAGGCAACACGCGACACGTGACAAGCGAACAGATGCCCATGGTGTGCTGGTGTTCCCTGTCGCGTGTCACCTGTCACGTGTCACCCAGGGATTTTTCAGCAGCCTGTTAGGAACAACTGCTCTATCGATGGCGCTGCTCTCGGGGTGCGCGACGACAGCCCCGGTGGGCTCCCTCAGCTCGCCACCCCAAGCGGTTCCTCGTCTCGAAGGCTCCTATCACCAGGTTCGCCGCGGGGAAACGTTGTGGCGGATCGCCGGCTCGTACGGCGTGGGTGTCCAGACGCTCGCGTCCGCCAACCGGCTGGCGAGCACCGCGCGTCTCGCCGTCGGGCAGCGGCTCTTCATCCCGCTTCCCGCTGAATCGGCGCGGTTTGTCTGGCCGCTGCGCGGAACGCGGGTTTCCGCCGGCGCCTCCAGGGGGCTGGAGATTACGGCGCCCGTCGGGAGCTTCGTTCGCGCCTCGCGCAGCGGACGCGTGGCCGTCGCCACCAACCAACTCGCCGGGTGGGGTAAGACCGTCGTCCTGGATCATCTCGACGGGTACTTCACCATCTATGCCGGGCTCGATCAGATCGTGGTGGTGCCGGGTGCCTCGCTGCGACAGGGGATGCCGATCGGCAGCTTGGCTCACCGGCCGCTCCACTTCGAGATCCGCCACGGCACGCGACCGCATCACGCCGTCGCCCTGTTGCCAGCGTACTGAGAGGGACATGCCGTGACTGAGTGACTGAGTCACTGGGTGACTGGGTAGCTAGCCTGGGCTACTCAGTGACCCAGTCACGCAGTCACCCCGTCACCCAGTCACAAGTCATGAACGTCCGTCCTGAGCTCGCGCGTCACCTACGGCATCGCCTGCAAGCGTTTGGGGAGGGGTTCCGCCAGAACCTGGCGCTGATCGGCCCGCCCGGCAGCGGCAAGACGTTTCAGTTGCAACAGCTCCTCGCCGAGCCTCCCGCCACGCCCCTCCTCATCTACTGTCCGGTCTACCGTGAGCCCTGTCGCAGCTTTCTGCATCGCCTGCTGTGCGCGGTGCTCCATGCCGGATCTCGCGCAGGGGGGGAGACGGCGGAGGCGGGGGCCGAGGCGGATCGCCAGGCGCCCCATTCGCTTGAGACGCTGTTGCGGTCTGCCGAGCCGCGCCTCCCAAGGACCACAGCCGCGATTCGACAGATCGAGGGGAGCCTGACCAAAGGGCTCTCGGGAGAGGCGTTCAATCGCGTGCTCGACATCATCCCCGTCCTGGTTGAGGAGCAGCGCCGGCCCGTCGTGCTGATCCTGGATGAGTTTCTCTTCCTCGAGGAGCTGGGGCTTGTCCACGCCTTCCACGAGCTCGGCAAGCGCGTGATGACGTGGCCTTCCGTGTTGTTCATCCTCTCCAGCTCTGCGCCCTACCGCGCGCGGGCGATTCTGCGGGAGCGCCTGCAACTGCTCTTCGGGCAGTTTGAGCTGCTCACCCTGGATGTGCTGGATCGGGAGACGGCCGCCGCCTGGGTGCACCAGGAGCTCAAGGCCCTGCAGGGGCGCCACGAGATGGGCGAGTTCCTGATCCGGTGGCTGGGGCCCTCTCCGTGGTATCTGTCCGTCGTCCTCAAGCGCCTGAGGGAGCTGGCGGCGTTACGCAGGCGTCATGAGCTCACGGAGTCGCTGCTCCTCCAGGCGGCATGGGATCTCGTGGGCAGCCCTGAAGGGGTGCTCCACCAGTGGTGCAGCTC
>JAUYPJ010000114.1 GCA_030697665.1 Candidatus Omnitrophota bacterium
TGTTCTTCCAAGAACTCGGTAAACGTCTTGATGGCGGTGAGGGGGTTCTTGATCTCGTGGGCCATGCCGGCGGCCAGGGTTGAGATCGCTTTGAGCTTCTCGGCCTTCAAGGCCTCTTGCTCGAAGCGCTCCATCCGCTTGACCAGCTCCTCGTGCGGGGCTCGAAACAAGAGCCAGTCCACGAGACGTTGGATGCCGATCTTGAGCGGTTGAAAAGCCAGCGCCATCAGGGCGAAGGCTGCGACCGATACCCCGACCGAGTGATAGCCAAATGTGGTCTGAAAGAGGCGCTCCACCGCATAAATCAAGCCGAAGTATCCCACCGTCAGCAAGGTCACCAAAAGCGAGTAGACGACGCTTCTGCGGATCACGACGTGGATGTCCAAGAAGCGGTGTTGGACGATGGCGTAGGTCATGAGGCCGATATAGAACGGCATCCCGTATAAGCCAAACGGATTCAGCCACCCTAGCCGTATCCCATACTTCAAGGCGAACTCCGGGCAGGCTCCGACATACGCGACCAACGACCCCACCAAAAACAAGGCCAATCTTGTTCGCTCCTGTCCTTCTGCTCGACGCCACGCGAAGAAGGTCAAGCCAAGCCCTGCAGAGAGCTCACCCAAAAAGAACACCAGGAAGATCCAGTAGAAGGGACCCGCCAATCCCCAAATGGGAAGGTAGGCTACGGGGCCTGGAGTGACATCCAGAAAGTATGTCGTGGGGTAGACGCTTGCGGCAATAAGCGCTACGGCGCTCCCAAGATACAGCGGCAGGAGAACACGCCGTCGAACCCGTGGCGACCAATCGAGCAAGAACGACACGGCAGTACAGAACAGCGTCGCAATGAACGACACCCCCATATATTCGATGCGCATCAACTGTTTGGTTAAGGCATGCGTTGGCATCTGAAGCGCGGCGCATTCCCATCCGCTCCACCAGGCTAAGCTGAAACAGTACAGGGCCATGGAGCGATGCAGATTGCGTTTCGGATTCTTCCAGAGCACAAACACCCCGAGCCCGAACGTCGTGGCTGAAACGATTCCAAGCGCGAGCAGGTGATGTTGGAAGAGCGTCATCCGGATATGGGTGCGTTGACTGCCGGTAAGGTAATGCAGACGGTGGTGCCGAGGTTGAGGGCGCTGTCGATGCTGATGCGACCGCCGTGCTCCTGGATGATACTCTGGACGACGGACAAGCCTAAGCCGGTGCCGGTGGGTTTGGTGGTGAAGAAGGGCTCCCCCAGATGGGGGAGGTGCTCCTTGGGGATGCCGGGGCCGGTGTCGGCGATGGTCACGGTGAGGTGGCCATCTTGGGGGGTGGTGGAGACGGTGAGGGTGCCGCCCTGCCCATCCATCGCCTCCAGGCTGTTGAGGAAGAGGTTGAGGAAGACCTGGCGCAGTTGCTGAGGATCGGCTTGGATGGTACTACCGTTAGGGCTGTAGGTGCGCTCCACGCTGACCCGGTGCTGGAGGCAGTCGTTGCTGAGGAGGTCGAGGGTTTCGTCGAGGAGGGCCGAGAGCTGGAGGGGTTGGAGGTGGGGAGGAGCCGGTTTAGCGAAATCCAGGAGGTGGTGCACAAGCTGGTCGATCTTGCCGACCTCCTGGCCGACGATCCGGGTGAACTTCTCCCGGAAGCTGGGGTCGTCGTACTTCTCCGGGAGGAACTCGGTGAAGGTCTTGATGGCGGTGAGGGGGTTCTTGATCTCGTGGGCCATGCCGGCGGCGAAGGTGGCGACGGCTTTCATCTGGTCGCTCTTACGGACCTCGACGAGCAACTGGTCTCGTTGGGTGGCCAGCTCCGCAGGGGTGGCTTTGAAGAGGGCGCGGTCAATCAGCGCTTGGACTCGGTTGCGCAGCGGATTAAAGAATATTGCGATCAGAAAAGCCACAACACTCGTCGCAACCACTGAGCGGTACCCAACGAACCCTTGAAACCACTTTTCCATGATCAGGACCATCACGAGATAAGTCGCCGTAATGCAAGCGATGAGACCTGAGTAAACCAAGCTTTTGCGAATCGCGATGGTGATATCCATCAACTGGTGCTTGAGAATAGCGTAGGCCGTAATCGAGACAAAGCCTGCGGTTGTCGCGAAGCCGAGAGGATAAAAGTTGATCGTTGAAAGTTTAGGTAGGAAATCAAGTGCTGCGAGCGTAAATACCCCCAACGCCGCGCACCCGTATCGTAGTTTGTTGAACTCAACCAAGGAAGATGCTCGCCTACCTTCCCGACACCGAACAATGAAAATCGTGTAGGTCAGGAACACGGCTGCAACGAGCCAGATAAAGTCAATCCACATCACGATACCGCCAACGGGATAAAACCCCCAGTAATGCGCTGCCACGGCAGGAACATAGAGGTCAGTCGTCCACATCAACACAAGGGAAACCACCCCCACGACATAATAAACGGAGTAAACACGGGCAAGCCAATTGACCTTGAGATGATATCTCACAAAGTGCAGGTAGGCGATTGGAATAAAAATAACACCTGAATGGCCAAGCCGAGCAAAGAGGAGAGCGTGCTCAGGACGGACGGCGCCTTTCATCAACCCGTAGCAAAACAGCCAAACGAACGCCGTCAAGCAGAGCCAGGAAAACGCAAGCCGCTCTGGCGAGTGTTGACGCTTTCGAAAGACCAGGAGACCCAATCCTAATACGAACGCTGATGAGACAAATGAGGCTATGGCGTGTGGATTGAAACTCATTGCTCTGTCAATGCTGTTTTGAGAAACACCTCAGTAAGCCTCAGTCACCGCGAGGGTTCGCCTCACAGATCCAGCCACAAGCCACATCCGGAGCCCCTCATTCACTCCCGTGATGAGGCAGTGGAATCGGCTGGCTTCCAGTAACATGGCCCTCCGCTATGGGAAACTGGAGGCGGACGGTGGGGCTGCGGCCAGGGGTGCTGTCAATCGCGAGGCGGCCGCCGTGCTCCTGGATGATGCTTTGGACGACTGAAAGGCCGAGGCCGGTGTGGTGGTGGTCGTCAGCTTGACAGACGGAGCGCTGCCACGTATAGTCATACGAGGAGGCCCATGAAATGCCCAAATCGCGGAAGGGGAAACATCGCCCGGCCTCGCGCCTCACGGACGAGGCGTGGATCCGCCAGCATTTTGAGGAGCTCGTCGATAAGTATGCTGGCCAATACGCCGTTGTGGCCGAGGGAGAGTTGTTTGTGGGACACGATCCGGTCCCGCTGGAGCGTAAAGCGCGCACGAAGCATCCCCGTGTCATCCCCTCAGTGCTGCGTGTCCCCAGGCCAGAAGACTTCACGTGCGCGCTATAGTCTTCCCCTACAGCCTCTATCGCGGCATCCCGAGTCCCATCATCCCCCTGCAAGTGGAAGGTCCTCAAGGGTGGAAAGAGATCTGGGTCTATGTGGATTCGGGGGCGTTCGTCTCGATTCTGGCGGAAGGAGAAGCCCGACTGTTGGGGCTGAAGTTGGAAGACGGTCACCTGACGTATTCCATGGTTGGCGACGGCAGTTTGATTCCTGTCTACGTCCATCGGCTTCCAGTTCGCATCGGACCAGTTGAGTTGATGGTCCAGGTCGGGTTCTCGCCGCGATTGGGCGTCGGGTTTAATCTCTTGGGTCGTCAAGACTTCTTCAGCCATTTCGACGTGACGTTCAGCGATAGCCGTCAACTTCTCAGCTTCAAGCCTCTGCACCGCTAGGTTTCGCCTCACCGATCCAGCCACAAGCCACATCCGGACTTCTTCACCCATTTCCGCGATGAGCCCTTGGGAAGCTGAAGGGAGCGATGGCCTCCCCACTTTCATAAGAGAATAAAAAAAGTCTTCGTTGATGTTGGCGCATCGGGTCAACTCCTTGCAGCGTGGATCTGGACAGGACCCGGTAGCCGGTTGCGCGCATCGCAACGAAGACTCCTGGTGGACGACAAATTGTCAGAACGTCAAGTGAATCGGTACCTCTGCCTTCACCTCGATGATGGGACTACGCCCTGATGATGACGAAGAAAACCCCTCGTGATGTGCTAACTCCGCAGGCCGTGGCGCAGCGCGGTCTGCTTCACCGTCGTGACGAGCTTGGCGAAGGTGCGGCGCTGATCCACGTACTGGATGCCAAGCTGCTCAAGGGTTTGCTTATCGGCCGCCTCCAGGTTCAACCCGTATACGACGACCTCTTTGGGGCGGTAGGGCGACTCGACGATGCGCGAGGCCAGTTGCCCGCACGAGATCTGGTAGAGCGAATCGAAGTTGATGAGCACGACGTCCGGCTTGAACGACATGAGCTGCTGGAGCGCGTCGTTGATGGAGTAGGCAAACTGCACGGCATAGCGGCCCCCGCAGCGGCTGGGATCGCTGAAGCACGCCTTGAGGTATTCGCTCAGGCGGTCGACTTCGTTGGGGAGCACCTCCACGATGAAAAGCAGCTTCGCGGCGGGGGTGCCCTCCAGCACCTGGGTCTTGATGAGCGTCTTCATGCGCCGCTCGGAGGCGGAGAGGACTTCCACGACCTTCTTCTTGAGCGCATCCAGCCCAATCGGCTTGGCGAAGAAGGCATCGACGCCGAGGGCCTCCGCCGCTTTTTTGTTCTCCTCGTCGTAGGCGGTGACCACGAACGTCTTGATGCCGGGATAGTCCTGCTTGATCCGTGTGAGCAGCTCGATGCCATTGATGCCGGGCAGCTTGATGTCGATGAGGGCCAGTGCCGGCTGCTCCTCGGCCAGGAGCTTCAGCGCCGCCTCGCCTGAGGCGGCGGTCATGAGCTGGTAGCCGCGGCTGCCGAAGAAGCTGCTGAGCGTTTCCAGCATCGTGGTCTCGTCATCCACCACCAGGATCTTGCCCTTGACGATCGCCTGCTGCTCAAGGTAGGCCTCGAAGTCCTCGCAGTCGACGTAGTAGTCCGCCTCGCAGTAGTTGCGGATGTACCAGGCCCGCTCCGTGCCGACCCACCGGTGCTGGCTGTTCGGCTTGATCCGGCAGAGGATCGCGCCGTTGCGAAAGAGGGGGCATTTGGCCGCCATCAGCTACCTATTGACCACACCACGGAAACACGGAATTCCACGGAAGCACGGAAACTGCTCATCGGACAACTCGCTTGATCTCTAATTTCCCTCGCGCAAAATTCAACAGCAGCCCAACCGATTTGCCACTCGCTTTCAAATACGACAAGACCTGCGCTACGTGGAAGTTGTTGATTTCATACACAGCTTTCAGCTCCACGACAATCTCATCGTTCACCACCAGGTCCAACCGATGGAGGCCAAGTAACTGATTTCTGTATTCCACACGGATGCTCTGTTCGATGCTAAAGGGTAGTCCGCGTCTTTTGAGCTCGAGCTGCAGCGCCTTCGCGTAGATTCGCTCCGTGAAGCCTGGCCCCAACGCTTTGTGCACATTAATCGCACCGCCGATGATCTCTCGGGTAACCTCGGTGAGCTGCTCATACACCAACTTGCTTGCGCTCAACCGCCATCCTCCGTGTCTCCGTGGAGTTCCGTGGCATCCGTGTCATTGTTCGAACTTCTTGATCACCAGGGCGGAGTTCTTGCCGCCGAAGCCGAAGGAGTTCTTGAGGGCGAAGTCGATGGTCGTCTTGCGCGCGACGTTGGGCACGTAGTCCAGGTCGCACTCCGGATCCGGGATTTCGTAGTTGATCGTGGGGGGGATCACCTGGTGCTCCAGCGCCAGGGTGGTCGCGATAAGCTCCACCGCCCCGGCCGCGCCGATGAGGTGGCCGATCATGGACTTGGTGGCCGACACCGGCACGTGGTAGGCGTGCGGGCCGAACACCTGCTTGATGACGAACGTTTCGGTCTTGTCGTTGAGCTGGGTGGAGGTGCCGTGGGCGTTGATGTAGTCGACGTCGGTCGGCTTGATACCGGCGTCGTCGAGGGCGAGCGTAATCGCGCGGGTGGCCTGGCGCCCGGAAGGCTCCGGGGCGGTCATGTGGTAGGCGTCGCACGTCATGCCAAAGCCCAGGATCTCCGCGTAGATGTGCGCCCCGCGCCGCGTGGCGTGTTCGAGGTCTTCCAGCACGAGCATACCGGCGCCCTCGCCCAGGACGAAGCCGTCGCGCTCCTTGTCAAACGGCCGGGAGGCGCGCTCCGGATCGTCGTTGCGCTGGGACATCGCCCGCAACATGCAGAAGGCGGAGAAGGCCTGGGGGAAGACGGTGGCTTCCGCCCCGCCCATGAGGATGACCTCCAGCTCCCGCTTGCGGATGGCGTTGAAGGCGTAGCCCACCGCATCGAGCGCCGAGGAGCAGGCGGTGGCCAGCGAGAAGCTCGGCCCGTAGATCCCCAGCTCGATGGAGATGAAGCTCGCCGGCGCATCGGGAAAGACGGTCAGCGCGGTGAAGGGGTTGATCCGCATGGGCCCCTTTTCCTTATAGACGTCGTGCTGCTCGAGCATGAAGGCGTGGCCCGCCATCGCGGTGCCCACCACGACCCCGACCCGCTCCCGGTTCTCCCGGTCAAGATCCAGGTTGGCGTCCTTGACCGCCATCTTGGCGGCGGAGACCGCCATCTGGGAGGTCAAGTCCATGCGGCGCGACCACTTCGGGTCGATGTAGGGGCTGAAATCGAAGCCGTTGAGCTGAGCCGCAAACTGGGTGGGGTACGGGGAGGGGTCGAACTTGTAGACCTGCTTGATGCCGCAGCGGCCGGCCCGGAGCGCTTCCCAGAACGCCTCCTTGCCGGAGCCGATGGCGCTGATGACGCCAAGGCCCGTGATCACCACGCGGTTAGGCATTGGCCTCGGCCATCTTCGGCTTACGTTTTCTGCGCTGCAAGGGGCGGTTCCACTGCTGGGCCTTCAGCCACCCGTCGATGTCGGAGCGGCGGAAACGCCAGTGCTTGCCGACCTTAGCGGCCGGGATGCGGCCGTGTTGGGCGAGGGTATAGAGGGTGGGTTTGGGGATCTTAAGGTAGTCGTGAAGCTCTTGGAGGGTCAGGATGTCGGTGTCCAGAGGCGGCATGACGTGGCTGCGCGTATCTTTTTTGTTCGTTGTTGTCCGTTATTATATAACCCTCGCCCAACCCCCTGTCAAGGAACATTTATGGTGGTGGATCGAGGAGCTGAAGATCCTCCCGGATCATGTGCACGTGTTGATTCAAGTGCAGCCCACGGAGACTGCGGCCCAGGTAGTGCAGAAGCTCAAGGGGGGCACGAACGACCTGTTGCGGAAGGAGTTCCCGGAGCTGGAGGAATTCCTCTGGGGCGAGCACTTCTGGGCGGACGGCGACTTTGCCGAAACGGTGGGAGCCCAAAGTTTCGCCGCGGTCAAACGGTACATCCGAGAGAACGCGGACAGCATGCCACAGCAAGATAGAAGCCGAGGCCTTTAGGCCTCGGAGAATCATTAAAAGGCGAGGTTGGGTGGACGGGGAGCTGACGACGTGTGCTCTTGAGATCTCAGACCGGATCGACAACGATGCGAATCCATGCGGCCTAAAATGTGTCCAACGGCCGCTCCAATGACAAACCCTCCCAGGACTGGCAACCCATTGCCGACATAGGTGCCATAGGCCGGGTAGAGAATGTCATAGGCCGAGCAGACTTCTCGCGGCGCGTTCATTTTTTCAAGGCCGTTAATTGCTTCCTCGGATGCCTTGTATTCCTGGAATAAAGCAGTGATCATGAGAAACCGGATGAATGCGTAGCTTCCCTTATAGCGGCGTTTGTTAAAATCGTGCGAGTGGCCTGCTTCATGCAATGCAACCGCCGGATGATCCGAATAGAGCGACACCCTATCCGTGTAAGGATTGTAATGATCGCCGCCAAAGACGCGGCCAGGCAAGAGAACATCAAAAAGGAGCGTGAGGGGTAAACCGATTAACAACCGGTACGGCCAGGCCACTTTTCGATTGCGCCACAGCCGCTTGAAATCGCGGCCGGGAGCGTATTCATTGAGGCTGTAATGGGTGCCCTCAGTGAGGGTCTCGGGCGCATCAATGTACCTGACCAGATAGCGTTCGGTGTCCTCCGAGACCCAATGCTGGTCTATCTTCCACTCCCACAACACCAGTTTAGACGACAGTCCGAACACGTTACCCCAAAAATCGACTATCGGGACCGGTCGCCCGCGAGTAATCTGTGGGTGGGGCCCCTGTCCGACATACGGCACTGTGGTGGCACAGCCCACCGACGCGGCGGCCACCAAATACACGACTACTGTAAGCCTGCGACGCCGCATTGTCTCTCCCCGTCGCGCAACCGTTAGCCGGGTAACGCCTGAAGCAAAGATGTTATGGACGACCTCCGCCGGCTACCAAAAGCAATACTCACTCGTTGATCAGCTTTGGAGCGTCCGGGCTTCTCTTAAGGTTCTCCTTCTGCTCGATTTCAAGCATCGTACGGCCACGCGCGGCATCAGACGCGATCATAACTATTGGGATGAGACCTATTACTGGAATCGCGCTGACCCACTCGATGCCTCTGATTTTCCGTTCATCGAGTTGCTCACCAACCCTAGGTCCAATGCAGCACTCGGCAAGAACGCCGTCCAACCCAGTCTTGCTCCCCTGCATGACCACGGCTACAAGGACGATGATCCCGCCGACGTAAGGCACAAACCCGCCAAACGCCCTCACCCACTCCGTTCCCTTAATGGACTTTCCCTCATTCAACTCCAGGCCAACACGAGGACCTATACAGCAACTTGCGAGAAACGGCCCCGCTCCGCCTTTCTTCGTCACATCCGCAAACACGTTTGCCGATGTGGCCAAAGACGTCAGACAGATCCCCAGTACGAGACACAGCACCCTTCTGGCTCTATGGAATCCCATGAGCTCCCCCCTTTCTGTGTACGCCCCTTCCCTGTGTCGGTTCCTGCGCCTCTATGACCCGAATGTTCTCCGATGGCGTGAACGCAAAGAGCCCATCGTCTATGGGCTCATTGATTCGAACACGGCTGTACGTCACGGTCTCCTGGGCAAGCCCTTCTCCAAGGGATACGCGTGTTTCGGTCCGGGCAGGAAACCAAAAAGCATCGACCCGCCTCATGTCCAAGAACTTCGTCTGGGTCACTAAGGAGCCATTCTTATCAAATACCTCGTACGCCGAAACTGTCCAATTCTGCGGGTTCACCTTTACCAGCACGCTGGAAATCGTCTCTGATCCACCGGGGGGCGAGCAGGAAACGACGAGATGCCCATCGAAGTCGTCGATCCTTTCGCAATGATAGCCATCCGCCAGAAGCTGAAAGGGATTGTGTTGGGCGATACCCTCAATCCCAGCTGACATTACCTGACCTTCGGTGGGCGAGAACGCTTTCCGAGCTGCCACCTCTTTTAT
>JAUYPJ010000127.1 GCA_030697665.1 Candidatus Omnitrophota bacterium
CCACCAAGTCGATGATGGGTCACCTCATCGGAGCCGCCGGCGGGGTGGAGGCGGTCATTTCGGTGCTGGCCATCACCCACGGGGTGATGCCGCCGACGATCAACTACCAGCACCCCGACCCTGACTGCGACCTCGACTACATCCCCAACCAGGCCCGCCACGCGCCGGTGGACGCGGCGCTCTCCAACTCGCTCGGCTTCGGCGGCCACAACGCCACGCTGATTTTCAGGCGGTTCCTCAGCTAACAGCTGCTTCACCCCGGGTAGTGCCTGAACTTCCCCTTGACACCACGGAGGCCACAGAATTCCACAGAGACACGGAGCAATCCTCGAGGAGCCGTTTCCGTGCTTCCGTGGCGCTTCCGTGATTCCGTGGTGTGAACAGGCAATGTAAGGCAGTACCTCACCCTGGGCGATCTTGTTGACGATCCCCCATTGTGGTAAGGTGATGGGGAAGATGTCGACGCAGAAACAGCGACAAGCGTTAGGCGCGTTGCTCGTCGAGCGGGGGCTGCTCACGTGGGACGAGCTGGAGCAGGCGCTGGCCGAGCAGAAGCGGAGCGGGCAGCTTCTGGGGACCCTCCTGATCCAGTCCGGTAAGTTGTCCCAGGAGCAATTGCTGCCCGTGCTGGCCGAGCAGGTGGGGATGCCGTACGTGCGCCTGGGTGAGCGCCCGCTCCCGCCGGAGGCGCTGGCGAAGGTCCCCCCGAAGTTTGCCAGCCGCTATCGTCTCGTGCCGCTCTCCTTTGAGCGCGGTCTCCTGCGCGTGGCCATTGCAGACCCCTTCGATGTCCAAACGCTGGATGAGCTGCGGCTGCTGCTGGACTGCGCGCTTGAACCGGTCCTGGCCAGCGAAGGGGAGATTCACGAGGCGATCCAGCGCCACTACGGCATCGGCGCCTCGGCCGTGGAGCGGTTGCTCGGCGCCGGAACCCAGGACGCGGTCCCGGCGCGGGTCGGCGAAGAGCTGACCGAGGCGGTCAACGAGGCGTCGGTCATCTCCTTCGTCAACCAGATGATCCTCTCGGCGGTGCGCGACCGAGCCACCGACATCCACCTCGAGCCGTTCGACCAGCGCCTGCGCATCCGCCAGCGGATCGACGGCGTGATGTACGAGATGCCGATTCCCCCGGATCTCTTCAAGCTGCACCAGGCGATCGTCTCGCGCATCAAGGTGATGGCCCAGCTGGACATCGCGGAGAAGCGGCTGCCCCAGGATGGCCGGATCAAGGTCCGCCTCGACGGGCAGGAGCTGGACCTGCGCATCTCGGTGCTGCCGACGGCGTTCGGCGAGTCGGTGGAAATCCGGCTCCTCTCCTCCCAGATGCTCTTCAGCCTGGAGCGGTTGGGACTCGGCGACGATCATCTGACCCAGTTGGTGCGCTTCATCGAGAAGCCGCATGGGATCATCTTCGTCACCGGCCCGACCGGCTCGGGCAAGACGACGACGCTCTACGCCTGCCTCTCCAAGCTCAACGCGCCGAACGTGAAGCTGCTGACGATTGAAGACCCGATTGAGTACCAGCTCACCGGCATCACCCAGCTTCAGGTCCATCCGAAGATCGGCTTCACGTTCGCCCAGGGGTTGCGGTCGATGCTCCGGCACGATCCCGACATCATGATGGTGGGGGAGGTGCGCGATCCGGAAACGGCGGAGATCACCATCCGCAGCGCCTTGACGGGCCATCTGGTTTTCTCCACGCTCCACACCAACGACGCCGCCGGCGGGGTGACCCGGCTGCTCGACATGGGCATCGAGGCGTACCTGGTGGCCTCTTCGGTGCTGTGCTTCATCGCGCAGCGGTTGGTCCGCGTCGTCTGTCCCGCGTGCCAGGAGCCGCGCGCAGCACCACCCGGCCTGCGCGAGGAGTTCGGCCTGACGGATCCGCCGCCGTCGATGCTGCGATATGGGCGGGGCTGCCCGGCCTGCAAGGGGACGGGGTATCAGGGGCGGACCGCCATCTACGAGTTCCTGCCGGTGACGGAGGCCGTCCAACGCCTCATTCTCCAGCGGGCCTCCTCCCACGACATCGCGCATGCCGCCCAGCAGGAAGGGATGCGGACGCTTCGGCAGGATGGGGGGCAGAGGATCCTCCAAGGGGTCACTACCCCGGACGAAGTCCTGCGCGTCACCTGATGCCGCGGTTCCTCTATCGCGCGAAAGATGCCGTCCTCCAGGTCGTCGAAGGGATGATCGAGGCGGACAGCGAAACGGCGGCCATCAGCCACTTGGGGAGCCAGGGGGTGTTTCCCATCTCCATTGCGGAGGTGGGCGCGGCCCCGACACCCCGCGCCACGTTCCGGCGGCGCGTCCCGACGCGGACCCTCCCGTACACCATTCGGCAACTGGCCGATCTGCTGGGCGGCGGCCTGCCGCTGCTCGGCGCCTTGACGCTGCTGGCGCAACAGACGGAGCAGCCGGCGCTGCGCCGGATCATCGACGCGCTGGCGACGTCGGTCCGCGACGGCCGCTCCTTGAGCGAGGCGATGAGCGCGCACCCGGCGATCTTCACCCCGCTCTACCTCAACATGGTCAAGGCCGGCGAGGCGGTGGGGGGCCTGGAGCAGGCGCTCGTCCGGCTGGCCGACGTGGGCGAGCATGAGGCGGAGCTCAGGAGTAGGTTGATCCAGGCGTCGGTCTACCCGCTCTTTGTCTTGGGGCTCGCCGCGGCGATGACCATCTTCTTGATGGCGTACGTGATCCCCACGCTGTCGCTGGTCTTCATCGAGTCGGGGCAGGTGCTGCCGCTGCCGACCCGCCTCCTCTTAGGCGTGAGTGCGCTGTGCACGCGCTGGTGGTGGCTTGCGCTGGGCGGGCTGGTGGTGGGGGGGTGGGCCCTCCGTCGGTGGTACGCCAGCCGCCAGGGACGCGCCGTGGCGGATCGCCTCCTCATCGCGCTGCCCGGGATCGGCGCGCTGGTGCGCAAGATCGAGACGGCGCGCTTTGCGCGCACGCTGGGGTTGATGGCCGGCCAGGGGGTTCCGGTGCTCCAGTCGCTGGACGTCGTGGCCCGCCACCTCTCCAACGCGGTATTACGGGACGCCCTCGGCCAGATTCGGGAGGCGGTCCGCCAGGGCTCCAGCATCGCCGGCGCATTGAGCGCTTCGGGGGTGTTTCCCGTCTTCGTGAGCAACATGGTGGCGGTCGGGGAGGAGGCGGGGCGGCTCGATGCGGCGCTGATGAAGGTGGCCGCCGCCTACGAGCGGGAGATCGACCGGGCGATCCGGACGCTGACGTCGGTGCTTGAACCCGTGCTGCTGGTCGTGGTGGGAGGGATCGTGATGTTCATCGTCTTGGCGATGTTGTTGCCGGTGTTCCAGATCGGGTTAGTCGTCCAATGAGAGTCATCCACCAGATGAACCGAGGAACTGAAGAACTGAAGAACCGAAGAACTGAAGAACCAAAAAACGGAGGGGCACACGAAGCCGCTCCACGTTCTTCCGTTCTTTCGTTCTTCAGTTCTTCAGTTGGCTTTACATTGGTGGAGCTGATGCTGGTCGTCATCATCATCGGGGTGCTGGCCGCGATGGTCGTGCCGCGGCTGGCGGGTCGAACGGAGCAGGCGAAGGTGGCCAGGGCGAAGGCGGACCTCGCGTCGATCGGGCTGGCCCTGGATCTCTATGAGCTGGACACGGGCGGCTACCCGGACGCGCTCGATGCGTTGACGCAGCGTGAGCCGCCGTCCACCATGGCGCTGGAGGACGGGCATCAGTGGAACGGCCCGTATCTCAAGAAGGGGCTGCCCAAAGATCCGTGGGGCCGCGCCTACCTCTATGCCGCCGCCTCGGAACACCACCAGGATTACGACCTCTCCTCGTTGGGCCCGGATGGGCAACCGGGGAACGACGACGTCACGAATTGGCAGTAAGGGATTCACGCTCATCGAGTTGCTGTTCGTGTGCGTCATTTTGGCGCTCCTCCTGGCGGGGGTGCTGCCTCGATTCCAGGGTACGTTGCAGCGCCTGCGGGTCGAACGGGCGGCGTTTGAGCTGACGCAACTGTTGCGCTACGCTCACGAGCGCGCGGTCACCGAGGCGCAAGCGGTCGTCTGGACGTGGGACGAGGCGAGTCGGCAAGTCCGCCTCGAGATGATCGAGGACGACGGCGACGCCGTCCCTCTGCAAGAGCGGATGGCACACAGCGCGCCGGTGGGAACCGACCTGTCCGTCGAGCTGAGCGTCGCAGGCCAAGCGGTGGACTGCCGCTGCGTGCGCTTTTCCCCAGACGGGACGAGCGGGGAGGAGGGGTTGCGCGAGCCGACCCTGGTGACGGTGGCGTCCGGGGAGCTTCGCTATCTGGTGACGGTGGATGCGACGACGAGTCAGGTGGCGCTCTCAGCGGGGCGTGCTGCTCGTTGAGGCGGTTCTGTCCGCGATCGTCATCGCGGCGGGGCTGGTCTTTATCACTCAGAGTTTCGGCCACCAACTGAAGGCGCTGCGCTCCGTCGAGGCATACGACCGGCTGGTGTCGCTGGCCCGGAATCACCTGCTCGACCTGGAGGCCCAGGGGCTGTTCTTCGACCGGACGCTCCCGCCTGCGCGTGAGGGGGTCTTCGAGGGCGCGGAGGGTGAGGGCTCATCCGCGCGCTATCGGTGGGAGATTCGCGCGACGCAACTGCGCGATGAAGCCGATGAGCCGTTCGCCGGCGAAGTGCGGCTGATGGTACGGCGAGACCGCACGCCCTCGGAGGCGGTGGCGGTGCGGGCGGTGTGGCCCATCGAGTGGATCCCGCCTGAATGGCTCAACTGACCCCATTTCGGATTTCGGATTGGAGATTTCGGATTAGCAAGGCGCCAGAATCCGCAATTCGCATTCCGCAATCCGCAATGCACGATGGGTTCACGTTCGTCGAGCTCATAATTGCCGCCACCATCTTTTCCGTGCTGGTGACGGGGCTGACGAGCCATCTGCGGGGCGGCGGCATCGTGTGGCGACGCACGACGGAGACGGTGGAAGCGCTCCAGCGGCAGCGCGCGGCGCTCGATCAGGTGGCGCGGGATCTGGGCAACGCCGTGATCTATGACACCAACCAGGAAGCCTACGGTACTGAGGCGCCAAAGCCGCCGCTGCCACGGTTTGCGCCGGATGGGATGGACTGGTTCACCGTCTCCTTATCCTTGAGCAGGAGCGCCCTTCCGTCGATCCGCTTCGTGACGTATCGGTGCGAGGAGCTCGACGGAGTCCAGGGATTGTGGCGCACGAGCCAATCCGTCGGAGAGGCGCGGGCGCGCCAAGCGACGCCGGTTCCGGAGTTGGTGCTCGAAGGCTGTCGCGGGCTGTCGCTGCGATACGCCTATGCGCCGGTTGTTGATGACGGACAGCCCCTGGAGTGGAGGCCGCAGTGGCCGGGGGGTTCTGGAGGGACGCTGCAGTTGCCTCGCCTGGTGGAGGTGACGGCGCGCATGGAGTCCGGGCAGGTGCTTCAGCGGGTGGCCGCGGTGCCGGCGGGCGTGCTGACGGCGTCCGAATGAGCCGGATCGCGGGGTCGAAGTCTGGCTCTTTGCTGGTGATCACGTTGTCGTTGGTCGCGGTGCTCTCCGTGTTCGCCGTGGCGATGGCGCGCTACCTGTCGCTTGAGCTTCGGTTGACGAAGTACCGGCTGGCCCGTGAGCAGGCCCAGGCGCTTGCCCGCAGCGGCGTCTACCTCGCCCTGCAGCGGTTGGCCGAGGATGCCCAGGAGGGCGCCGCGACCTATGAAGCATACGATTGGTTGATGGACGATTGGGCGGTTGGCTCACAGGTGGAGGTCTCGCAACCGCCTGGAGCGACCATCGAGCTCCAGGTGACCGACGAGGAGCGCAGGCTCAACCTCAACACCGCGCCGGAGCCCGTGCTGGAGTCCGCGTTGAGCGCGGCGAGCGCCTCCCCCTCGATCGCGAAGGCGATCGTGGACTACCGCGATGATCCCGAGCTGGGGGAAGACCGGCCTCAGTGGGAGCCGCCCTACTATGCGAAGAACGGCTGGTTTCTCGCGCCGGAGGAGTTGGCGGATTTGCCGGAGATGGATGAGAAGACCTACGCCGCCCTGCGCGCCACCACCAGCCCCTACCTGGCTTCTGAGAAACTGAACATCAATACCGTGACGTATGACGTGCTCGTCGCGCTGGGGTTCGAGCCCGCGACGGCGGAGGCGATCCGCGCGTGCCGAGGTGACGGAAAGATTTTTGATGGACCTGTTGTGGACGCAGAAACCGTCGAGGGGAAGTGCCCCGGCGTGAGTCTCAGTTCCCATGAGATAGGTCTGTTGGGTCAGTTCGGCGTGGTGTCTCAGGTATTCACAGTGGTCTCAGAGGGGGTGATGACCACACGTCCCGCCATGCGGGTTCGTATCGAGGCGGTCGTCAGGCGTGCGGGAGCGGGATGTGAGGAGGGCGTGCCGACGCCCTGCGTGGTGGCGTGGCGGGAAAGCTGAGGCGACATGCCGACGCGACTCATCGTGGAGTGGACGCGCTCATCGCTTCGGTTGGCCCGGGCGGATGGGAGCTGCCTGCGGGCGATCCACAGCCAGCCCGTGCGCGCCCCGGGCGAGCTGGCCGGGGCCCTTCAGCAGGCGCTCAAGGCGATCAAGGCCGGCACAGCCCAGGCGATCGGGGTGGTGTCGAGGGAACAGGTCATCACGCGCGCGGTGCGGTTTCCCTCGACGGAACCCGGAGAGCTTGCCCAGATGGTGGAGCTCTATGCGCGGGCGCAGCTCCCCTATCCGCGAGAGCAGATGGTGGTCGATTTCCACGTGTTGCAGCAGCGGGACGGGCACAGCACCGTCGCGGTCGTCGCCTGC
Organism: Candidatus Omnitrophota bacterium; assembly: GCA_030697665.1. Lineage (GTDB taxonomy): Bacteria > Omnitrophota > Gorgyraeia > Aquiviventales > Aquiviventaceae > JAUYPJ01. Next base: position 6,779 of record JAUYPJ010000127.1, read on the forward strand.
CAGCGCGAGGTGATCGACCGTCACCTCGCCGTGTTCCGCGAGGCGGGATTGCCCCTCAGGATGCTGACGGTCAGCTCGTGGGGGGTCCTGGGGTGGTACCGGCAGCTCCGCCGAACGCCGGCCCTGACGCAACAGGGTGCGGAGCGCGGGGTCCCAGGCGGTTCGATTGAGGAGCCGAGCCTGGTGGTGAACATCGACGACACGCGGACCGATCTCGTGCTCCTGAGCGGCGAGCAGGTTCTGTCCAGCCGAAGCCTGGGGCAAGGGGCGAACGATTGGAGCCGATCAGGGGACGTCGTGGAGCTGTTGGCGCTCGAAGTGGAACGCAGCCGGGCCGCCATCCGGCGGGAGCTGCCTGGGACCGAAGTGCGGTCGCTCATCTTGACCGGGTTGGGGGAGCTGAGCCGGTGGGAGGGGATCCTTGCCCAGCGGGTGCAGTTACCCGTGCGCGCGCAGGAGGGGCTTCCCCCGCTCCGTCCACCCGCCGGGGTGTCGGCGCCGGCCATGTCGCCTGTGGTGATCGGTGGTCTGGCCTCCAGCGAGCCTGGCCGCCTGCTCAACCTCACCCCACCGGAGATCCGAATCCACGCGCAGCACCGTCAGCAGGTGCGCGAGCTGGTCATGGTGAGCGCATTGCTGGCCGGCGTGCTGGCAGCCGGCTCGGCGCTCCTGGCCCTTCAGGCCGGCCGACAGCAACGGCTCGCTGCGCAACTCGACCACGCGTTGGCGGAGCTCGAGCCCGTCGCCAAGCAGCTCAAGGCGCAGCACCGCTTGGCGCAGCTCGTGACCACGGTGCGTCAGAATCAGCGGCAGGTCGTGGCGGTGTTGGCCGACCTGTTCCGCGCCACCCCGGCCGCCATCACGTTGGAGTGGCTGACGTTTGAGCGGGCACGGCGGGAGCTGATCCTTCGCGGCAACGCCCTGACCACGCAGGATGTGTTGGGCTACCTCAAACAACTGGAGCAGGTGGCGGGGGTCGGCCGCGTGGAGTTGCAGTACACCACCGCGCGCGTGACGGGCGCCGGGGAACGGACCGATTTCCAACTACTCCTCCACCTGCGCGAGGGTCCACCCCATGGCTGACGATCCAAAGGCCCCTCTGCCCCCACGCCTCAAGAGAGGGGTGGCGGTCTTTCGTCCGCGCGAGCGGCGGCTGACTCTCATGGTGGCCGCAGTGGTGGGCTGTTGGGTCGTCGTCTCCTGGGTGGTGCAACCGCTGTGGGATCGGGTCCAGGAGCTGCGGGCGCATCTCACGACCCAATCCGAAAAGCTTGCGATGCTTCACCAGTTGCTCGCTCAGGCTCCCCCCACCGCCGAAGAGTCCAGCCAGGTCGCCTCCTCCACGGCGCCGCAGAGCATCGAGGAGGAGCGCGGCGCATTCCTCAGCGAGCTGGAGGCCTTGTCCAGGGCGAATCACCTGCAGCTCCACCTGAAACCCAAGCCGATCCGCCGGGAAGGGCAGATCAGTCGCTTCGATGTGGAGCTTGAGGTGGAGGGCCCTCAGTCAAGCCTCTTGGCGTTCCTCGACGCCCTCTTCGGCATGCGCAAGCTCCTCAGCCTCGAGCGGCTGCGCATTGCGAGCATGCCCACCAAGGACAACACCCTCCGCGCCCATCTGGTCATCGAGCGGTTGCTCCTCTACTAGACGGTAGCCGCATACTCTTGACATCTACCTGTAATTTCCTCTTGACGGCAGACTATTGAATATGCAATAGTATATGCATGTTAGGACGGTTTACCCTCGTATTTTCTGAGGGAGTCAAGAAGGATTTGAAGGGTCTCCGTGCCTATGACGCCCGGATACTTCTTGAAGCCATCGAAATACGCCTGGCGCATGCACCGGATGTTGAAACGAAGAATCGCAAACGCTTACAGAACCTCGTTCCACCGTTTGAGGCCATCGCGCCAATCTGGCAGCTTCGCGTGGGAACCTTTCGGATCTTTTATGATATCAACGAGGCGGAGCGTTATGTGTCTATCCGCGCGATTCGTCGGAAACCCGCGCATCTGAACACGGAGGAGATCCTATGAAAACTATCAACGTACGGGAGCTCCAGAAACATGTGCGTGGCTGCATGAAGATCTCACAACGAGACCATGTGGTGGTGACCCGCCACGGCGTCCCGACAGCCCTGATTATCGGCGTCGAGGGGACAGATTGGGAAGCCCTGGCGCTGCAAACGAACCCATCATTCTGGCGAATGATCCAGCAGCGCCGATCAGAAAAGACCATCTCGCTTGAGACGTTGAGAAAGCAGACTTCTGCTTGACAACTTGGCTTACTGTGTTATAGAGTGGCTCACTCTCTGTATAGAGAGTGACATGTCTAACTTCTATTTAATAAAAGACTTATCGAGGTTGAGCGGGCACTCAGTCTATACCGTCAAGTACTACATCAAGCTGGGTCTGATCAGGGAGTCCGGCAGGAGCCCGGAGACGCGCTTTCGCTACTTTGACGACACCACCATTGCCCAACTCGCCGCGATTCGCGCCTGGCGAAAAGAGGGGAAGCATCTCACCGAGATCAAGCGGCTGCTCCTAAATGGAACCACCCATGCACCTTAACATTCGAGGTGGTTCCATTTACCCCGAGTCCTTCGACAGAGCTCAGGACTCGGCACTGAGCTGGGTCGAATGTGCCGAGCAAGCGAAGCGCGTCGAGGGGTTACCCTTCGACTTCGCTCACCTCGTGCCGAGCGCGGCCCTCGGTGCGAGGCAGGGTAAATGCGCCCCTCAATGTGAAAGTGCATAGTTGGCGCATTTATGAGCTACTACCCGGCGCTGGGCTTGACGAAAGAGCCGTTCTCCACCAGCCCGGACCCCGCCTTTTTCTTCCGCTCCAGCTCTCACGTGCAGGCGTTGACCCGGCTGGAAATCGCGATCCGGCTGCGACGCGGCCTGTCGCTGATCCTCGGCGACGTGGGAACGGGCAAGACGACGCTGGCGCGCACGCTGCTGGCGAGCTTCCCCCAGGAGGACGGCTTCTCCTTCTCCATGCTCCTGGATCCCTCCTTCGAGTCGGAGTACCAGTTCCTCGTCCACCTCATGCGGCTGTTCCATCTGCAGACGCCGGGCAAATCGGCCCTGGATTGCCGAGAGGCGATCGAGCACCACCTGTTCCAGAGCGGGGTGAACGAGGTCCGGACGACGGTGCTGATGATCGATGAGGGGCAGAAGCTGTCGGTGGACATGCTCGAGAATCTGCGGGTGCTGCTGAACTACGAGACCAGCGAGTTCAAGCTCCTGCAGGTGGTGATCTTCGCCCAAATGGAGTTCCTGGGGCGGATCCGGCGCATCCGGAACCTCATTGATCGCGCCGCGCTGAAGTACATCATCAATCCACTCAGCGAGCAGGAGACAGCCCAGATGATCCAGTTTCGGCTCCAGTCGGCTGGGCTTGAGCCAGGACGCGCGCTCTTTTCGCCGGAGGCGATCCGCGCCATCCACCGCTTCACCCAAGGCTACCCGAGGCGGATCGCCCTCGTCTGCCACAACGCCCTGGAGGCGCTGGTGATGCATGATCAGTCCGTCGTCGAGGAGGGGTTAATCCAGGAGCTGATCCACGATGAGTCCCGATGGCTCGCCGAAGCCGCCGCCTGAAGAAAAGCTCCTGAAGCTCATTCGCGGCAAGACCCTGCGGGGCGGGACCGAGTCCGCCGAGGGCTCAAGCCCGCCGAGCCAGGCCGTGTCGATTTCCTTGGCCGGGCTGCCCGGCGCAGGGACGCAACGGTGGCGGTGGCCTCTCCTGGCGGCCGTCGGTCTGGGGCTGGTCCTGGGGCTTGAGCTTAGCGTGCTCGTGGCGCAGATGACGCGTCCTCTTCCGACGGTCCAGATGCCCAGCGCTCCTCCTGCTTCAGTTCCTCAGGCGGTCCCTGACGCCGACCAACCCAGCGAGGAGCTGCCGTCGCTTGCAGCGAGCGTCTCCCGACCGTTGTTCGCCGTGGTGAAGGACGAGGCCCCGAGCGCCCAGCCGGTGGAGCGGGCGGGGCCGAGTCGAGCCGCGACCGAGCTGGCCGCCCGCCTGACGCTGATGGGCGTCGTCTCAGGGGAACAGGCGCAGGCGATCATCGAGGATACCCAGACGAAGAAGAGCTACTTCGTGCAGGTGGGACAGGCCGTCGTCGAAGGGGCCGTCCTTGACCAGATCCTCGACAACCGCGTTATTCTGAACTTCGAAGGAGAACAGATTGAGCTTACGCTCTAGTACACCGGATCATAAATTCGCCAGGGGTTTCTCATGAGCGTAACGGGGGTTGCTCAGCAGCCAGTGGCACGAACCGCTTCCGTAGCATGGCGGCGGTGTAGCTCCAGGCAATGGGTTTGGGATGCCGATTGCGTTCG
>JAUYPJ010000128.1 GCA_030697665.1 Candidatus Omnitrophota bacterium
TGGGGCTGGAGCCGATCCGCAAGACGCCGCGGGGGCTTCGGCTGGGCGGGGGGGCGGGGAAGGCGGTCGAGTGGGTCGTGCAGATGCGCCGCCTGCCTGAGGCGCGCATGCTCGACCGGTTGGTGGCCGGGCGGCGGGTGGGCCGTCGAGCGATGGAGCGCCTGGCCGACCGGCTCATCCCGTTCTTCAACCGCGCGGCGCGGGGCCGGACGATCGACCGCTATGGCGCGCCGCGCCAAGTGGAGCGGCTCGTGCTGGGCAATCTCCGCGAATGCCGGCCGTTTGTCGGCCGGCTGCTGTCGCCCGCTGACTGGCGGGCGCTCGAGGCCGCGTATCGGCAGTACCTGGCGCTGCATGAACCGCTGCTGTCGCGCCGGAGGCGGGAGGGGCGGATCATCGACGGGCACGGCGATTTGCGGTGCGAGAACATCTGCATGACCGATCCTGTGAGCGTGTTTGACTGCGTGGAGTTTGAGCCGGCCTTTCGCTGCGGGGACCTCGTCAACGACTTTAGCTTCCTGCCCATGGATTTGGAGTTTCGGGGCCGGCGCGATTTGGCCCAGGCGCTCGTCGCCCGGTATCGTCGCCGCCTGAGCGATCCGACGTTTGAGCAGGTCCTGCCGTTCTACCAGTGCCATCGCAGCCTGGTACGGGCCAAGGTGCGCGCCCTGGCGTGGCTCCAGCACCCCAAGACCCGCGAAGGACTGCGGGTGCGTCGCCTGGCCCGACGGCACTTCGCGCTGGCCAGGCGGTATGCCCGAGCCTTCGCCCCGCCGCGTCTCATCGTCATCGGCGGCCTGATCGGCACCGGCAAGAGCACGCTGGCCAAGCAGCTCGCGGACGCGTTGGGGGGAACGTGGCTGCGCACCGATGAGATCCGCCTGCGCGAGTTCGCCCGCCTGCGCGCCCCCCGTCAGGGTTTCGCGGAGGGGCGCTACGCGCCTTGGGTGTCGGCGCAGGTCTACGACCGGTTGATCGGTCGGGCCGAGCGGCTGGTGCGCGACGGCCACTCGGTGGTCTGCGACGGGATGTTTTCGAAGGCTGCGGGCCGGGAGGAGCTGCGCCGCATCGCCAGGCGCCACCATGCCGCCTTCCACTTCTTGGAATGCGTCGCGCCGAGGGCGGTGGCGGTGCGGCGGGTCGCCAGGCGCTACGCCGGCGGACGGGATCTCTCGGAGGCGCGCCCGGCCCACTACAAGCGGCTGCAGGCGGGCTTTGAGCCGGTCCGCGCGTGGCCGGCGCACGCGTGGACGCGCCTGACGACCAACCGATCTCCTCGCCAGACGTGCGTGGCGGCTCTCGAGGCGCTGCGTCGCGCTTGGGTCCCCGCGTGAGCTCCCGGCGTAGGTTGATGGGGGCACAGCAGATTTTGTATAATGCGTGGTGCGGTTTCGAAGCGCCCCGTTCTTGAACCGGTTCCTGAACCAGAGGAGGAGTGCGATGTCTGTGACGCAACGCTTCATCAGGGTAGTGGATCGGCTGTTGGGGATCGGCACGCTCTCGGCGCACTGTGATGTGCCGTGCGGGATTTACGATCCGCACCAGGCCGCCGTGACGGCGAAGACGGTCCATACGATGAACAAGAAGCTGACCGAGCTGCCCGCTCCCGGCCCCTCGCCGCAGGACAACCTTGAGCACCGCAACACGATTGTCCGCATGGTGCAGACCAAGGAAGCCCATGCGCAATTGTGCAAGCAGGAGCTGCTCGTCCTGTGGACCGACTACTTCAAGCCCGAGCACCTCTCGATGTTCCCCGATCTCCACGAGACGTTCTGGAAGGCGGCGAAGCTCTGCTCCTACAACAAGCAGCACGTCGAGCTGGTGAAATCGCAGGAGCTCATGGATGTGGTTGCCAAGATCAGCGAGATGTTCCAGAAGGCCGAAGCCGCCAAGAAGAAGTGACCCCCGGTGGGGCGCTCGGATCTTCGGCCGTCGGCTCATGCGCGTCAGCGGCCGCAGCATGGCGCCGACGCTCCATCCGGGCGAGTTAGTCGTGGTGAATGAGCGCGCCTACGCGCGCCGGGCGCCTCGTCGAAGCGAGCTGGTGGCCGCGGCGCCGAGTGCGCTGGGCGGGGCCGCCGTCGTCAAGCGGCTCGCCGGCCTGCCCCATGAGCGGCTCGATGTCGAGGGGCGGCGATGGGAGTTGGGGGAGGATGAGTTTTTCCTCCTCGGGGATGGGGCGGGGCACAGCACCGATTCCCGCGCGTTCGGGCCGGTTCGACGAGCGGAACTGTTGGGACCGGCTCAGTTGCGCCTCTGGCCGTGGCGAGTCCTCACGAACCCCTCCCAATGAAACGCGCGCTCATCGTCCTTGCGGTGCTCTGTGCGCTCGGGGTGGCCGGCGTGGCGCTCGTGCTGCTGACGTTCGACGCCGACCGTTACCGCCCACAGCTCGTCAGTTACCTCCAGGAGATCCTCGGCACGCCGGTGAAGCTGGGGCATCTGTCGATGGGCTGGCATGGGGGTATTGCGGTGCAGTTGCACGACCTGGCGATCGAAGCGCCTGGCGCGGCGTCGAGCGAGCCGCTCGTACGGGTGGAATCGGCCAGCGCCGTCGTGCGGCTGCGCCCCCTTCTCCGCAAGCAGGTGCAGGTGGCGAGCGTCGTGCTCAGACGCCCCCGGATCCATGTGATGCGTGACGCGCAGGGTCGTCTCAACCTGATCCCACCACCTGCTGCATCCCGCCCAGAGGCGGGATCTGCGCCAAGCGCAGGGTTTTTCAGGCCCGCAGCAGGTGGTGGGACGGCGAGCCCCTCCGCCGCTTCCAGCCAATCCGCCAGCGTCGAGGGCTCGGCCGTTTCATTCGAGGTCGCATCGTTTCGGATTGAAGACGGCGAGCTCCATTGGACCGATGCCACGGCAAGCCCTCCCACTGACGTGCGGCTGAGCAAGGTGGATCTGGTGGTGCGTGATATCGCTCCGGGCCGCCCGATGACCGTTGAGCTCAAAGGCGCCCTGGGCGCCGAGGCCGAGAACGTCCGGCTCAGCGGGCGGCTGACGCTCCCGAGCGAGACGCAGACAGGCTCCGTGGAGCAGGTCACCGCGACGATCACGGACTTTTCGCTGGAGCAGGTGCTGGCGCCTGCGCGTGCTGATGAGCCGCGCCTGGAAGGGAAGCTCACTGGGACGCTGGAAGGCCGCGTGCCCACGCTCGATCCGCAACAGCTCAGCCGCGCGCTGTCAGGGCGCGGTCGCTTGGCGCTGGCCCAGCCGAAGATCGCGAACCTCAACGTCCTGCGCGAGGTGTTCGGCCGACTCTCGATCCTGCCCGGGTTGGTGGAGGCGCTGGAAGCCCGCCTGCCGGATCTGTATCGGGAGAAGCTGGAGGCGACCGACACGTTGCTGGCCCCCCTCGACGTCGCGTTCCAGCTGCAGGACGGGTCGCTGCGGTTCGATGCGCTGGAGCTTGGCACCGACGCCTTCGAGCTCACCGGCAGCGGACGGGTGGGCTTGGATCGGTCGGTGCAGATCCGCTCGACGTTGCGCATTGAGCCTGCGCTGTCCGCTGCGCTCATCAAGGGCGTGCATGAGCTGCAGGGACTCGCGAATGCGCAGGGGTGGATGGAGATCCCCGTCACCATCCAGGGCCGCGCGCCACAACTCGCCGTGCTGCCCGATGTCGACTACGTGGCCTCCAAGCTGATCGTGACGACGGTCGGGAATCTCCTCGAGGGGTTCCTGCAGAAAGCGCTCGAAAAGACGCCCCATCCTCAAGAGGAGCCCTAGTGCTTCGACAGGATTGCCATGAGGGGTCCAGCGGTCAATCCTGTCGAAGCAGTCCGTAGTCAATAGTCCATAGTCGAGAATCGATCGTTGGACGACACCACCATGGCGGCAATGCGTTGGTTGCTGTGGACTACGGACTATGGACTATCGACTGCTCCGTCCACGCCCTGCGAGGATCACCACAGCTGCGGGTCGCTCAACGACGCAACTCAAGGTGGACGGAGCACTAGGGGCCTTGACGTTTCCGCACGAGGTCGGGTACACTTCTCCTGAAGTGCGTTTTTCATCGGTGATCGCGCGGTCAGAGATCGATTGACATTCTCGACAAAGGCAAACCTCGAGCAATCGAGGGACGCAAAGCCACTGGCCCTTCGGGCAGTGAACAGTTACCAGTGTACAGTGAACTGTCAACTGCCCACTGTCAACTCCGCCCGGAGGGCGGCAGGGTTACCGAAAGAGTGTGCGATGACCACGCAAGGCCATTCCTCAACGCGGGGATTTCTCCTCCCGCAGCCTTCCCTTCTTGCGCGTCGGTTCTTCCCCAGAGCGTGTGCCTGATGCCTTCCACCCCCTTGACGTTTGCGCTCCTCGGCCTCGTCAGCGTCTGTTTCCTCATCATCACGGTGACGGGCGTGGTGGTGGCGTACGAGGTCCGTCAGACGCTCAGACGCATCAACCGCCTTCTCCCGGCGGCCGACCAAGCGCTTCGGGAAGCGCATCAGGCGTTCCGGCAGGGAGGGCGGCTGCTCCTCCGCGCCAGCGAGGCGACGGAACAGGCTGAAGCGTTCGTCCGGCAGACCTACGACACCGCTTCGAAGACGCTCGGGCAGGTGGTACGCCTGCCTCGGCAGGCGCAGCGATGGTTGTCACGATGGATGGGCAATGGGGCGGGAGCGGAGTCCCGCCTGCGTCATCGGCGTCATCAACACAATCGGAGGAGGGCGGGAGGATGAAGGAGATTCGTCAGCGGGGAGGGATCTTCCAGGCGGCGGCTGTCTTCACCTTGGGGGCGGCGGCAGGGAGCTTGCTCAGCTTGCTCTATGCGCCGGCTTCAGGCCAGGTGACACGACGGCGTCTGGCGTTGAAGGCCCGCCAGGCCCAGCGCGCGCTCCAGCGTCGGCTGGGGCAGACCCAGCGAGTCCTGATTGCGAAGGCCGGGGAGGTCCGCGACGCGGCCACGGAGTGGGTTGCGGAGCATGTCCCCCACGGCAATGGACGCCACCCGCTTCGTCGTCGGGAGGTTCATCACGCCTGATCCCCTGCGTTTCTGAAGGGAAGACCCCGCCATCGGGCCACGGCCTATGGCCGTGGGCCCCTCGGGGTTGCGCCAGCGAGCGGGTGGGCGGGATGTCGCCCCACGCGGGGCGTGGTCTTGGGTGCCACGGGCTCTGCCCGTGGGGCTCCACCAACACGGCAGCCGAATCGGCTGCCGTGTTTTGGTATAATGCCCACCATGGTGACCCCGGAGGCCCGTCAACTCGGCGAAGAGCTGAAGGCGATGCTCGAACGGCTCAAGGCGCTCGCCAAGGAAGAACGCGCGAAGCGCAGCCCCGAGGCGGAAGCGATCGAGATCGCCGTGGTGAACCTCGACAGCGCCGTGGAGATCCTGACCGAGTAGAACGCATGTCAAAACCGCCTCACATTGCGGTTTGCCGATTGCGAATTGCGGATTGACAACATCCAATCCACAATCCAAAATCCGCAATGCCTGGGGTTTTAATAGCCCATCGGTCCTGCCCTCATGCAAAGTCACTGGCTGGATGGCGCGCTCCAGACGCTGAGCCCCATTGAGGCGCTCGTCTATCGTTCACGGCTCATTGGAGACGAACCGAGCCTTGGGCTGTTCGGAGGAGGGAACACCTCCACGAAGGCTGAGGAGCCGGATCTGTTCGGTCGGGCGCACACGGTGCTCTGGGTGAAGGGCAGCGGGTCGGACCTCAAGGGGTGCCAGGCCCGCCACTTCGCGCCGCTGCGGCTCGACGCGCTTCGGCACTTGACCACGCGCCGGCGGATGAGCGACGAGGAGATGGTGCGCTTCCTGGAGCGCTGCCTCGTGGATCCGAAGGCGCCGCGGCCGTCCATCGAGACCTTGCTGCACGCATTTCTCCCGGAGCGCAACATCGATCATACCCATGCCGATGCGATCCTTTCCCTCGCCAACACGCGCCACGGCCAGGCGCTGGTGCGCCGCGTCCTGGGTCCGGAGCTGCTGTGGATCCCGTATCTCCAGCCGGGCTTTGCGCTGTCACGGCGCGTCTTCGAGGCCTACCGGCGCCGGCCGACGGCGCACGGAGCGGTGCTGGAGCAGCACGGCCTGATCACGTGGGGCCCTGACGGGAAGACGAGCTATCAGCGGACGATCCGGTACGTCTCGGCGGCCGAGCGGTTTTTTGCGCGTCAGCGCCGGCGCGTCCGGTGGTCGTCGAGGCGGTGGACGACGCGTCCACCCGAAGAGCGGATGGCGCTGTTGCGCCGATGGCTGCCCGCGATCCGCGGGGCCGTCAGCCGCCGGCGCAAGGCGTGCGTGGCCTACCTGGACACCCCCGACGTCTTGGAGTTTGTGAACGCCCGGCGCATGCCAACGCTTGCGCGCATCGGGCCGGCGACGCCGGATCACATGCTGCGCACCAAGCGGCTCCCGCTCATCATCGAGACGCGCGCGCGAGCCGCGACCGAGCGCTCGCCGGATGACGTCGTCCGGCAGGTCGAGCGCTACGCCGCCGCGCATCAGCGATACGTCCTGAAGCACCGTCGAGCGGGCCAGGCGTTGCAGGACCCGTACCCCAGGGTCATCCTCATCCCCGGCGTGGGGATGCTGACGACGGGCAAGGATGCGACGGAGGCGGCGATGGTGGCGCAGATCTACACGCACGCGATGGCGATCATGCGCAACGCCGCCTGCGTGGGGCGCTACACCTCGGTGTCCGAGCGGGAGGCGTTCGGGGTGGAGTACTGGCCGCTTGAGCTCTATAAGCTCTCCCTCGCCCCTCCTGAGGCGGAGTTGTCGCGGGAGATCGGCCTGATCACGGGGGCCGCGGGCGGGATCGGGCGTGGCATCGCCCAGATGCTGGTGGATCGCGGGGCGTCTGTGGTGGTGACGGACCTCAGCCGGCGGGCGGTGGAGCAGCTTGCGGAAGCGCTCAACCGGCGGGCGGGACGGCGACGCGCGCTCGGGGTCGTGATGGACGTGACCGATGAGGGCAGCATCGAGCGGGCCTTTGACGCGGCGGCGCGGGCCTTCGGGGGCATCGATTTTCTCGTCTCCAACGCCGGCGTCGCCACCGTCGCGGCCATCGACCGCCTCCATCAGGATGACTGGGAGCGGAGCCTGGCGGTCAACGCGACCGGCCACTTCCTCGTCGCCCGGACGGCTATCCGCCGGCTCAGGGCCCAGCGGCTGGGCGGGGCGCTGGTCTTCATCTCCTCGAAGAACGTGACCGCGCCGGGCAAGGAGTTCGGCGCGTACAGCGCCGCCAAGGCGGCCCAGACCCAGTTGGCCCGGGTGCTGGCCATTGAGAACGGCGAGTTCGGGATCCGGGTGAACATCATCAACCCGGACGGCGTCTTTGAAGGCTCCGGTCTCTGGAAGGCGATCGCCGCAGATCGCGCCAGGACCTACCACTTGCCTCCAAGCCGGCTCGAAGCCTACTACCAAGGGCGCAACCTCCTCAAGGCGAAGGTCCTGCCCGCGGATGTCGCGGAGGCGGTCTGTTTTCTCATCTCGCAGCGCGCCGCCAAGACGACGGGGTGCATGCTCACCGTCGACGGGGGGTTGCGGGAGGCCTTCCCGCGCTAAGCGAGTGACGAGTAGCGAGTGACGAGTGAGCGACGCGACGAGACCTCTTCCCAGAGGCGTCAAGAAACGGTTGTCCAGGCACCGCGTGTCGACCGCATCCGTCCGGTACGCGTTTGACAAGGACAACCGGCTCGTCCTGACCGATCCGCGCGATCTCCTCCGGCCTACGCGGGTCATCGAGGGGCGCCTCAGCGCGGATGCGAAGAACCGGCTGCTCTACTCCGTGGATTCCCCTGCAGGACCTGCCGGATCTCCTGGACCGCACGCCACGACGCTCGATGGGACGTGGGCGTTGACCCCCACCCATGAGCTGGCGTTGATCGTCCATGAGGCGGGTGGCCCCCGGCGGCAGACGGTGTACCTGAAGGGGACGATTGCCGGCGTCGAGGCCCACGCCCTGGGTTTTGCCCTGCGTCACAGCGAAGATGAATCGCTTCGGACGTCCCAACGCATCACCCTGACCGGCCGGTGGCAGGCGGATGCGCACAATCGCCTAACCTTCCTCGTGGAGAAGGCGGACGGGACTCAGGACCGGTTGACGTTCCAGGGCGGGTGGGGCGTGGGCAGGCGCCACGAGCTGTTCTACCGCTACCGCCGGCGGGCGGGACGCCGACGCGATGTGGAAGAACGGACGCTCATCTTCGAAGGCCGGTGGGACATCACCAGGGCTGACCGCTTGGTGTACCGGCTGGAGGGTTCCTCCGACTCGGTCTTCGAGTTCCGGGCGAGCCTTCAGAGCCCCTCGCTCCTGGCCAGCGACGGCCGCATCGTCTACCAGGTGGGCGTCGGCTCCTCCGGTGGACGCGCCCAGCAACAGCGGCTGACGCTCTTCGGGACGTGGAAGGTCCATCGGGACCTGTCGGTGTCGTTCGAGATCCCCTACGCCGACGGCCGCGTCGGGACGATGCGGTTCGAGGGACGCTATGCCCTCGGCCCGCGCGATCAAATCTCGGTGGCGCTGCGCAACAGCCGGCGTGAAGGGCTGGGCCTCGCGGTGGTGTTCAGTCGGACGCTCCTTGGCGATGCGCGCCTGTTTCTGCGCCTCGGAAAAGACGAGCGGGAGCGGTCAATCATCGGCGGCGTTCACGTGCCATTCTAGGGCTCCGTCCACCGACGTGGACGGAGCAGTCGATAGTCCGTAGTCCATAGCCAACCATGCGTGGTAGCCCTGACGGTCTCGTCTGACTATCGACTATGGACTATTGACTATGGACTGCTAATGGGCCGGGTGGGGCTGCGGGAAGATGATCTGGAGGAGCGCTTCGTCCGTTCAGGCGGCTCCGGGGGCCAGCGCGTCAACAAGGTCTCCACCTGCGTCATCCTGCGGCATCGTCCCAGCGGCATAGAAGTGCGCTGCCAACAGGAGCGCAGCCAGGCGATGAATCGTGTTCTCGCCCGGCGGCTGCTGCTGGCTCGCCTGGAGGCGCAGCGCCGCGAACAGCTCCACGCCGAAGCGCAGCGTCTCGCGCGGATCCGTCAACAGCGGCGCCGACGCTCGGAGCGGGTGAAGGCGAGGCTGCTGCGCGAGAAGCGTCTTGTCGCCGAGAAGAAGTCGCTTCGTCGTGAGGTCAGGCGGGATGCGTGGGAGTAGCAGATTGCTCCGTCCGACCGGACGAGGGCGCAACGCTGGACCACGCAGGTCAACGTGGACGGAGCAACGGGGGAGGGCAAGATGAGGCATCTGGGATGTTGGGGAATCGCGGGACTGATGGGGGTGGGAGCCATGGCATCGACGGTAGGGGCTGAGTCCGCGCGGCCGCGCGCGACGATTGAAACGACCCAGGGGACGATCATCATTGAGCTGTATCCGGAGCAGGCGCCGAAGACGGTGGAGAACTTCATCGCGCTGGCGCGGAAGGGGTTCTACGACGGCGTGATCTTCCACCGCGTGATCCCCGATTTCATGGTTCAGACCGGGGATCCGACGGGGACAGGACGCGGCGGACCGGGTTACACCTTCGCCGATGAGATCTCGCCCGTCCTGCGCCACGACGGTCCCTGGGTCGTGTCGATGGCCAACGCGGGCCCGAACACCAACGGCAGCCAGTTTTTCATCACCCTCGCCGCGACCCCCTGGCTGGACGGCAAGCATGCCATCTTCGGGCGGGTCGTCGAAGGCCAGGAGGCCATCGAACGGATCGTGGCGGTGGAGCGCAACGCGCAGGATCGCCCCCTGACCGATCAGGTGATGACGCGTGTGACCGTCCAGTAACTGGGTCATGTCTCAGTTTGACGCGGATGACCGCAGATGAATCCGCGGATATCCGCGGATCACATCCGCGCAAATCCGCGTCACACTCAAGATGAAACACGACCAGTGACGGCGCGTTGTCGCCTGCCATTCAGCTCAGGTATACTTGCTGAACAATGCCAAGACGGGTGCTCCGTTCGTGGTGGTTGCTCCTTTCCGTGGTGCTGGGTGTCGCATCTCCTCTCGCGGCTGTTGCGGAGGAGCCACTGACCCTCCCGATCGACGACTTTTCAGGTCTCAACGCCTTCACGAAAGACCAGGTGCTGAACCCCTACCATGAGCAGGCGGGCGATCCGCTATGGTGTCGGCCTGGCCCGTGCCCGACCCAGCTCGGCGACGTCGCCTTCCACACCAACGCCCTGGGTTATTATACGAGCGGCTACAACGATGCGCTGCAGGTGAGCAACTTCGTCGTGGTCACCGACCGCGAGGGCCACCTCCAGCTCACCTGGGAGGATCGACCGTACGACGTGTACTGGTACAGCGCGCTGTCGCTGCCCGGGGAATCTTTCGATCTTTCAGCGTATCGGTACCTGGCATTCCGCGTGAAAGGGCAGGTGGGCGGCGAAGATTTCGGGGTGCGCATCGACAATGGTGCCGTCCAGTCAACCCCCGTGCGCGTCTCAGCGTACGCGCAGATTCCGGCGCCCACCGATCGGCCAAGCGACTGGCAGACCTGCGTCATTCCGCTCTCCGCGTTCGGGCTGGACACCTCGAAGCCTGTGCCTGCCACGGTGGTGACCTTTGTGTTTGACGATCCCAGATCAGGCCATGCCACAGAGACGGTGTTCGTGGATGACCTCCAGTTTGAATTCGATCCCACCTATCGTCCGGCCCCCAGTACGTTCGTGAAGCCGATCAGCCAGGGGCCGGTGAGGATCAAGAATGGCGCCCTCTTCGTCGATGGGAAGCGATACCTCATCAAAGGCGTGGGCTACGCGCCCACGCCCATCGGCCAGACGCCGGATGCTGGCTTCGGGGACTACGAGCCCTACACCCAGCCGATCGTGCAACGGGACTTTCCCCTCCTGGCGCAGATGAGCGTCAACACCGTCCGGGTGTGGGGTCGCTTCGACCTCGCGCGGCGGGAGTGGGTTGAGGGTGAGACCTATCGCATCGAGCGGACGTATGACAACACCGCGCTCCTTGATGACGGCGCCGAGCCGTTTGGCATGAAGGTCTGCGCCGGGTTTTGGATCCCGTATCAGATCGCGTTCTCCAATACGTGGGCGACAGAGCGGCTCACGGAGGAGTTCCGAGGCTACGTCACGCGGTATCGGTTTGAGCCGGCCCTGCTCATGTGGGTGATCGGCAACGAGAACAACTTCGTCAACGGCTACGACTGGCGGTGGTATCAGTTTGCCAACGCGCTCGCAAAGGTCGCCTACGAGGCGGAAGGCAACACCTACCACCCGGTGGCGATCGTGGAGGCGGACCTCGAGACGATCGGTACACCTGATCTGGCGTCGGACGATGCGCACCTGAGCTACGTGGACCTCATCGGGATCAACGCCTATCGGGGGAAGAGCTGGGCGCCGTTTTTTTCTTCCTACACGGCCAAGACGAAGAAACCGCTGTGGATTTCGGAGTATGGGATCGACGCCTGGGATACCACGCGGGACCAAGAGGATCAGGCGGCGCAGGTCGATTACGACGTCAAGGGATGGCTGGAGATCTTCCGCGCAAGGGCCCGGTGCGTCGGCGCGACGGTCATGGCCTACAGCGACGAGTGGTGGAAGGACAAAGGTTTTCCTCCGGAGGCTCTGGCGGCCCATCTGTCCCTGCATGACGATGGCGGCTTCAACCTTTCGGCGCTGCCTGATGGGTTCGCGAACGAAGAGTGGTGGGGGCTCGTGAGCGTTGAACGACAGGAGGGGCAGGTGGATCGCGTCACGCCACGGACCGCGCTGACGGCGCTCTACTCACCGACGATCGGCGGGAAGGTGAAGGCCGCCGACGGTCAGGACCTCGCGGAAGCCACCGTCACCCTGGTGCCGGGCCAGCTCCCGCCGCGGAGCACCACGACGGATGCCGACGGGCTGTACGCCTTCACCGGCCTCTCGCCTGGGACGTATGTCGTGGTGGCGACGACATCAGGCTATTCCTCAGGCAGGAGAAGGGTGAGTGTCACCGCGCAGCGGGACACCGCCCTCGCGGACTTCGTGTTACGGAAACGGACGATGGGAAGTAGTCCATAGTCAATAGTCCATAGTCGATAGTCAGACGAAACAGTGAGGGCTACAATGCAGGGTTTGCTATGGACTACGGACTATCGACTGCTCCGTCCACGTCCGTGGACGGAGCACTAGCGCTCCAGTTGAGCGAGCGCCTGCTCGGGGTGATCGCTGTAGAGCTGGCAGCACTGCGTGACCGCCTCGATGGTCGTGAAGCGTCCCACCTGATGCATCCGTCGTAACACCTCGGCGCGCCGCCTGGTTTCTTCCATGATCTGCACGGCGCTTCGGCCGGACTCCAGCGCCAGGCGGTCTCGATAGACGCTGCTGGGCGAGGATTCGACGAGTCGGTGGCGTTCTTGCTCGTACGTCCAGATCGGCGAGAGGAGCACGACCTGCTGCTCAAGACCCGCCACCTCCACCACTTCCGCCACGACCCGCGCCACCCGGCCCTCGACGTTCAGCTTCCTGAGGACGACCAGGGCGTCGAGCAGGCTCACGAGGATCGGCGGCACGTGCATGGGCTCATGCTGGAGGCGCAGGACCGTCTCGCGCGCCGAGGAGGCGTGCACGGTGCTCATGCAGTATTTCCCGAGGTTGACCGCCGTCATCAGGTCCTGCGCCTCGACCCCGCGGACCTCCCCCACCACGATCCGCTCGGGCCGCATCCGCAGGCTGTTTTTGACGAGGGCGTCCATCTTGACGCGGCGGCAGCTCTCCAGCCGGGAGCAGTTCTCCAGGCAGCCGGTGTTGAGCTCCAGGGTGTCTTCGATGGTGACGAGCCGCTCCCGCGGCGGGATGAAGCTCAGCAGGGCGTTCAGCAGCGTGGTCTTGCCGGCGCCCGGCCCCCCCGCGATCAGGAGGTTGGCCGGCCTGACCCGGAACCCCTCGACGTAGAGCCACAACTGCGCGGCGGCCTCATAGGGCAGCATGCCGTCTTCGATGAGCTGGAGGATCGTGAGCGGGTTCGGCTTGCCGCGGGTGATGGTGATCTGCGGGCCGAACGGCGAGCTGATGATGTTGACGCGGCCGCGGGCGTCAGCCAGCTCCACGTCGTTGATGGGGTCGAGCTCGGCGCGGCCCGCGAAGACGATCAACTTGTTGACGAGGCGCGTGACGTCGCCGATGGAGGCGAATCGCCGCTCGGTCTTCACGAGGCCCATCCCGGTTTTGTGCACGAAGATCGGCTCGGTCGCGTTGATCATGACGTCTTCAACCGACGGGTCGGCGAGGAACTCTTCGATCAGGTCGTAGGAGAGGAAGGCGCGCAGGAACTCCTGGCGTGAGGTTTCGGTGGCGAACTCGGGCAGGTGGTCCTGCCCCCGTTCTCGGTAGAGTGCTTCGAGCGCGCCGGCCACGAGCTGTCGTCGCTCCTCGGCGGGCTGGATGAGGCTCATCCGGCCCCGGAGGCGCTCGATCAGCAGATCGGTCAGGTAGGACCACTGGGCGTCCATGACGCTCCAAGTGTACCTGATGCGGGTCGTCTTCTTCAAAGCGCGTCGTGCCGGAATTTCCTGGTTCACACCACAGAGGCCACAGAATTCCACGGAGACACGGAGAAGTTCTCGAGGAGACGTTTCCGTGCTTCCGTGGCGCTTCCGTGGTTCAGTGGTCCGGTCAGCGCCGCGTGATGGGCGCCAGCTCGACGTCGATGCGCGCCATCCGCCCTTGACGGACCATCTCGGCATAGGGCGGTGGGATGACCTCGCCGTTGAGCACGACCGGTTGGCCTTGCCGTGGGTGCAGCCGGATGGTCCGAGGCCCAACTCCTCCGGCGCCAAACGTGGAGCGCTTCGTGGGGTTGAGATACGTGACGGTGGTCTGTCCCAGGAAGCGGAACGTGAAGCGGCCCGAGGCGTCGAAGAGCTCCTTGGGCAGGATCGGCGCCAACCTGAGGTGTAACTGACCCTGGTCGTCCAGGAAGAACGGCCGGCGCCCCGCCGTCATCCACAGCCACATCTGGAGGAACTCGGCGGTCGCCCCGCTCAGTCGGGCGACGAAGCCGGCGCCGTGCAGGCGCGGATCGGCGTAGACGCTGCTGACCAGGAAGGAGCTGTTCTCGAGGATGCTGCGGCCGTAGCGCTGCGGCGGTTGGAACGGGATCAGCGTGTTGAGCAGTTCGCGGGCGAACTCTTCGGCCAGCCCCGCCCGGAGCAGCTCCAGCAGGTACTTGTACTCCATGTGGAGCCAGATCGATTGATGCTCAAGCCACCCGGGACTGAACACCCGGCACCGGCCGATCGTCTCCGGGGCCTGCTCCAGAGAAGCGCAGACGCGGTACATCCGGAGCTTTCGGTCGTAGAGCTGGCTGCGCCTGACGGCGCGATGCAACGCCTTCGCTCGACGAGGATCGGTTTCGACCCGTAACGCATGAACCGCCCCTTGCAGGAACGGCGGCAGCACCCGCTGCGCCCAGCGCGTGGGGGTGATGACCGGCGGCTCCCCGCCGCCCGTGTCGTAGGCCGTCACTTCGTAGTACCAGTAGGTGTGGTAAAGCCCCTGGGCGCCGTCATACGCGCGGTGGATGCCCCGCTCGACTTTCGCCAGCGCCTTCGTGAGGAATGTCCGCGCCTCTGAGACCGCAAGCCCCCGCTCCTTCCCTGACAGACCCAGCCGCACCCGAGCCCGGAACCGCTCTTTCGCCTCCGCGCTGCGCGCCCAGTAGGTCTGTGTGTCCGCATGGAGGAGCTCCGGGAGCTCAGTCAGGAATCCCCACAGCTCTTCCGGCAGCATCAGGGCAGCCGCGTCCTTCAACCCCGCCATTGCGCCACGGCCTTCGGCCGTGGGCGGCATGGTGGTGCAGCACCCAATGGGTGGGCGGGATGTCGCCCCCATCGGGGCGGAGTTTCCGGTGCCACGGGCTCTGCTCGTGGGGCTCCACCGGAGGTGATCCAGCGCGGCGAGGAGCCACACGATCCAGCGCTTCAGCTCGAACGTCTCGCACAGCGAGGAGCCCATCAGCGCCGGCAGGCCGTTCAGGGCGTCGGACCAGTTCGGTTTGTCCGCCTCCATCTCGATCCCCATGCCGTAGGGATCCAGCGAAGCCAGCTTGTTGACGATGATGGCCAGCACTTTGACGATCAGCGTGGTGGCGTAGATCGACCCCTTGCCGAAGTCGGCCCGGACGATGTGGGGCGCCTCATGGCGCGACTGGATCAACGCGGCCTTCTCGGCATCCCGCTGGACCGCGTGGAGCTGGCGCACGGCGTTGTGCACGAGGCGGTAGCGCTGGGCTCTCGGGACCACGATGTACGGGTTGTCATAGAAGGTGAAGACGCGCCGCTCCAGCAGCAACTCCCGCAGGCGCTCCGGATACAACGCGAGGTAGCTCTCCACGAGGTCGAGGTTGTAGGTCCAGTGGTCGGTCCAGAACCCCTCGCTGTGCTCGGCCTCGTCGATTTCCCGGGCGGTGTCCAGGATGCGGGCCAGGAAGGCTGCAGGCGGCTCCGTCAGCTTGATGCGCCGCCGCTCCAGGTGCAAGAGGAGCTCCCCTGGGGTGAACGGCTTGCTGAGCAGCTCGCGCGCGGCGGCGGGGACGGCCCGTTGGTCGGTGGCGACGTAGCGCGTGCCGGTGACCACCAGCGGGTTGAAGCCGTCGAGCTGGATGAGGTTGAAGAAGGCGACGATGTTCCGGTCGCCGATCTGTGGATAGAACCAGACGTCGCTGCGGCGATTCTGGTTGACGTCCCGGTAATTGGCGTTGCCCTGGGAGTAGTAGGTGGCGGGCAGCACGAAGTAGTTGTAGTCCCGTTCCAGATCGCCGTGTTTTCTGGCATAGATGTAGAACACCTTGCGCTGACCCGCCTTGGATGAGGCGTTGAGGGTGACCGGCATCCCCCCGCGCAGGACGTTGTCAAGAAACGTCTGGCGGCAGTACGCATCGAACGACCGGAAGCGGCTCGTCGTAGCCATCGGCTCGGTGAGCCCTTGGATGAGCGCGCGGTTGTCCCGTGCTTTCCGCGCGATGAACTCGGGATCGCGCAGCGCCGCGAGCCGCCGATTGAGCTGCTCGAGGCTCTCCGCATGGCCATAGAGGGAGACGATCTGGCACGCCTGTTGCGGCGGCAGGACCATGCGCGCAAAGCCCATGGCGCAGGGGGTCTTCTCTGATGGCCGCTGGCGAGCGGGGACGTGGAAGCCCCGCGCGAGGAACGCCTCAGGGGATGAGAAATCTTCCCGGAGGCCGAAGACGAGCGCGGGGTCTACGATCGGCGCAAGCGGCTGCACCGCGCCGCGCGCCGAGACGAAGCCGACATAGAAATGGCCCTTCTGGATCGGCACCACCTCGGCGCGGTCATGGGGCTCCACCCTGAGCCGGTAAAATGGGGCGCGGCGATCCAAGTTGTCTACGGCGACCCAGGCCTCGAGGGTGCGGCTCATCTGCTTCAGGAACCGGTCGGACATCCCGTACGGGACCATCATCGGCAGGCCGTCCACCACGTCGAGCCGGCGTTCCACGCGGGAACGATTGCGGATGGTCAGGACCCGCGCCAACGCGGCAAAGGGCTCGTTGGGAATGGTGAAGTAGTGGACATGGACGTCGAGCTGGAGGGCGGGGTGAAGCTCTTCCAATGCGAGATCGTGCATGCGGATACGCATCCGCTGCACAGGAGCCGCCGAACCCTTCGCCCCATTGGTTCGGGGAAGCGGCTGGAACGGCTCATAGAACGTTTCACCACGCCTCGTCAGCAGCTTGATGAAGGTCCGGAATCCCTGCAGGGGCACCGTCCGGTAGGCGCGGTTGGCCGGCAGGAACTCCATGATCGGGTGGTCTTTGTCCTGGATGCCGAAGCCCGCCATCGCCTGGCCCCGGTTGACATAGAACGCCCACAGGGGGATGCCCCGCGTCCCGGCGATGCCGGGCAGGAAGCTGGCGAACGGCCGCCCCTGGTGGTACTGCTCGATCACGAAATCGTCCGCGTTGAGATGATACGTCGCCATGGTCGTGTGTGGAGCTCCAAGGGCCCTGCACCGCTCTGGTGCAGGGCGGGCATGCCCGTGGCACCGGAAACTCCGCCCCGATGGGGGCGACATCCCGCCCACCCAGTGGGTGCTGCACCACCATGCCGCCCACGGCCGAAGGCCGTGGCGCAATGGCGGGGTCGTGGTGATGTCGTCGGAGGAGAGGAGAAAGATTGTTTCGCGTCTGCGGGAAAAAGTCAAGCCTTCTGCCGGGATGTCCTAATTCGCTCGTTCACACCACGGAACCACGGAAGCGCCACGGAAGCACGGAAACGTCCCGTCGAGGTTTTCTCCGTGTCTCCGTGGATTTCTGTGGCCTCTGTGGTGTCAAGAGGGAAGTTAGGACACTACTACCGGGGTGATGCGATCCACCGGACGGTCTCTTGGAGGGGCCGTCGGGGTTGACGCGGTGGCTGTTCGGCGGGAGATCCCAAAGGAAGGAGCGCGATGGGCCACTGGCTGCCCCCAAGCCGAAGGGCGTCTCTGACCATCTCCGGCTCAAACACCGCGCCGATCCAGACGCTCGCCAGCCCTAACGCGGTGGCTGCCAACTGGGCGTAGGCGCAGGCAATGGTGGCGTCCTGGATGCAGTAGAGATCCTCCCCTCGCGAGCCGTATCGCGTGGCAGACTCTTGAGGGTGCGCGCAGAACACCAGTACGACCGGGGCCTCTGCGAGGCTCCCTTGATGGCCTGAGGCGGCATCCAGACGCGCCTTCACGGCGGGCTCTTGCACCACGACGATCTGATAGGCCTGGAGGTTTCCAGCCGACGGCGCCCGGTTGGCCGCTTCAAGGATCTTCATCAGCGTGTCGACCTCAACGGGCTTGTCCTGAAACTTCCGGATGGATTGCCGGGCGTGGATTGCCTCGAAGAACTCCATGAATGCCCTTCGCCTTTACAGCCACCGGAAGTGGTACGGCCATTGACGCTCGTCTGCGCTCACCGGGCAGCGGTGCCCACCACATCTGCAGGCTTTCTCCTCATCAAGGCATCTCACGAACCGCCCACCCCCATCCGGTTGCTGCATCAAGACGACTCGCACCTCGCGCTTCAGGAGGGCGCAGTAGCGCATCGTATATTGCACGTCAGGCTGTTTGGAATAGGGCATTGAGCTGTTCTCCGATTGTCAGTCGTGGATATGGCTTACGGATGGACGAGGCATCCGGGACAGGTCGTGACCTCATCCTGGGAGATGTAGATGTCATGGCGCGGGGCTCCCTCGACGTACAGGTAGCCCACCGCGCCTTTCTCGATGCGGAAGATCGCATGATCCACTAACGTGTAGGTGCCTGGCACCTCCAAGCCGAACTCCACCACCGTCGCGCCGCCAGCAGGCACCAGCGTCGTCTGAATGCTCCGGCCTGGGGAGCTGACCAGATCCCCTTCCCGGTAGACCCGGTCAAAGATCTCGCCGATGACGTGGAAGGACGAGATGAGGTTGGGGCCGACGTTGCCGAAGTAGATCCGCACGCGCTCACCGGTCTTCGCCTTCAGCGCCCCGTCACCAATCAGCGCGCCCTTGCGGCCGTTGAAGACAACAAACCGCGGATGCTCGGCAAGACCCTGCTCGTGGGAGAACTCCAAGCCCTCCGCGCCCTCGGGCGCGTCCTTGACGTAGAACTCGCTCTGCAGGACGTAGAACTCCCGTTCGACATCGGGCAGCCCGCGCTTGGGTTCCACCAGGATCAGGCCGTACATCCCATTGGCGATGTGGTCCATGACGGGTGGTGCGGCGCAGTGATAGACGAACAGGCCGGGATGCAGCAGCTTGAACCACGCGACTCGCTCCTCTCCCTGCACGACGGTGGTGACGGTCGCCCCGCCGCCCGGTCCGGTGACCGAGTGGAAGTCCACGTTGTGGGGCATGCCGCTTGCGTCGCTGTTGGTCACACGGACCTCCAGCGTATCGCCGACCCGCGCCCGGATGAACGGACCCGGCACATGGCCATTGAACGTCCAGAACTGGTAGTTGGCCCCACTCGTCATCTCCATGACCTTTACACCCGAATCCAAATGGACCCGAACGATCGCCGGCTTCCTGCGCGCAATCGGCGGCGGGACCTCCGGCGCAAACGTCAGCGTGGCTTCTTCAACCGGGAGCGACGTTCCCATCGTCTTTGCCATCGCGAACGTCGGTGGGCTAAGCATGGCGATCGTGAGCGTGCTGACGAGCACTCCGATTTGCTTACGCTTCATCATTTCCCACCACCACATCGCCCATCACCCCTTTCAAGATCCCGGCGTGAGACGCGGCTCACACTGAGGCTCAAGCACGATCTCAAGATCGTGCTGGACGCCTTTTACCAACCCGTGCCTGATCAGGGCTCCGACGCCCATCGTGACGAAAGGAGCCGGCCAGTCCAGCGCCCGGATCAGCCCGCGCAGCGTCGCCGCGCCATGCTCTTCGAGATACGTCAACACCTCTCCCTCGACCAGGCCCACGAGAGTCACCACGGCTCCGTCTGGGCGGTGTATGGCGTCCGTCTGGTGCGCCGGTTCAACGCCGGCGAGCGCGATCGCGTCCATGACTCCTGCCTCCTCTTCTTGAGCCCCGGACTGACCGCGCGCCCGCACGGACATCTCAGGATTGCGTCCACATCCTCATGCTCAAGCCCACCCCAACGCTTCAACGTCGCCAACTTCCCGTTTCTGCTCTCAGCGTTTCATCGGCGAACCGCCACGGTCCCTCAAGGAATGACCACGAGGCCGCTCAGCGGCAACCGAGGGCAACTTGCGTTGGATGAATACCTGCGCCCTTGGCAGGCTTCGGACGACCCGCGGCTCCTGCAACGTCCTGCGCTGGATCTGACGCATCCCTCTGGTGCCTTCGGGTTGAGCCGGCTCTACTCTTCTGGTTCCATGACGTCCTAGTCGTTCTCCCGAGCCATGCCCGCAACTGCAGCCAGGGCGATGAGGTCGTTTCCAAACGCCAGGGCGAGCTCCAAGGCGTTCCGGCTCGATTCCCCTCGTCGGACAAGCTCGTCAATGCGCACCACCCGTCCGCGGCCTGCCAGGCGCGAGAAGGGGAAATTGCGCTGCCGCTCTGGGGGGGGATGGGGATTGAGAGCCGCATGACTTCCCCGACCGCCACGGACCTCCACTGGGGCACGGTGCAGAACACCCCTGCCGGACTGAGGTTCTTGCTCCGGCCTTCATGCCACGGCGCCTGCGGTCCCTCATCAGGGCTGCGCAGCCATACCGGAACTTCCAACTCAATCCGTCGGCGGTGCCGCCGCTCACCCGCGGGGGCGGATCCGACAACGCTGTTGCGACCCCGCCGCTTCGCTTCGAACAACCGACGGTCGGCTTCGGCCACGAGCGCTTCGGCGGCGGTCCCATCTCTTGGAAACACCGCCACACCGATGGACAGCGTGACGGGTCCAGCGGTTTGTGCGCGAGCAGGGTCTTGAGCGTGTCCCGGGGAGGTGGGCTGGCCGTCCCCTTGCGCCGAGGCAAATGGGAATTGGGCAACCGTCTGACACAGCCGCCTGGCCAGCACCATCGCGCCGTCTGCATCCGTATCGGGCAATAGGAGGATGAGCTCATCGCCTCCGTAGCGCGCGATCAGTTCCGTCGCCCGAAGACCGGCTTGCAACACGCCGGCAACCGCCTTCAGCAGCTCGTCGCCGGCCGGATGGCCATAGGCATCGTTGTAGGCCTTGAACCCGTCGAGGTCCGCCATGGCGATTGCCAGTGGCAGGTGATGCCGGGCTGCCCGGGTGAGCTCTCGGGCACACGCGGTGAACCACACGGTTCGGTTCGGCAGTCCCGTCAGTGGATCGCGCGCTGCTCGATGGAGAAGCTCTCGCTCCCATCGTTTCTGCAAGCGGTTATCCCGCATCACGACCAGCGCCCAGACGGGTCCTCCGGGGTGGGGTTGGATCGGCGTGTAACTCGCGCTGGTGGGAATGCGCGCTCCTGAGCTGGCGCGGATCGTGTACTCCGTCAGGGTGACCGGCTTCAATCGGCGCATCGCTCGCAGCGCCGGACACCGCTCGGGGTGGTCCCACAACAGTTCCCCGTGGAGATCTTGGCACGCAAACACGACGCCGCACCGGCGTTGGCCCACGATCTCTCGGCTTGGGTGGCCGAGCCACCGCTCCACGGTCGGGTTGATGGCGAGCACCCGCCTTGATCCGTCGATGACCATCATGCCGTCGCAGGAGGATCCCCACAACAGCTCCGGGACCGGCACACGGATGTCGTGGACACCCAACGACTGGTTGAGCGCAAGCCTCAACGCCTCCACGTCGAGGTCCTGGACGACCTGCAACTCCTTCAGCGACCGGCCTGCCTCGGCCTCGCAATTCACCTGAAACGCCTCGAAGATCGCTGCCGTCTCAGGATGGGCTGACACAATATGCTCAATGAGCATCTCCTCGGTGATGGCGAGGGGCCGCGCAGAAGAGCCCCCCTGGTTTTCAGCGTGGGCGTGATTGGGCCATCTGTGGTATCGGTTCATCGCTTGCTCCGGAACGCCGGATCCACGAATGCTGATGCCACAGTAGCCCCTCCGCTGCCTGCGTTCCATGACGCAGATCATCCTTCTCCGATTCACGCACGGCCATCCCCAGGGTGTGCGAGGTGGTTGCGGCTTGGCGAGCGTTCCTTGACACTCGTTTCGCGAGTCAGGTACACTTCGCTTGACAGTGGCGCTAGTGTTTCCCGAAATGGCACACCCCGTGTAAGCAGGGGTCGCAAAGTACCGGGTCCTAAGTAAAAACCATAGGACAGCCGGGCTGCCGAAGGAATTTGTTGGCAGCCCGGTTTTTTATCCAGCATGAAAGAACAGCGGCGAAGCTCGTGGCTGTTGAAGATGACGGCCCTCGTTCTGGCCCTGAGCGCGGTTGCAGGGGAGGCGCTAGTCTTCGCAGCGATTAAGAGGCTGGGACTGGGAGGAGACGACGCGGTGTTTGTGGATCAAACCGTCCCGTCGGTCATGGCCACCCGAGAGACCGCTCAGGTGCGCATCGCAATGAAGAATACCGGCACCACGTCATGGAAGACGGACTCAGAAACCTTTACCACGTATTTTTTAGGCTCACAGAATCCACCGGGCAACGATCGCTGGGGTTTGAGTAGTGTCCCGCTCCCCACCGAACCGATCAATCCAAATCAGACGGTGGAATGCCTCTTTTCCATTACCGCGCCGGAGACGCCAGGCCTCTACGACTTCCAATGGCAAATGGTGCGGGAGAAGCTTGGGGTCCGGTACGCTTTTGGCCAGCCGACCCCAAATGTCCAAATCCAGGTTCAGGCGGCTGATGAAGCGGTTGTGACCGGGCGCGTGACCGACAAGTCAGGACAACCGGTCAAACGGGCCAGGGTGCTGATTGAGGTCGTCGGATCATTCATCAGCACCCCGGATACTCAGCAACGCTGGGAAGACTACTCGCCTCGTGCCCTTTGGGGTTTGCGTCAGGTCGTGCAGACCGATCTCCGTGGCCAGTATGACGCGACGATCAAGGTGCCGGAGTTCATCCCAAGCCAGCATCGGTACGCTCGGATCGTCGTCGCAAAACCTGTCGTCGATCTGAAACGTAATGTCAATCCCGCGGGGGCTCCCACCTATGGGATGCAGTCGAAGCTTGTGAACCTGGAGAAGCCCCTCACGACCTACACAGCCGATTTCGTGCTTGAGAGAATCGCCTATGGAGCGTTTGTCTTTGGCTCTGTCCGGGATGCCGTAACCGGCCAGCGGCTCCCCGCGAGCAATGTAGTGTTTGAACCGGAATCGCGAATCTGGACCGTAGATACGGACGGAGAATTTTTTGGCGTGATTCCCCTGTCAGGCCCGACTCAAACCCGAAGGGTGTGGGTTCTTGCGGATACCACGCATGTTGGCCTCTGGAACGACCGAGCGATCAACGGCATCGCGTATGAGCGATTCGTTCAAGAAATCACCTTCGCTGCAGGAAAGCGGTATCAACTCGACGTCATGCTGGACAGAAAGCCAATCCAAACGGCCATCTTCGGCCAGTTGACTGACAGGATGACAGGTAAGCCGATTCCAAACGCCTTAGTCAATCTCTCGCAGGTGGGTGGGTTCTTTGACTGTACCGTCGACTCCAGGAAGTGCCTCTGGTTCACAACCGTCGTCGTCACAGATCCTTTTGGTCGGTATCTCTTGCCTGTGAAAACTGAATTCCCTCCGCTGGTCCAGCTATGGTATCTGAAGGTCAGCACGAATGGCGCGTTCTTGCCATACACCGACACTTCACCACCGTATCAACTTCGGGAGATTGACTTGGGTGGCAAGGTCCAGCCTGGGGACGTCTATCAGCTGGACTTCTCATTGGTGCCAAACTAACTCCCACCCCCCCATCAAGACACGGAGTCCCATCCCGACACCGCTTGTCCCTAACAGGTTGCTGAACAACCCCAGATGACACCACGGAACCACGGAAGCGCCACGGAGACACGGAACGTTGCTCGACGAGCAGTTCTCTGTGTTTCTGTGGGATTCCGTGTCATCCGTGGTGTGGCGAGGCGTTTTTCCGCAGCCTGCTAAAACGCCCAATACACTTCCATGACTATCTGATGCGCTTGATAGTTGTTGTTGCCGGCTGAGGCGGCGAGGCTGTCCACGAAGTCGTAGCGGTGGTAGAGGGCCGTGAGCCGGAGCCGATCCTTGCCCTGTTCTTTGAGCCGGTAGCTCAGCGCGACCTCAGGAATGGTCTGGCGGTGGTGGAAGCGCATCGCCTGCCACCGGCCGCTTGCCGCGACCAGGCGGTAGCCGACCTCGACGTTCAGGTTCCTGGCGACCGGCTGGCTCACGAGCAGGTTCCAGTTCGTCACCCGCTTATCGATGTCGTTGTTCGCCGTATCGGGCGCGTCCTTCTGGAACAGCGCCTGCTCCAGGTAGGCGGAGAGCTTCGGCAGCCCCTCACGGTGCGCGCCGAGGTCGTAGTCGCCCCCGACCCGGTAGACGGTGATGTCGCCCCGCTTGGAGTCGGCCAGCGCGGGAAAATAGGAGTCGCCGAAGATCGTATCGCCGGCGCGCGTGTTCGTGTCAAGTTGATGGAGGCGATAGAGAATGGTTTTCACGGAGCCGTGCGTGATGGGG
The DNA here is from genome assembly GCA_030697665.1 of Candidatus Omnitrophota bacterium. Classification (GTDB taxonomy): domain Bacteria; phylum Omnitrophota; class Gorgyraeia; order Aquiviventales; family Aquiviventaceae; genus JAUYPJ01. Next base: position 23,977 of record JAUYPJ010000128.1, read on the forward strand.
ACAGTGAGCGTCGTCTGCACGCCGTGGAAGTTCGTCGGATAGTGCTCGGTCTTGTGGTGGCCCATCAGCTCATAGTTCTCGTCGAGCCACTGGTACTGGGCGCGCCATTCGCTCTTCCACGGTCCGAGGAGCCTGACGCCTCCGACCCAGGCGTTGCCGTTGAGCTGACCGCTGCGATGGTAGGCGCTTCTGGCCCACGCGCCGTACAGCGCGCACCGCTTCGCCACCGGGTAGGATCCATCGAGGGCCCAGAGCGATTGGCGCTCCCCGGTAATGGTGGGGTTGCGTTCTCCCTCCGCGGTCACGTACGAGACCCCAAGATTCCCATCCAGGATGTCGGCGCTCCATCGGGTGCCGACCACGTCCCGGTCGATCTCCTGGACCGGCGTCGGTTTGGTTCGACCCAGGAAGATTTCGCCATGCGCCTGCTTGCCGTCGAGGTAGGCGAACTCGACGACGGCATCCGCTCCGGCCAAGGGATGGCGCCCGGATTCCAGCTTCCGGTCTTCTTTCTCAAAGAAGCTGGCGTTCGTGACCGGTGGCCGGTAGATCAAGCTGCCGAGCCTCAGGAAGTTGAACTCCTTGCGCGTCAAGTCTAGGTCCTTGAGCTGGCCACCCACGACCTGATAGGTCAGCGGTCCGTCAGTGTCTTTGAGCCATGCCTGGTAGAGATCGGTTGAAACGTGCTCTTGCACCACGCGGCCATCCTTGCGGTCGAAGTGATCCCACGGCAGCTCCTCGCCGAAGACCCGGCCCACGGTCCGGTTGCCACCGGCCGCATAGAGCTGCCAGAGGAATCCCGCTTCGATGCCCTTGGCGAGATCCGCTGCCAGACCGAGGTGCTCGTTGGTGGTGATGGCTTCGCCTTCGGTCAATGGGAAGTTGGCGTTCGTCGTAATCCCGGCGCCATTGAACGTGGATTGCCGGCCGCCCCAGTTCCATTCAAAGAGCGACATGTCGTAGGTGTTGGCCAGGCTGGGGACGTTGCTGCCCGGGCCGGAGAGATCGTTTGAGGCGGCGATCGTGTGCGTCTTGCCGATGAGTCGAAGATGCGCCGGCACGCGGATCCACGGGCCTGAGCGAGGCGCGGGCGGGTTGCCGTCCTCCGCCCATCCTGCAGGGCAGGCGATGAGTCCCGTGAGCGCGATGAGACCCAGCGGCCAGCCCCTGAGTGGCGTCCGTCGCATCCGTCGTCAATGGTGCACGAACCACCCGGTCACCGGAGGCCACAGGATCGTCGTCGCGATACCCAGCAGCGCGAGCATCACCGCTCCCGTCGCCACCAGATTGACCTCGCGCTTCCTCCACGCCGCATGCAAGCACGCCCAGCTCAAGAGCCAGACGAGCAGGCCCACCGTTTCTTTCCCGGAGTACGGGCCGATGCCGGGCGCGCCCGGCATCCAGGCATTTCCCAGCGCCTGCATCGCGTCCTTGAATGCGGTCGAGGCTTCGGAGAGAACGTGCGAGACGCTGAGCGCCAGCAGCCCCAGCCCCGCCGCGAGGAGCGCGGCAGCCGCCGGCCCGGTCGGTCGATGAGTCGAAGAAGACGTGACGGCCATCATGCCCCCGTTTAGCAGGTTGCGGAATAACGTCCGGTCACACCACAGAGGGCACAGAAGTTCACAGAGGCACAGAGACGCGCTCGTCGAGAACCGCTCTGTGTTTCTGTGCCGCTTCTGTGGTTCTGTGGTGTCATCTAGGGTTTTTCAGCACCCTGTTAGACCGATTTGAGCTTTGTGATCGCCGCGCCAAGCCCAAACGTCACGACGAAATAGAAGAAGACCAACACCAGCAGAGCGGCGATGACCGTGCTCAAGCCCCTCCGCTCGTGCAACTCATGGCCATAGCGGACGAGTAAGTACGCGGCAACGACAGCGAGGGGGAAGGCGAAGAGCGCGGCGAACTCCTTGAACTCGAAAAACACCTTGTGGATCTCCGGGCCGACCTCCAGAAAGTGGCTCCGGGGTCCTCCACCGGCCCGGTAAGGAATGTAGGTCCAGTTGCCGGAGATGATGGTCAGAAGCGCCATCGCCGCGTTGATCACGCCGCCGATCTGGAGCTCGGCGATGTTCCAGGCTGTCCCGGTGAAGATCCGGTAGGCCTGAAAGAGGCCGATCGTGGAGGTCACCATGAAGAGTCCCGCCGCCGTTCCATGCAGGGCGCCCCGGATGGCGTATTGCCCGGGACCCAGCAGCGCTTCTCCTGGAGCCGTCAGGAAGACGACGGTCAACCCAATGATGCCGAGAAGGCCAATGACCGCCCACAAGACGGAGGCAGGCGCTGAGGTATTTGGCGTTGGGCCGGTCATCTCAAGCGGTCTGCGCGGAGGCCGCGGCTCCTCCGCAGGCGCACGAGGCGATCACCGCTTCGAGCTTGTCGATGAGATCCTGCGTCTCCATCCCGTGTCGCCAGGCCACTTCGTCGAGACAATCGCAGCCCTCGAATGGGACGTTCACGAACAGGCCGTCAAACACCCGTCTCGTGGAGGGAAATTCCCTGAGCACCCGGTTGACCGCCATTCCCTCCGTGACAGACGACGTGACCGCCGGTGCTCGTGCGAGTGACGCCTCCCTCGAGGCGGGGGTTTGCTCGAGCACCGGGAACAGCCCCGCTTCCTCTTCCGCCATGTGCGCGCGCAGCCCGTGAATGAGCGCGGTCAGGGCCGGCGTGACGGCTGCAAGGGAATGGCCGTGATCCTCCACGAAGAGTCGGTTGACCCTCCGCAGCAGCTGAGGCTCGTCCTTGTGTTGCACGGTCAGATGGGTCAGCGCGTCCTCCGTCAGGGCCTCCTGGCACGCCCGCACCAACCCCTCTTCGCGTTTGATATGATCCTGGAGCTGGCGGGAGAGCGTATGGCACACTTCCCGGAGCACGAACCACGTCTCCGGCCCCATCCGCAGGGCGCCCTCCAACACGCTGAGCTTCGCGCGGAGGATGGTGTGATCCCGCTTCAAGCGGTCGATGGCGTCCATCGTCCACCTCCTCTCTAACAGGCTGCGGAACAACGTCCGGTCACACCACAGAGGGCACAGAACTCCACAGAGGCACAGAGACGTGCTC
>JAUYPJ010000134.1 GCA_030697665.1 Candidatus Omnitrophota bacterium
CCGAGGCCGACGTTGCCCGATTGGGTAATGCGCATTCGTTCAGACTGCGTGGTCGAGTTATCATCAACCGTATAGAACTGCAGGTAGGATCCCCGTGCGGTGGAACTCCAGGTTTGCGAGGAGGTGATGTACAGCGCCGCGCCGGGTTGAAAGGCGCTGCCATCGTAGCCATAGCCTTCAAGCCCAAGGAGCGCGATGTTGGTCACAGCCGTCGGGGACGCTAACGTTCCGCCCGAACGCTGGCCGCGAAGGGCGGGGTACCCGCCCGAGGTGCTGTCCCCACGGCCCGTGATGAATGGGGCGGTTGATTGGAGGGCAAGGAGGCTGACCGGACTCGCCGTCCCGATGCCCACATTCCCCCCGGTGATCTCCAGCTCGTTGTTGGTGTCATCGAAGGTGAGCAGCGGCCCCGCGGCCTGGCCGAGGGTGCCCGCGTTGGGGATGACCAGGTTGCCGGTCAGCGTGCCCCCGGCCAGGGGGAGGTAGCTCGAGGCGGTGATGTTGTCGGCCACCTCGGCATCTGGCAGGGGGGTGGTCAGATCCAGGGAGTTCGCCACCAGGTCGCCTTCCGCATCCACGCTGAAGTTGGTGGTCCCTGCTCCCGTGGCCTGCATGTCGAAGAGCTTGGTATCCGCGGTCGGTGCGGAGGACGGTTTGATCTTGATCGGGCTGGCGGTCGTCGCGGTGAAGGTGTTGGTGCCGGTCGTCAAGACATCCCCGGAGCCGCCACCGACCGCCCCCCAACTGGTGCCGTTGTAGACGTTGTAGGCGTTGGTGGTGGTGTTGTAGAGGAGCAGACCGGCCGCAGGCGACGTGATCGCATCCCGCTGGGTCGTGGTCATCCGGGGGGCGAGGAGACCCATCGTGGTGGAGGTGAGATCAAGGAGCGCGGTGGCGGCCGGACTGGTGGTGCCGATCCCCACCGCATCACTCCCCGTGCTCAACCGGACCACCATCCCATCATCCGTCCAGCCCCCGATCGTGGCACCCCGCTTGTAGGCATTCCCCGCTCCGGCGTTGTAGAGATCGGTGATCTCTGCCGCGATGAGGGCCCGAGACCAAACGCCGACTTCGTCGATGAGACCGGTGAAGCCGGTGTTGCCAAGCTGAACGCCACGATAGAGATGACCAATCGCCCAGCGATTGGGGTACGGGTCGCAGGTGGGATTTGCCCCGCCGAGTGACCGGCTGTGGACGTTGGTAAACGTGCTATCGAGGACCCCGTTGATGTACAGTCGCGTATTGCCAGCCGAGGTGTTCCGGACCGCCGCCACGTGGGTCCAGGTGTTCAGCGCAAGCGTGGCCGTGGAGTCAAACTGGGCTGTGGCGCTCGTGTCGCCATGCTGGAACTCCAGCTTGCCGGTGGTAGTCATCCGCAGCCCCATGTCATCGACCTGTCCGCACAGCTCGCCATCCAGGATACCCTGGTTAGCTCCTGAATTCGCTGAGGGTTTGATCCAGGCGGTAAGGGTGAAGTTCGTCAAGGCCGAGGGGGCCACGTCAACGAAATCATTCACTCCATCGAAGCTCAAGGCGTTGCCCAGTTTACCCGCGACCCAGGTGGGGCCGTTGGTCACGGTGCTGTCGTTGGACCCTTTGGCATCGGTGGCGACCGTCCCGCTACTCTCATTGAGGTTCCAGTAGTTCGAGAGATTGGTAGCGAGCGCCCCGCTCGTATCCGGCTTGAAGCCGGGCACCGAGGTGACGGCCGTATCCTGCACGGAGGCATCCGGGAACTTGAAACCCCCGCTGGTGGACTCCACGGTGCCCACCACCGAGAGCTTCTGGGCCGGGGTGGCGGTGCCGATGCCGACGTTGCCGTTGAGGTAGGTGTTGTGGGCGATGATCCCGTTGGCGACGAAGTTGTGGGTGCCGTCCACCTCGATGTCGTAGACCGGCTCGCGGCCCACGGGCTCGATCAACACGATGGGATCCCAGACGATATCTGAGCTAGGAGTTGGGGGCTGGGAGGTAGCAGCAGAGGTCGCTGCTCCCGGCTGCCAAGTTGCTGGGGGCATCACATCAGCGTAGACCAGCGAAGTTCCCAGGGGCCTTGACAGAGATTCGATGAGGTGCAATACTGAGCTCAGATGGAGCCAGGACAAGACTCGAAGATTGAGTTTATTGCCAAGACGGTCACTGACCTGGGCAAGGGCATCGTCTTGGTAGGCTTGGCGAGTTACTTCTTCGAGAAGTTTCCATTCGTCTGGCGAATTGCCTTGAGCATCCTGAGCGTTGCGTTGATCTTCACGGGCATTGTCCTGTACCCGAGCAGACGGGGGGGGCGCTAATGGAAATGATCGTTGCGGTCGTGGTGATTCTGATTGGCGCTGTTGCGTTTGCCTACGTTGAGCGTCGTCGACAGCAGAGAGAAAAACACGCCCATTGATCGTCTTGGGTACCGCAATCGCCTCCCCCACCGCCAGCGCCACCACTTTCCGCCACTCCCCCCGCACCCCTGACCCTTCACCCGTGACCTTCACGAGGTAGGGGTGATTCCCCGTCGTGCGGATGAAGCGGCCACTGGCTGTCGTGAGTCGAAAGACCGGCTGCACCCCCATGTCGAGGAGCCCGTTGATCCGGTGGGGTTCCAGCGTCCCGGTGGCCTCGTTTAGCGAGTAGACCAACATCCCCGCCTGCACGTCCTTGATCGCTACGGTCTCCACCACCCACTCGTCTTCTGCCTTCTGCCGTCTGCCGTCTGCCTTCTTCAGGATGGGTAGCAGCGTGTCTCCCGTCACGCACTGACCCTCGACGTGGAGTTTCTGGGCTGGGCTGGCGGTGCCGATCCCGACGTTGCCCCCGGCTTCCACCGCGAAGAGAGAAGCCGCTGCGCTATTCTGGACCTCGAGGAGTTCCGTGGTGGCCCCTTGAGCCACGCCGCCCTTGACGATGAGCGTGAGATCCGGGGTGCCGGCGGTGGCGGTGTCGGCGGCGGCGTTGGTGATGGTCAGGGTCCGGGCGAGGTCCGCCGCGTTGGCGTCGAGGGTGAGGTTGGTGGTGCCGTTGAGCTTGGCCCAGGTGATCGCACCATCCGCGATCTTCACCGAGGTCACCGCGCTATCGGCGACATCCGCGGTGGCGATGGTGCCATCGGTGATCTCAGTGGAGTCGATGGCCGCTCCGAGCGGGGTGTTGGCGGCAGGAAGGACCCCGGCTCCTGCGGGGACACTCGCCAGGGAGGTCAGGGCTGCGCCGGAGATCTTGCCCGCCGTCGCAATCTGCGCTAGCTCGGCATCGGGGAGGGCGACGGTGAGATCGAGGGAGTTCGCCACCACATCCCCCTCCGCATCCACGCTGAAGGTGGTGGTGCCGGCGCCGGTGGCTTGCAGGTCGAGGAGCTTGGTGTCGGCGGTGGGGGCGCTGGAGGGCTTGATCTTGATCGGGCTGGCGGTCGTGGCGGTGAAGGTGTTGGTGCCGGTCATCAAGACATCCCCGGAGCCGCCACCACTGCCGACCGCGCCCCAGCTCGTGCCGTTGTAGACGTTGTAGGCGTTGGTGGTGGTGTTGTAGAGGAGCAACCCTGCCGCCGGAGAGGTAATCGCATCCCGCTGGGTGGTCGTCATCCGGGGGGCGAGAAGACCCTTGGTGGTGGAGGTGAGATCGAGGAGCGCGGTGGCCGCCGGGCTGGTCGTGCCGATCCCCACCGCATCGCTGCCGGTGCTCAGGCGCACGATCGTCCCGTCATCGACCCACCCGCCGATGGTGGCGCCGGGCTTGTACTGGTTGGCCGAGCCTGCATTGTAGAGATCGGTGACCTCACTCGCGGTGAGGGCGCGCGACCAGATGCCGACTTCGTCGATGAGGCCGTTAACAGATTTCCCCATCTTCCAACTGTCATAGGCAGTTGTCCCGGAGACGATTCCCGAACTCGCGAATAAGGTAGAATAGAGTTGTCCATTCACGTAGATCTTGCCACTTCCACTCCCCATGCCTCCTGTATACACCACCGTAAGGTGCGTCCATTGATTTGCGGGGAGGGCCGCTGTGTCGGTATAGTAGGCGACATGTCCACTATTAATCTTGCCGACAGTAAACGTCACGGCGCCCACACCCACGCCCCCATCTCGGTTATTGATCGACAGGTCGGCAAAAAACTTATCGGTTTCAGCCGTTGTGTTGGGATCGTGCGCCATGAGAGATCCGGACCCCGAACCGCTGCGATAGACGAATGTACTAAGGGTCATGACCCCGTCGTTTGCGATGCCGATACTGCCCACATTGACATAGTCATCCACTCCATCAAAGGAGCGGGCGTTGCCCACCTTGCCCGCCACGATCGTGGGGCCGTTGGTGGCGGTGCCATCGGTGGAGCCCTTGGCATCCCCGACGACGGTGCCACTGCCCTCATCGAACCTCCAGTAGCTTAAGAGGCTCTTCGTCAAGGCCCCGCTCGTATCCGGCTTGAAGCCCGGGACCGAGGTGACGGCAGTGTCTTGGACCCCCCCATCCGGGAACTTGAAGCCCCCGCTGGTGGACTCCACGGTGCCCGCCACCGAGAGCTTCTGAGCCGGGCTGGCGGTGCCGATCCCGACGTTGCCCGCAGTATCAATCCGCATCCGCTCCGTAGGAGCAGTATCCGTGGTGACATTCCTGGTCCCAAAGACGAGGGCGCCTTTGGTCGCAGCGGTCGCATCGGTCTCCAGGAAGCCCAGGTAGGCGGGCACATTCGTCTGCGTGCCGCGGTAACCAAAGGACAGAAGTCGATAGGAGTTGGCCCCGAACTCCTGCTGGCCAAGATGGAGGTACGACTCCGTGAAGGCCACCCCGGTGGGGGCCGTGGCGGCATCCGTGGGGCTGCGGCCGACCTGCACCCCACTTGAACCCACCACATGGAGCAACTTGCCCGGACTCGTCGTCCCGAGGCCGACGTTGCCCGATTGGGTAATGCGCATTCGTTCAGACTGCGTGGTCGAGTTATCATCAACCGTATAGAACTGCAGGTAGGATCCCCGTGCGGTGGAACTCCAGGTTTGCGAGGAGGTGATGTACAGCGCCGCG
>JAUYPJ010000118.1 GCA_030697665.1 Candidatus Omnitrophota bacterium
AAGAAAAAGGATGCAGCGTCTTCAGCGATGATCCAGTATTGCCGAAAGCGAATGGGACAGGTAATCACGACCTCCCGCCCATCGAAGATGCTACAGACACCAAGAGGATCGTTTGCCTTATCCTTCGTACAATTCGGCACGCGGTTCCCAAATGGGCATAGGCGATGCTGGCGAGATCGTGCTGCCTCACGGCTGTGGTTGGTGATCGGAAAACCAAACACTTCGGCGAGTGGCTGGTTGGGCATTACCTTACGACCCGTGCATGTTTGTCAATGACATCTCCGCTGGTCCCATGTAGATAGCCACGGGCACGCCCGTGGAACTCTGCGCTTCAGGCCTTTAGCAGGCTGCGGAAATACGCTGGCCACACCACAGATGACACAGCATCCCACAGAAGCACAGAGCACTTCTCGTCGAGAACTTCTGTGTCTCTGTGGCGCTTCTGTGGTTCTGTGGTGTCCTCGTGGGGTGTTTCAGCAACCTGTTAGCGCTCTGCGCCGTGCTCGGCGAGCCAGCGCTCGCAGTCCATGGCGGCCATGCAGCCGCTGCCAGCGGCCGTGATCGCCTGGCGATACTTCTTGTCCTGCACATCGCCACAGGCGAAGACCCCGGGGACCGACGTGGAGGTCGAGCCCGGCGTGGTGACCAGATAGCCGTCCTTGTCCATCGCGACCTGGCCCGCAAACAGCGCGGTATTCGGCGTAAAGCCGATGGCGTAAAACAGCCCGCCGCAGGGCAGCTCGCGCTCACCATTCGTCGTGAGCTGTTTCAGCCGCACCGCTGCGACCACGTCGTCCCCCAGCACGTCGGTCACCACGCTGTTCCAGAGCACTTCGATCTTCGGGTGCTTCAGCACCCGCTCCTGCATGATCTTGGAGGCCCGCAGCGTGTCCCGCCGGTGGACCAGGTACACCTTGGAGGCGAATTTCGTCAGATAGGTCGACTCCTCGGCGGCCGAGTCGCCTCCCCCCACCACCACGAGCGCCTTGCCGCGAAAAACCGGCAGCGCCCCGTCGCACACCGCGCAGGCGGAGATCCCCTTGTTCCAGAGCCGCGGCTCCCCCGGCAGGTCCAACCGCTTGGCGGTGGCGCCGGTGGCGATGATGAGCGCTCGCGTAGTGAGCTGACGCTGGGCTGAGGCGACGCTGAAGGGTCGCCTCGAAAGATCGACCGTGGCCACGTCCTCGGTGAAGAGGCGGGTGCCAAAGCGCGCCGACTGCTTGCGGAAGGCCTCCATCAGCTCCGGCCCCTGGATGCCCTCGGGAAATCCGGGGTAGTTCTCCACCTCCGTGGTCGTCATGAGCTGCCCGCCGGGAATGCCCCCAACGGAAAACCCCTCGAACAGGACCGGTTGGAGGCTCGCCCGGGCGGTGTAGACGGCCGCGGTGTGCCCGGCCGGACCTGAGCCGATAATCACCACGTGCTCTGGCATCTAGCGTTTAGCGTAGAGCGTGGAGCGTATAGGGAACAGCCTGTCCGCTATACGCTAGACGCTATCCGCTGAGTTATTGAATCTTGCATAAACAATGGACATCCCTGACTCGCTGATCTATCCTGGGAGGCATGCGACCTCCTGGCAGCCCCAGCCAGCTGGAACGGCGTCGCCGACGGGCCGTCCAACTGCGGAAGAGGGGCGTAACGACGTCGGCGATTGCGGAGCAGGTGGGCTGTTCCCACAGTTCGGTGGTGCGCTGGCACCAAGCCTACAAGCGGGAAGGGCTTCCAGGTCTCGCTCCCAAGTCCATCCCTGGCCGCCCGCCCAAGTTGGCGCCGCGCCAGCCCCCCCGCCTCGTACGGACCCTCGTGAAGGGGCCGTTGGCGGCTGGCTACTCCACCGATCTCTGGACGCTCGACCGGATTGCCCATGTGATCCAGCAGCAGTGCGGGGTGCGCTACCATCCCTGTCATGTCTGGAAGCTCCTACGCCAGTTGGGCTGGAGCTGCCAGAAGCCGGAGCGCCGGGCGCTCCAGCGCAACGAGCGCGCCATCGCCTACTGGCGACGGACCGTCTGGCCCCATATAAAAAAAGGCTGAGCGGCTGGGCGCTCATCTCGTCTTCCTCGACGAGAGCGGGTTCTCCCTCACCCCCACCGTCAAACGGACCTGGGCTCCCCAGGGGCATACGCCGCAGCTCTCCCACTGGTTCAAGCGCGACAAGCTCTCGGCCATCAGTGCGCTCACGGTTTCTCCCCGACACCGCCACCTGGCGCTCTACCTCCGCCTGGCCACGAACCGCGCCCTCAACGGTCTGGATGTCCGCGCCTTCCTCCAGGCCCTCCTGCACCATCTGCGGGGCGCGGTGGTCCTGCTCTGGGATCGGGGAACGATCCACACCCGCCGCGAGGTGCAGGCGTATCTGGCCGATCGGGCGCGGGTCCATCCCTACGACTTCCCACCCTACACGCCGGAACTCAACCCGGCAGAGCATATCTGGAACCGAGCGGATGCCGCGCTGGCCAATGGGGCGCCGCAGGATGTGGACCAGCTCCGGGGCCGGCTCC
>JAUYPJ010000121.1 GCA_030697665.1 Candidatus Omnitrophota bacterium
CGACGTATGAACCTGCCGACAGTGATCCATCACCGCTCATCACGACATATCAACAACTCGCCATTGCGACCGGCATCCCGGTCGAGCGGCTGATTGCGCAGGGCATCTTCGCGCCGGAGCCGCAGACCGAGGCCGAGGCCGAGGCCGCCATCGCCGACGCCGCGACGTGGGGGGAGACGCCCCTGGGCACGCAGCCGGGGGAGGAGGTATAGGGTGAGTGATCGGCAGCAGATCTACGCCGCCATGGACCGCGAGCGCGCCTATCAGCAGCAGAAACGGCCGCGGTCTCATGCAGGTGGCCACGAAATTCCGGGCTGGATTGCCATCATGCGTGCGGAGTTAGCCGAAGCGGAAGACGCGTGGGTCAGGGGAGATGGAGCCCCTGCGAATGCCGCATCCTTGCGGGAGATTTTACAAGTGGTCAGCACTGGAGTCGCAGCTCTCGAACAGTATGGGGTGGTCGAACGATGAGCGGAGAGACGGCAGCGATGAGCGCAGAGGAGTATCGGCGGTTTCTTGACGCCAAGGCGGCGGTAGCTCCGCAAGGGGGGATCATTGTCACAGCGGCCGAGCTAAATCCCCATCTCAAGCCGCATGCCCGTGTTGCTGCACAATGGGCCATGGCAGGAGGGCGCCGGGCCATCTTCAGCGCATTTGGGCTGCAGAAGACCACCACGCAGCTCGAAATCATGCGGCTCATGCTCAAGCACCACGGTGGCAAAGCACTCATCGTCTGCCCACTAGGGGTCCGGCAGGAGTTCATCCGTGATGCTCAACGCTACTTCCCCGATGAGTACGCCCTTGGGCCGCGTTTCATCCGTCGGACCGAGGATGCGGCAGATACGGGCTTGTACCTGACCAACTATGAGTCAGTCCGCGAGGGGAAGCTTGACCCCCGCAGCTTTACCGCCGTGAGCCTCGATGAAGCGAGCTGCCTCCGAGGCCTGGGCGGCACCAAGACCTTTCGCGAGATGATGGGGTATTTTGAGGGCAGCGGGATCTATCGTTTTGTGGCGACAGCAACACCCTCACCGAATGATTATATCGAGTTGCTGGCTTACTCCGCCTTCCTCGATGTCATGCAGGTCTCCGAGGCCAAAACGCGATTTTTCAAGCGGAACAGCGAGAAGGCTGACCATCTGACGATCATGCCCAGCAAGGCGCGTGAGTTCTGGTTATGGGTCTGCACATGGGCGCTCTTCATCACGAAACCCAGCGATGTCGATCCCGCATTCTCGGATGAGGGCTACGACCTGCCGCCGCTGGACGTGCGCTGGCATGAGGTGCCAAGCGACCACGATGCCACGATCCCGAATCGCGATGGGCAACCCCCCTTATTCCCCGACTCCGCGATTGGCCTTGTGGAGGCTTCCCGTGAAAAGCGAGCGAGCATGGCGACGCGCATCAGCAAAATGCTCGATCTGATCCGCGAGGCGCCAGACGACCATGTGGTCCTCTGGCATGATCTGGAAGATGAGCGGCGAGCGATCAAAGCCGCTGTGCCAGCGACCGTCGAAGTCTATGGTACCCAGGACCTGGAAGAGCGTGAACGCCGCGTGCTCGCATTTGGCGACGGAGAGATCAAGTACCTCGCCAGTAAACCGATTCTCACCGGCTCCGGAACAAACCTCCAGCATCATTGTCACCGGGAGCTTTTCCTGGGGATCTCGTACAAGTTCAACGACCTGATCCAGGCCATTCACCGGGTCTACCGCTTTGGCCAGACGCAGCGCGTGCGGATCGATCTCATCTACTCAGAAGCCGAGCGCGAGATTAAGCGCCGCGTCGAGCAGAAGTGGTTGCAGCATAACGAACTCGTTCGGCAGATGACCGCGATCGTCCGGGAGTACGGCTTAACCGGTGTGGCTCTCGCACAGGAACTCCGGCGATCGATCGGTGTACAGCGGCAGGAGGTCTCGGGTCGGGCCTTTCGGCTGATCCAGAACGATAGCATCGAGGAATGCACCCGTCTGGAGGGCGATAGCGTTCACTTGATCCTGACGAGCATCCCCTTCAGCACCATGTACGAGTACTCCCCCTCGCTGAATGACTTCGGCCACAACGAGACGAACGAGGCATTCTGGGCGCAAATGGATTTCCTGACGCCGCACCTGTACCGCGTCCTCAAGCCTGGCCGGATGGCCGTGATTCACGTCAAGGATCGTATCGTCCCTGGCGGGATCAATGGCTTGGGGTTTCAGACGGTCTACCCGTTCCATTGCGATGCAATTACCCATTACCAGCGACACGGCTTTGCCTACTTGGGTATGCACACCGTGGCAACCGACGTGGTCCGCGAGAATGCGCAGACCTACCGGCTTGGTTGGTCTGAGCAGTGCAAGGACGGCTCCCGCATGGGGTGCGGGATGCCCGAATACCTCTTGCTCTTCCGCAAGCCCCCCACCGATCGCTCGAACGGGTACGCCGATGAGCCTGTGCTGAAGGCCAAGCCCGAGAGCTTGACGCCAGATGGCCGCGTGATTCCCTACGATTACGATGCCGGCGAGGTCATTCCCGGCACCGGCTACTCGCGGGCTCGCTGGCAGATTGACGCGCATGGGGTGCAGAGGTCCTCGGGCAACGGCTTATTGACCATCGAGGAGATACAGAGCCTCCCGCATGCCGAGATTTACAAGCGCTGGCGGGCCGAGTCGCTCTCCCACATCTACGACTATGAGCGGCATGTGCGCCTGGGGGAAGAACTGGAACGGGATAAACGGTTGCCCTCCGGTTTCATGCTCATGCCACCGCACAGCCGACACCAAAACGTGTGGACCGATGTGGCCCGCATGCGCAGCCTGAACATGACGCAGCAATCAAAGGGCCGAGAACTCCATCTGTGCCCCCTTCAATTCGATATTGTCGAGCGAGTTATCAATCAATTATCAATGCCTGGAGAAAAAGTC
>JAUYPJ010000132.1 GCA_030697665.1 Candidatus Omnitrophota bacterium
CTAGCGTTTGCTAGATAGCGGTTTTTTATTTTGCGCTTCTCGTCATGGGGGTATCGCGATGCGTGACCCGGCGAATTGGCTAGTGCTCATCCTCGTGGGCGGCGTCCTATTTTTCTTTGTCTATGTGGTCATCAAAAGCCGTCAGGAAGAGCGGATAGATAAAAAAGAGGATCAGACGCGGAAGTAAGGAACGCCCCACCTCTCTCAAAAAGCCATCCTGACCAGCACTTCCAGCCCCTTCATCTAGGCGGTTCGAGGAACTCGCGCGCCTTCGGTGGGCTAAAGCTCAAGAGGCGGTTCTAGTGGAAGGCATCTTACGGCGGTGATAGACTAGCCTTCGCCATGCGGATTACCCTTCGTTTGATCCTCTCATTGGTTCTCGCGTCATCAGCGGTTGTGTTCGTGTCCGCCAGTTATCAAGCGCGGCAGGAACAGGTGCGCTTGCAAGAAGAGCTGGGGCGGAGAGCCGCGATTTTAGCTGACAGCCTCCAGGAACTCACCGAACCATTAATCGTTGGAACCGAGAGAGTAGCGGACTTGCAGCGGCTGGTCGAGCGGTTTGGGAATCGGGAACGGTTGGCCGGGGTGGCGCTGTACGCCGCTGACGGGCAGGCGCTCGCCTTGACGACCAGCCTCCCCCAGCAGTTCCATGCGCTGCCGTCTCTTGCAGAGGAGGCCATAAAGGTCAATGAAGCCCAGCATGGGCTCATTCGGGTTGGTCAGAAGCCATGGCATCTGTTTGCGCTGCCGATGCGTCGGGACGCGAGTCTCCTTGGGACGCTAGTCCTCTTTCACGATGCCAGCTACATTGAGGCACATGCCACGCAGCTTTGGCGCCAGAGTTTCGTGCGCCTGTTCTTTCATGTGCTCTTCATTGCGCTGCTGACCTTGCTGATCGTGCAGTGGAGCTTGATCCGGCCTATGGCGAAAACCGTGGAGTGGGTCAGGCGGCTTCGGTCCGGGGAGTCGACCGAAGGGGTATTACCCAAGGAGGCTCTCTTCGGTCCGTTAGCCCGAGAAGTCAGGCACATGGCCAAGAGCCTGGTGGCTGCGAAGGCAGCGGCTGAGGAGGAAGCAAAGCTGCGTCATGCCGGGGAGTCTCGCTGGACGGCTGAACGGCTGAAGGAACACGTCAAATCGGTCCTGCAGAGCCGCACCCTGGTCGTCGTGGCCAATCGCGAACCGTATATGCACATCCGCGAGGGCCGGCAGATTCGTTGGGTGATGCCAGCCAGCGGGTTGGTGACGGCGGTGGAGCCGATCCTGCGGGCCTGCGGCGGGACTTGGATCGCCCACGGATCGGGCGATGCGGATCGCGAAACCGCCGATGCGCAGGGCAAGCTCAAAGTGCCGCCGGAGACCCCATCGTATACGCTCAAGCGGGTTTGGCTGACGAAGGAGGAAGAGGACGGCTACTACTACTGCTTTGCGAATGAAGGATTGTGGCCGCTCTGTCACATCGCGCATACGCGTCCAATTTTCAAAGCGGAGGCCTGGGCGGAGTACCAGCGAGTCAATGCCAAATTCGCCGCGGCTGTCCTAGAGGAGCTGGAGGGAACCGAGAACCCCTGTGTGTTGATCCAAGACTATCATTTTGCCCTCCTGCCACGCCTGATCAAAGCCAAGCGGCCCGATGCCAAAGTCGCGCTCTTCTGGCATATCCCCTGGCCGAATCCGGAAGCCTTCGCGATCTGCCCGTGGGCGCGCGATCTGCTCGATGGCATGTTGGGAGCGGATCTGCTCGGCTTCCACATTCAGTTTCACTGCAATAACTTCCTCGATACGGTGGATCGTTTGGTGGAGTCCCGGATTGACTGGGAGCGGTTTGCGGTCAATCGGCATGAGCAGACGACCCTGGTCAAGCCGTTTCCCATCAGCATCGCCTCAGAGGAGGTCAACGGGCCACGAGCTGCCGAATCACGCCCGGCGGCCTCCGTCATCAGAGAAAGCCTGCTGAAGGGGCTGGGAGTCGCTGGCTCCTCCCTGGGCGTTGGGGTGGACCGCATCGACTACACCAAAGGCATCGGGGAACGCTTCCGGGCTATCGAGCGGTTCCTGGAGCAGCACAAGGAGTTTCAGGGCCAATTCACCTTTGTGGAGCTTGGAGCTCCGAGCCGGACGCTGATCAAACGGTATCACGACCTTGGGGCGGAGTTGGATGCCGAAGCCGACCGCATCAACCGGCGGTTTCAGACGCGTACCTGGAAGCCGATCGTGTTTCTGAAGAAGCACCACAGTCATGCTGAAATCACCCCATTCTATCAAGCCGCAAATCTCTGCCTGGTCACATCGCTCCATGACGGCATGAATCTCGTCGCAAAGGAGTTTATCGCGGCGCGGGCGGATGGGCAGGGCGTGCTCGTCCTCAGCGGGTTGACCGGAGCGTCCCGAGAGCTGCACGATGCCCTGATCGTGAACCCCTACGATGCTGAGCAGACGGCAGACGCCATCCATGTGGCGCTCACCATGGATGAGGCGGAGCAACGAGTCAGAATGGAGCGTATGCGTCAGACGATCCACGAGCGGAACATCTATCGCTGGGCCGCCGATCTGGTCAGTGAGCTCGCTCGGCTCCGTCCCGATGTGACACGGGCGAACGACAGCCGGAAACCACAGGCCGTATGAGGCCATTGCAAGCCTGGTGGCCGACGATTCAGCAACGAATAATGAGTGCCAGGCATGTCATACTGTGCTGCGATTTTGACGGCACGCTGGCTCCGATTGTCGATCGGCCCTCACGAGCTCGCCTGCCGGCACGCACAAAACGTCTTCTCAAACGGTTAGTTGACCTGCCGAGACTCCGAGTGGTGCTCGTGAGCGGCCGGGCGCTACGCGACTTGAAGCGGATGGTTGGGGTCAGAGGTTTCTACTATATTGGAAACCACGGCTTAGAGCTTCAGGGTCCCAACCTCCGCTATGTGAATCCTGTAGCCAGGGCACGTCGGCCTCTTCTCAAACGGGCGGCTGGCAAGTTCAAAGCCGCCTTGCGACCGATTCCCGGGGCATGGGTGGAAGAAAAAGGGTTAACCCTTAGCGTCCATTGGCGCGCCGTCCCACGGTCGGCTCAGCGAACGTTCCACAAGCTCCTCAAGGCGTTGATAGCCCCGTACCTGAAGCGGGGGGTCATGCGTCTGACTCGGGGCAAGCGCGTGGTTGAAATTCGTCCTGCGGTTGACTGGGACAAAGGGATGGTGGTTGACTGGCTGCTGACACGGATCGCTGGACGGCACGCCTCAACGCGGTACTGGATTACGTACCTCGGGGATGACCAAACAGACGAGGACGCATTTCGAATGGTCAACCGCCTGGGTGGTACCTCGGTGTTTGTCGGCGATCCGAGACGACGAACGGCGGCACGGTATTGGCTCAAGGATCCGCACGCAGTTCACCGCTGGTTAGCAGCACTGGAGCGCTGGAAACGATGGCACTCGTCAAAGGGCCCATGCCGCGGCCCCCATCGACCCTGAAGGCTGCCACCCCTTTTCGGTTCTACACCAGCTTCGTGCTGGAGGAAGCCACGGGCTTGCGCGCCACGACCTTATCCACGCTTGCTCGGCTCATCCGGGACGTCCCTGAAGGGTGCATCTACCATCACACCCATGCCTTTCTCCTCTCGCATCACTATCTGACCCCAGAGCCCGCGAATGACTTTGCCTATTGGGTGAGCGAGGTGTTGGGGGAAGAGCCGCTGGGAGAGCGACTCGCCAGCATCGATACACTCGAGCACTCCACACTTCACAGCCTTCGAGAGGCGCTCGCGGGGACGATTGAGGCGCACCTGGCAAACGATCCAACAGCGCGGCTGAAATTCGTCTCAGACGCAGAGGCGTTCTTCTTCATCAAGT
>JAUYPJ010000135.1 GCA_030697665.1 Candidatus Omnitrophota bacterium
GATCGGCCCTGACTTCTGAGCACTGCGAGGAGATCACGCTCATGACTCGTGAGATGTGTGTAGGGTGTTGGCATAGTCCGCGTATCATAACGCGGAAGCCTTCAACTTCTCCAGGTGTTGCACTTCGTTATTGAACTGGGGTACCTATATATTTAGGAGTTACGCAGTTGCCCTAAAGAAAAGCGGAGGCGTCCCTGCCGGTACCAGGCTCAGCGGCTGTCGGTGGCGCGGACGAATATCTCTCGGCTTCCTGAAAGGAATACGGATGGCTGAGCAGAAGCGGCTCTGGGAGAGAGGAGGGCGTCAGCTCAAGGACGAGGGCGCGGGTAGCGAGCTGACCTCACGAGCCGGGGGAGTCGAGGAGGAACTCAAGCGGCACCACCACCGTCTGGCTGGACTCCGGTAACGACGGGGGGAACGGGGGGAACGGAGCGGCGCTCGTCACAATCCGCAGGGCGATCTCCCGCAACCGCTCGGACGCCACCGAACGCTCCGGGACGATGCCCGCCCCGCCCACCGCGCCGCTCGATCCCAGCGTAAAGGTGACGTACACCAATCCTTGAACAGACTCCCCCGCCAGCCAGGTCCCTCGGTTCGCGGTCCGCTGGATCTGCTCGCGAATCGCGCTGAAGTAGCTCAGCAGCACCGGATCCCCGCGCGAGGCTTCCACCACGTTCGTGAGGTCGACCACGGCGGCCCGTCCCAGCCCGATTGACAAGGAGATCTCCTCCGCAGTCAGCGAGGGTCTCTCGGGCACGCGGATCTGACCCGCCCCCATCAGCTCCCGACGAGCGCCAGGGGCGGTCGCTTCCCGCGTGGCCCGGGTCAACTGCTCCTGAAGCTGCTCCAATTGCTGCCGGAGCGCCTCCTGCTCGTAGATCACTTCAAAAGGGGTCTGGGGGGCGGAAGGAGGCCGCGCCTTCCACACCAGCAGCGGCCTGGCCAAGAGCGTCAGGTGCAGCCCCAATGAGACCGCGAAGGACCACAGGAACACGCGATCGCTCATCCCGCCGAACGCCAGCCCTGCTCGCCGATCAACGGCACAAAGACGCAACTGGCCACCTCTCTGCGGTGAATGGCCTCAGGACGTCTCTCGACCTCGATCAGCATCTGGGCGTTCGGTGGGCCGACCGGCAGCACCATCCGGCCGCCCGTCCCCACCTGCGCCAGCAGCGAGCGTGGAATCTCCGGCGCGGCGGCGCTGACGAGCACGGCGTCGAAGGGGGCGCGCTCCGGCCAGCCGAGCGATCCGTCCCCGCTCGTCAGCGTGATGTTCGAGTAGCCGAGGGACAGCAGCCGCGTCTTCGCCGGCAGCAGCAGCTCCGGCAGCCGCTCGACGGAGTAGACCTCAAGCCCCAGCTCCGCGAGAATCGCCGTCTGGTAGCCGGAGCCCGTCCCGATCTCCAGGATGCGCTCGTGCCCCTGGAGCCGGAGGCAGTGCGTCATCAAGGCGACGATGTAGGGCTGGCTGATCGTCTGGTCGGCCCCGATCGGCAGGGGATGATCAGTGTAGGCCTCGCGCGCCAGCTCCGGAGGGACGAAGAGATGCCGGGGGACGCTGCGGAAGGCGGCGAGGAGACGCCCCTCGGTCAGCCCGCGCGCTTTGAGCTGGTCGTCCACCATCCGCTCCCGTAACTCCTCGAAGGTCATTATCAGCAAACCAGGTCAAAGGTGAAAGAAGTCCCTATAACCTTTCACCTTTCACCTTTAACCTTTCACCTATGACCAACGCACCACGTACCGGAGGATCACGCGGAGAAACCGGAGGGCGTCTCGCACCGGGCGGATGTGGCTCTTGTGGTTGTGATAGATGCTGCGGATCGGCACTGAGACGATCTTCCACCGACGCGCAGCCGCCGCCAGCAGGAGCTCCGTCTCCAGCTCAAAGCGCGTCGTCCGAAGCGGGATGCTCTCCAGGACCTCTTTTCGGATGAACCGAAACCCGCACTGCGAATCCGGGATGCGCTGGCGCGCGAGCGCGGAGACCACGGTGGACATGACGAGATTCGTCCATCGCCTGGCGGGCGGCATCGACAGCCCGTCGGCCATCCGGTTGCCAAGGACGATCCCCGCATGCTGAAGCTCCCCGGCATGAATGAGCTTCGGGATCTCCCCGGGATCGTGCTGCCCATCGCCGTCCATCGTGATGATCCCGTCGTAGTGGGAGCGGAGCGCGTAGTCAAACCCGGTTCGCAGCGCGCGTCCCTTCCCTTGATTGCGGAGGTGGCTGATGACGAGCGCCCCCTGCTGGGACGCGAGCGACGCCGTCAGATCGCGCGAGCCGTCATCCACCACCACCACTGCGAATGACTGGCGCCTGACCTGGCGCACCAGCTCCTCAATCGTCTCGGCGGATTGAAAGGTCGGAATCACCACGCAGTATCGAGGGGAGCTCATGTCAACACCTCACTCAACACCACGGAACCACGGAAGCGCCACGGAAGCACGGAAACGTCTCCTCGAGGATTTCTCCGTGTCTCCGTGGAATTCCGTGGCCTCTGTGGTGTCATCATGGGGTGGTCATCACAGGTTGAAACATCAGCCACTGATCCGGGAACTGCTTCAGGTATCGCTCAAGGACGACGGCATACGCGTGGGTCATCGCCTGAACCGAGCCATCCTGGATCGTCCGGGCCGTGGGCCAGAGCGGCGGCTCCATGCGCAGCCGAAACCTCCAGGGCCCTTCGCGAATCAGGAACGTCGGCACGATGGGGGCTTGACTCCGCAGGCTCAGCACCGCCGGTCCACGCGGGAGCGTCACCTGGGCCCCACAGAGCGACAGGCCCACCCCATTGTGACCGAACTCCCGATCCCCGAGGATGCCGAGCAGGTGTCCCTCCCGAAGACGCTGCAGGCTCCACCGGGCCGCATGCCGGCCGAGCGGGATGACCTCCACCCCGCACCGTCGACGCTGCGCATTGAAGAGGCGATCCAAGCGCGGATCGCGATGGGGGAGCGCCACCACCGTGACAGGAAATCCCATCCGGCTGAGCACGATCGCTCCCAACTCCCAATTGCCGATATGCGCGGCCAGGAGGATGAGCCCACGGCCCCGCCGGGTGAGCGCCCTGAGCTCATCCGCGCCCTCGACCTGCACCACAGGGGACGGGACGCGGTGGATCGTCAAAAACTCCACCAGGTACCGGCCGAAATTTCGGAAGACCTCGCGGACGAGGGCGGCATCCGCTCGCACGGGCGCGCCGTGGATCGCCGAGAGGTTGGCTTGGACGGCCGCCCGAACCTCGGGGGCGCATCGCCACTGCGCATCCGCCAGCCGCTCGGCGAACGCAAAGGCGAGCCGCGGCCCCAGGCAGAGGCTCAGCCACTGCGCCAGTCGGCAGCGGACGTAGGACACGCCCATCAATGACTCAATGGCTCAATGATTGCTGTGGCGATCGGCAAGCGCAAAGAGCAGCGTGGCGATATCCCGCCCGGCGTCTGGGTGCGCCAACTCCACATGGCGGCGTCGCATCGCCTCGAGCTGGCCGGGATTCTCCAGCAGATCACGGACCGTCTGACGAACCGTCTCCACACCCGCCTGCACCGCGGCGCCTTGGGACAGCAAGAATCGCACGTTGTACGCCTCCTGCCCTGGGATCGGATCCACAATCACGAGCGGGACGTGCTTCACGAGCGCTTCCGACGTCGTCAGTCCGCCCGGCTTGCTGATAAGGAGCGTGGCGATGTCCATGAGCTTGGGCACCTCCTCGGTGTAGCCCAGGGCCAGCACCCGGTGGCGAAACCGCTGGGCCCGCAGCCAGCTCAGCAGCGGACGGTTGGTCCCGCTGACGATGACCATCTGGCACGCCAACGGGAGCGTCTCCAGGTTCAGCACGATCTCCCGCAACTGCCCAAAACCGCCGCTGCCCCCCATGATGAGCACGATCGGCTGCCGGAGGTCGAGGCCAAACCGGCGCGCCGTCGCCTCCCGATCGCTCGTCGCCAGAAACCCCAGATCGATGGGAATCCCCAGCACCTGCACGCGCGAGGCCTCGACCCCCCGCGTGATGAACCGCTGTTTGACTTGCTCCGACGGCACGATGTAGACATCGACCGACTCGTGAAACCAGTAGAGGTGCGGGGCGTAGTCGGTCAGCACGCCCACGAGGGGGATGGACAGGCCTCGCTGCTGCTTGAAATCGGCCACCATCCCGCAGGGATACGCCTGGGTGCAGGCAATCGCGTCAGGGCGCGTGGTATCGAGGAGGTGCTGGAGCTTGGTCGCCTGGTAGCGATGCAGCAGCGAACGGAGGCGCTGGACGCGCCGGTGGATGACGGGATTGTCGTAGAGGTACTCCCACACGTCGGGCTGGTGGCGGACGAGGGACAGGTAGGAGCGGGAGATCGCCCACTGGACGAAGCGGCTCGTGTAGTGGAAGGCGTCCACGTCGACGACGGCGGCGCTCGGATCCAGATGTTGAATCGTCTGCTCGATCGCGGAGCTGGCCCGATGATGGCCGGAGCTGGCGTTGATGTGGAGCAGGAGAAAGCGCCGCCTGCGCATAGGGAGGCTCAGCGTGAGGGTCAGTCGGCCATCTGGAGAACCCTCGCGATGCGCTGGACGGCTTCCCGCAGCCTGGGCTCAGGCTCGACAAGGGCGAAGCGGACGAATCCCTCCCCGTACTCCCCGAACCCGCTGCCCGGCGCCACCACGACCCCCGCTTCCTGGACGAGCCACGTGGCAAATTCGAGCGAGGTCAGCGCGCTGAACTTGAGCGGGAGCTTCGCCCAGACATAAAAGGTGGCGCGCGGCATGGGCAGCTCCCACCCGATCCGCGCGAGTCCCTGCACGAAGGTGTTCCGCCGTTGCTGGTAGGTCAGCACCGCTCGATGGACGGAGTCCTGCGGCCCCGTCAGCGCCTTGATGGCCGCCCATTGGACCGCCCGGAAGATCCCAAAGTCGATGTAGCTCTTGGTTTTCGCCAGCGACGCCAGGACGTCGCGATTCCCGACGGCGAAGCCGAGCCGGAGGCCCGGCAGGCTGTACGACTTCGACAGCGTATGGAACTCCACCGCGACCTCTGCGGCCCCCGGCACCTCGAGGAGGCTCGGGGCCCGCAGGCCGTCGAAGGTCAAGTCGGAGTAGGCGAAATCGTGCACCAGCATGATCCGATGGGCCCTCGCCCACGCCACCGCCTCCTTGAAGAACTTCAGATCCGCCACTGCGGTGGTGGGGTTGTGGGGATAGCTGAGGAAGAGCATCTTGGACTGCCGCAGCACGCTGCGGGGCACCGCGCGCAGATCCGGCAGGTAGTGCGACTCCGCGTGGATGGGCAGGTTGTAGAGGATGCCGCCCGCCATGACCACCCCGTTGAAATGCACCGGATAGGTCGGGTTCGGCACCAGCGCGATATCGTCGTGGTTGAGGAACGCGAGGGACAAATGCGAGATCCCTTCCTTGGAGCCGATGAGCGGGAGCACCTCGTGCAGGGGATCGAGCGTCACGCGGAATTTCCGGTGATACCACTGCGCGATCGCTTCGTTGAGCTTCCGCTCGACGTCGCCCCCTTTGCGGGAGTAGCGGTGGTTCTCCGGCCTCCGGACCTGCTGCGCCAATTCGTCCACGACGTGCGGCGGGGGCGGCAGGTCCGGGTTGCCCATCCCGAGATCGATGACGTCGATGCCGCGGGCCGTGGCCTGCGCCTTCAGCTCATCCAGGATCGTGAACAGGTACAGCGGAAGCCGCTTGAGACGATTCGCCTCATGGAAGAGGCGCCGGCTGTTGCGCCGCCGCTCTTGCCGGCTGCGCTCGCGCAGTTGCCGCTGGATGCGCAGAATGGGGGAGGCCTTCAGTAGCCGTCGCATCAGCGCTCGTTCCCCGCGCGCAACGGCCCGCCCTGCCCTGCACCGCTCTGGTGCAGGGCCCGCCCCAGCGCCTCGGAGGCATGGTAGGAGCTGCGGACAAACGGGCCGGCGGTCACCCACGCGAAGCCGGTGTCGTAGGCCAACTGCGCATACCGCGCGAAGCGCGCCGGGCTGATGTACTCCATCACGGGCAGATGGTCAGGATCAGGGCGAAGGTACTGCCCGATCGTCAGGTGGCTCACCCCGACGTCACGCAGCTCCCGGAAGGTCTGGTGCAATTCCTCGACGGTCTCCCCCAACCCGACCATGAGGCTGCTCTTCATGAGGCTGCCCGCTTCACAGGAGGCGGCGAACGCCAGCACACCCAGCGAGCGACGGTAGTCGGCCTGCGGCCTGAGCAGGGGCGAGAGCCGCTCCACCGTTTCGACGTTATGGGCGAACACCTCAGGGCGCCCTTCCCCCAAGAGACAGCTCAGCAACTCTCGCCGCCCGTGGAAATCCGGCACGAGCGTCTCCACCGTCACCTCAGGGTTCTCGCCGCGCACCGCCCGGATGACCTCCACGAACTGTCGCGCCCCCTCATCCTGGAGGTCATCCCGCGCCACGGAGGTGATGACGACATGCCGCAGGCCCAGCCGCTGGACCGCGCGCGCCACGCGCTGCGGTTCGTCCGCGGCGACCGGCTGAGGCCGGCCGTGGGCCACGGCGCAGAACTGACAGCTCCGCGTGCATCGATCCCCAAGGATCATGAACGTGAGCTGCCGCTGAGAGTAGCACTCGCGCAGATTGGGACAGCGGGCCTCTTCGCACACCGTCACCAGCCTCAAGTCGCTCAGCGCCTGCCGGACGTGGCGCGCCGTGCCGTCCGGAGAAAATGACCGTTTCAACCATCTCGGGTAGCCGTGCATCGTCTCTGGTTCTTCCGTTCTTCAGTTCTTCAGTTCTTCAGTTCTTCAGTTCTTCAGTTCTTCAGTTTCTCAATAATCGCCTCCGCCATCTCGCGAGTCCCGATGGCGCTCGGATCATGGCGGTCGGCCTTGAGGTCATACGTGACGTCCTTCCCTTCCCGCAGGATCGCCTCCACCGCCGCGCCCAATCGCTTGGCCGCCTCCCGCTCCCCTAGGTGATCCAGCATCATGACCCCGGAGAGAATCATAGCGGTCGGGTTGACTTTATTCAACCCCTGGTACTTGGGCGCGCTCCCATGCACCGCCTCAAACACCGCGATCCCCTCGCCGAGGTTGGCCCCCGGCGCCACCCCCAGGCCGCCGACGAGGCCGGCGCAAAGGTCCGACAGGATGTCCCCGTAGAGGTTCGGCAGCAACAACACGTCGAACTCCTGGGGCCTGAGGACGAGCTGCATGCAGGTGGCATCCACAAGGCGGTCCTCAAACGCCACCCGCCCGTCGTAGGTGCCCGCCACCTGCCGCGCGGACTCCCGAAAGAGCCCGTCCGTGCACTTCATGATGTTCGCCTTGTGCACCGCCGTCACCTTCTTGCGGCCGTGCGACAGCGCATACTCAAAGGCGAACGTCGCAATCCGGCGCGAGGCGGCCGCAGAAATCGGCTTGATGCTCAGCGCGGCATCCGACTGGATCGGCTGCCCGGTCGCCTCGCGAAGCTGCGCGATGAGCTGCCTGGTCTTTGGCTCCTGCGCGGCGAACTCAATGCCGGCGTAGAGGTCCTCGGTGTTCTCCCGCACCACGACGAGGTCGACATCCTGAAAGGGGGTGTGGACGCCCGCGTAGGTCCGGCAGGGCCGCACGCAGGCAAACAGGTCGAGCTGCTTGCGCAGCGCGACGTTCACCGAACGAAACCCAATGCCGATGGGCGTCGTCACGGGCCCCTTGAGGGCGACGCGGGTCTCGCGGATGGACTGAAGGGTCTCCTCGGGCAGGGGCGTCTTGAACGCCTGGATCGCGGCGGCTCCGGCCATGCGCTCATCCCACCGAAACCGCACCCCGGTCGCTTCAAGACACCGGCGGGCGGCCCAGGCAACCTCAGGCCCGATGCCATCCCCTGGGATGAAGGTCACGTCATACGCCATCAGTGGAATGCGGATTGCGGAATGCGGATTGCGGAATCAAAAGCACAATCGTTCATTTCACTCATTACAGATCACGGACTGCGGATCAGTGTTGTGTGAGCCAACGCTCAAGACGCGCAAGCCCTTCGTCAATCGTGTCGAGTGACGTCGCAAAGCTGAATCGCACGTGGTCCTTCGAACCGAACCCTTCGCCCGGCACGACCGCGACCTGCGCCTCCTCGAGCCACTGGGCGGCAAGCGTGGACGCCGAGGTCGTAAGCCGGCTGACATTGCACCAGGCGTAGAACGCCCCGTCGGGCCTTGTGACCCGCAGGGCCGGCAGACGGTTGAGACCCTCCACCAGGCGATCGCGCCGCTGCTGGAACGCCTCGCGCATGCGCGCGACGGGCTGCTGGTCGCCGGTGAGGGCCGCCAACGCCGCGTGCTGGCTGATGGAGGCGGGATTCGACGTCGAATGGCTCTGGAGCGTGATCATGGCGTCGATCCACGGCTGGGGACCGACCGCATAGCCGATGCGCCAGCCCGTCATGCTGTAGCTCTTCGAGACGCCCCCGACGATGACGGTCTGCCCCTGGAGCTGTGGCGCCACCTCAACGATGGAGACGTGCGCAGCCGGGGGATAGACCAACTGCTCATAGATCTCATCGCTCACCACGATGAGCCCCCGTTCCTGTGCTATGCCGGCGAGCGCCTCCAGGCGAGCGTGATCGATCACCGCGCCGGTGGGATTGCTCGGGCTGTTGACGATGATCGCCTTCGTGGCCCGCGTTAGCGCTCGGCGCACCGCCTCGGGATCCGGGAGAAACCGGTCCTCTTCACGCGCCTCCACGATCACCGGTTTCGCGCCCGCGAGCTGCACGAGCGCCGGGAAGCTCACCCAGTACGGGCTCACAAGGATCACCTCGTCGCCCGGATTGCACAACGCCTGGAACACGTTAAAGAGCGCGTGCTTCGCCCCGCAGGTCACGAGGCTCTGAGAGGGCGCATACGCCGCGCGGCGCCGCCGATTCACCGCCTCCACGATCGCCGCCCGAAGCTCCGGCAGGCCCGCCACCGGCGTGTAGGTCGTGCGATTGGCGTGGATGGCCTGGATGCCGGCGGCTTTGATGTGGTCCGGCGTGGGAAAGTCCGGTTCGCCGGCGGTGAAGTCCAGCACCGTGTGGCCGGCGCCGGCGAGGGCCTTCGCCTTTGCGGCGAGGGCGAGCGTCGCAGAGGGCTCGATGTGCTGCAGCCGGGTGGCGAGCCCTCCAGGTGCTCGGGACATTCCGGGACGGGTGGCTATTTCTTCCGGCGCCACAGGGCGCGCAACCCCTCGAACAAGCTTTTGGGTCTGTGGGATGGCGGGGTCTCCTCGGCCTCTGTCGGTGAGGGAGCCGGCCTCTTCTTGGGAGCTTGAGCGGGCCGCGGGCCCGCCCCTGCCGCCGGCTGCAGCGCAGGCAGACGGCTGAAGGCGAGCAGCGCCTGCATCGCCCCATCCCCTCGACGGAAGGCCAGGCGCACCACCCGCGTATACCCACCGGAGACGTCTCCAAAGCGGGGGGCGATCTCGGCGAAGAGGCGCTTGACCAGCGTCCGATCCTGGAGGATGCGAAACGCCAGGCGGCGGGCATGGACGCTGCCCTCCTTGCCCAGCGTCACGAGCCGGTCGGCGAGCCGCTGCGTCTCCTTGGCGCGGGCATGGGTCGTCTGGATGCGCTCATGACGCACGAGCGCCTTGACCAGGCTGTTGAGCAGGGCCTGCCGGCCATCGCTGGGGCGGGAGAGCCGCTGATTCCGCTTGGCGTGACGCATCGGGTGGTCTTAACGCCAACTCAGCTCGATGGCTCGGAGGTAGTGGCACCGGCTTCGGCGGTGGACTTCCCCAGCGACAGCCCCATGCCCTTCAGGAGCTCCTCAATCTCCGCCAGCGACTTCTTCCCGAAGTTCCGGTACTTGAGGAGCTCCTGCGACGTCTTCTCGAGGAGCTCGCCGATCGTCTGGATCTTCGCCTCCCGCAGGCAGTTGGCGGCGCGCACCGATAGCTCCAGCTCTGCGATCGGCGTCTTCAGCTTCTCCTCCAGCTCCTCGCTCACCGCCAACGGCTCGGCCTCCTCCGGCTCCTCCGGAAGGCTGCCGAAGTTGACGAACAGATCCAGGTGCCGCTGGAAGATGTTGGACGCATAGAGGAGCGCGTCCTTGGGAGTCATGGAGCCGTTCGTCCAGATCTCCAGGATGAGCCGGTCGTAGTCGGTGACCTGTCCCACGCGGGTGTCTTCGACGCTGAAGTTGACCCGTTTCACCGGCGAGAACAGCGCATCGACCGGGATGACGCCGATGGGCTGGCCTTCTTTCTTATGTCGCTCGGCGGGGACGTAGCCGCGCCCCCGACTGACGTCAAGCTCCATGTGGAACTTCACGGCCTTGGTCAGGGTGCACAGGTGCAGATCCGGGTTGACCACTTCGATGGTGTCATCCACCTCGAGATCCGCCGCGGTCACCGGACCTTTCTTGTCCTTGTCGATCACGATCGTCTTGGGCTGGCGGGAGTGGGCCTGCAGGACGAGCTGCTTGACGTTCAGGACGATCTGGGTGGTATCCTCCAGCACGCCGGGCATGGCGCTGAACTCATGCAGCGCCCCGTCAATCTTCAGGGATGTGACGGCGGCGCCCTCGATGGAGGAGAGCAGGACGCGACGGAGGCCGTTGCCGATCGTCATCCCGTAGCCTCGCTCGAACGGCTCGGCGATGAACTTCCCATACAGCTCCGTCAGGGTCTCTTCGTCGCAGAAGAGCTTCTTGGGGATCTCGAAGTCACGCCAGAACGTTCCCATGACATCCCTCCATCCATTGTGATTGCGGATTGCGGATTGCGGATTGCGGATTATCACGACCGCCAATCCGAAATTCACAATTTGAAATCCGAAATCCCTGCGGTATGACTCTCATGTTACTTTGAGTACAGCTCCACGATGAGCTGTTCCTGAATCGGCAACCCGATGTCCTCCTTCTGCGGCATCCGGAGGATCGTCCCCTTGAACTGTTCCGCATCCAGCTGAATCCAGGCCGGGCTCGGCCGGTCTTTCGTCCGTTCGAGATTCCCCTTGATCAGGGTGACGCGGCTCTTCCAACGCTCAACCGCCTGGATGACGTCGCCGACCCTGACCGGGTACGACGGGATGTCGACGAGCCGTCCGTTGACCGTCACCGCGCGGTGCCGGACGATCTCCCGGGCCTCCCGCCGTGACGTCGCAAAGCCCATGCGGTAGAGGATGTTGTCGAGCCGCCGTTCCAGCAGCTCCAGGAGCATCTGCCCGGTAACCCCCTTGGCCTTCTGCGCGATGCTGAAGTAGCGCTTGAACTGCCGCTCCAGCACGCCATACATCCGCTTCACCTTCTGCTTCTCGCGCAACTGAATGCCGTAGTCCGACAGCCGAACCCGCATTTGGCCGTGCTGCCCTGGAGGAAACGCCCGCTTCTCCACCGGACACTTCGGGGTGTAGCACTTCGTCCCCTTCAGGAAGAGCTTCATCCCTTCCCGACGGCACAACCGACATGATGGTCCCAGGTAGCGTCCCATGACTAACAATCCAGGTGTGAGGTGTGAGGTGTGAGGTGAGCGAATGAGACAAGAGACAGGCGACAAGAGACAGGTGAAGACCGGTTCCCCTGTCCCCTGTCCCCTGTCCCCTGTCCCAGCTCTTGTCCCTCGCCACTCGCCACTCGCCACTCAACGCCCATCATACGCGTCTCCGTTTTGGGGGCCGGCAGCCATTGTGAGGGATCGGGGTGACGTCCTTGATCGCTGTGATGGTGAGCCCGGCCTGGGACAGCGAACGAATGGCGGATTCCCGTCCCTGCCCCGGTCCCCTGACGAACACCTCAACCTCCCTGAGGCCGGCTTCGAGCGCTTTCTTCGCGGCGTTCATGGCCGCGATCTGGGCGGCATAGGGGGTCGATTTTCGCGAGCCGTGATAGCCGCTTGAGCCGGCCGTGCTCCAGCAGATCGTGCTGCCGGAGCGGTCCGTAATGGTGACGATCGTGTTGTTGAACGTCGCCAGGATATGCGCGATGCCCTGAGTCGTCTGGAGCTTTTTCCTTCCTTTTGACCGAACGGCCGGCTTCGGCGCGCCTGCCGCGGCGTCCTTCCCCTCCGGCGTTGCCGTCTTGTCCGCCGCGGGCTGTTGTTCCTCCATCCTCACCCCTCCTGCTTCACTGGACTTTTACAACACGCCCGTTCACACCACAGAGGACACGGAATCCCACAGAAGCACAGAGAACGGCTCGACGGGAAGTCTTCTGTGGCTCTGTGGCGCTTCTGTGGTTCTGTGGTGTCAAGAAGCATGGTTGCAAAACTTCAGTATTCATCGGCGCTCGCCCGGGGAACCTGCCACGACCCGTGAGCGCTTGCGCACCCCCACGCGAGGACGCGGACCTTTGCGGCTGCGCGCGTTGGTCCGCGTCCGCTGCCCACGGACCGGCAACCCCTTCTTATGGCGAAACCCACGGTAGGCGCCGATATCGATGAGGCGCTTGATGTTCCCGGCGATCTCCCGGCGCAGCTCTCCCTCGACCTTCAGCGTCGCTTGAACGGCGTGCGTCAGCCGAGCCACCTCCTCATCGGTCAGATCTTTGGCCCGTTTGTTCATGTCCACCTGGGTCGCCGTCAAGAGGCGCCGTGACGCCGAGCGCCCAACCCCAAAGAGGTACATCAGCGCCACTTCGATGCGTTTCTCTTTCGGAATCTCGACCCCGATAATTCTCGGCATCTATACTCCCGTCACCCGTTCACTGAGCAGTCACCGTGCCTTGCGCTCGCCACTCCCCACTCATCACTCGTCACTGATTTACCCCTGGCGTTGTTTATGCTTCGGGTTGGAGCAGATGACGCGCACCACCCGGTGTCGCCGGATGATCTTGCACTTCCCGCAGATCCGTCGTACCGATGCACGCACTTTCATGACTGGTGACTGGGTGACTGGGTGACTGGGTGACTGATCAGGAACATGGCCGGCATCAGAGGCGAAAGGTAATCCGTCCCCTTGTGAGATCGTACGGGGAGAGCTCGAGCTTGACCCGATCCCCCGGCAGGATGCGGATGTAGTGCTTTCGCAGCTTCCCGCCGAGATGCGCCAAGACGATGTGGTTCCCTTGGATCTCGACACGAAACATCGTGTTGGGGAGCGCTTCCACCACCGCCCCCTCCACTTCAATCACGTCTTCCTTCGGCATCCCTCTTCGCCTGAAGCCCTTCTCAACCTGGACGCGTCAAAATCTCCGGCCCATCCTCCGTGATGGCGACGGTGTGCTCGAAGTGCGCCGCCAGGGAACGATCCTTCGTCACCGCCGTCCAGCCGTCCCTCAACACTTCCACGTCGTAGCGGCCCAGCGTCGCCATCGGCTCAATCGCCAGCACCATCCCCGCCTTCAGGCGCGGCCCCACGTGCGGCGGCCCGAAGTTGGGCACCGGCGGGTCCTCGTGCAGCGCGCGTCCAATTCCGTGTCCGACGAAATCCCTCACCACCCCAAACCCGTCATGCTCCACCCGTTGCTGCACGGCATGCGAGATGTCGGAGAGGCGATTCCCCTCCACCGCGCGCGCAATCCCTTCCTCGAGCGCCTGGCTCGTCGCCTGCACCAGGCGCTTGGCCTGCGCCGACACGGGCCCCACCATGACGGTGATGGCCGCATCGGCGTAGAAGCCTTCCACCACGGCGCCGACGTCGAGGCTGACGAGATCCCCGGCGCAGATCTCCCGTTCGGCCGGGATGCCGTGGACAACCTCCTCGTTCACCGAGACGCAGATGCTGGCCGGGAACCCCCGGTAGCCCAGGAACGCCGGCTGCGCGCCGCGGTCGTGGAGGTAGGCCATGGCGCGCTCATCCAGCTCTCTTGTCTTCATGCCCGGCCGCACCAGCGCGGCGAGGGTCACCAGCAAGCCCCCCACCACCTCTCCGGCGCGACGCATCCACTTCAGCTCCTGGGGTGTCTTGAGCTCAATCATTCTGAGGAGCCGTCCAGCCCTTGCGACGAAGCGCGCGCATCGTGCGCGCAAAGACGGCTTCGAGCGACCCGCTCCCGTCGACCCGGCAGAGCCTGCCGTCGCGCCGATAGTACGCCAGCAACGGGGCGGCGGCCTGCTCATGAATGGCGAGCCGCTTCCTGATCATCTCAGGACGGTCATCCTTGCGGACGACCAGCCGCTCCCGACACCGGTCGCAGCGGCCCTTGCGTCGCGGCCGCATGGTCACCAGGTGGTAATTCGCGCCGCACCGCGGACAGACCCGCCGGCCCGATAATCGCCGGATGAGCACCGTCCGGGGCGCCCAGAGTTCGACGGCGCCCTCGAGGGGGCGGCCCAACCGCTTGAGGAGCCGGTCCAGCCCTCTGGCCTGCCCCTCGGTCCGCGGGAAGCCGTCCAAGACGAACCCCTTCACGCCAGTCCCCGCGCGAGCGCCGAGCCGGCCGGCCATGACGCGCACCACCAGCGCGTCCGGCACCAGCCGTCCGCTCGTGACAAAGGCCCGGACGCGCCGACCGAGCGCGCTGTGGCGGGCGATCTCCTGCCGGAAGATCTCTCCCGTTGACAGATGCGCCAGGCCCGTGCGCGCTTCACAGAGCGATGCCAAAGAGCCTTTCCCGACACCGGGCGGGCCCAAGAGGACGATACGCACCAATCACGCCTGAGCGTCATGGAATATTTCGGATTGCGGAATGCGGATTGCGGATTTGAAAGACCAGAAATCCGAAATCGACAATCCGAAATCCGCAATGCTCCATCGCCTGTCGCTCATCGGCGGCCTCGGATCCGCCCGCTCTTGAAGAACCCTTCATAATGCCGCATGAGCAGGTGCGATTCGATCTGCTTCATCGTGTCGAGCGTCACCCCCACGACGATCAGCAGGCTCGTGCCGCCGAAGAACCCCGCCACGCGCGGGGGGATCTTCAGCCAGGCCATGATGACGTCCGGCAGGATCGCCACCGCGACCAGGTAGATGGCCGCGACGAACGTCACCCGAGTCAGGACGTTGTCGAGATAATCGACGGTCGGCTGTCCCGGCCGGATGCCCGGGATGAACGCCCCGACCTTCTTCATCTGATCGGCCGCGTCGAGAAACTGGTGGGCGGTGATCGCCGTGCTGAAGTAGGTGAAAAAGAGGATGAGCAGCGCGTAGCAGAGATTGAACGCCAGCGACGTCCTGGAGAACCAGTCCATCAGCCCCTGGAGCTGCGGCCAGAACCCCGCCAACTGGATCGGGAAGTACAGCAGCGAGACCGCAAAGATGATCGGGAGCACCCCGCCGCTGTTGACCTTGAGCGGCAGGTAGGTGCTCTGGCCCCCATAGACGCTCCGCCCCACCACCCGCCGAGCGTACTGCACGGGGATCCGGCGTTGTCCCTGCTCGATAAACGTCACCACCATCACGATCCCCACCAGGAAGAGCCCCATGAAGGCGAAGAGGAGCGGCCCCAGGGGGGACTGGTTCATCCCGCTGGGCCCCAACTGGACGCCGATATCGCGAATCGCCAGCGGGATCCGCCCCACGATCGACGCCGTCATGACGAGGCTCATCCCATTGCCGATCCCGCGCTCGGTGATCTGCTCCGCCAGCCACATGATGAGCGCCATCCCGCCGGTCATCGTCAGCACCGTCAACAGCCGGAAGCCCAATCCGGGAAACAGGACGATCTGGGCGTGGAACTGCGCGGGGATCGCCTTTTCGAGCAACAGCGCGTACATGAACGAGTTGACGACGGCCAGCAGCACGGTGGCATACCGCGAGTACTGGTGGAGCTTCCGGTAGCCCGCCAACCCCTCCTTGCGCAGCTTTTCCAGCGCCGGGATCGCCGTGGCCAGAAGCGTCTCGACGATGATCGTCGCGCTGATGTAGGGCATGATCCCCAGCGCGAAGATCGTCGCATGGGAGAGCGCGCCGCCGGTGAACATGTCCAGGAGGTTGAGCAGCCCTCCGCCGCTGGCCGCGGCCACCTCGTTGAAGATCCGGCCCAACTCCTTGCCGTTGATCCCCGGCACGGGGATGAAGATCCCCACTTCGTACAGGGCCAGCATGCCCAACGTAAAGAGCAGCTTGCGTCGTAATTCGGGAATCCCCCATGCGTTGACCAGCGCACTCAACAACTTCAACATCGCACGCTATGTTCTGTCGGACCGCTCCTGGAACTCGATCGTGCCGCCCGCCTGTTGCACCTTGGCCTTGGCCGATTCGCTGGCGCCGTGGACGAGGAGCGTCAGCCGCTTGGTGAGCGATCCATCCCCGAGCAACTTGATCCTCCCCGCAGCGTCATCGATCAGGCCGAGCGCCTTGAGCCGCTCAGGCGTCACCCGTTCTCCCTCCGAGCAGACGTCAAGCTGCCGCAGATTGACGATCTGGAGCGGATGCGGACGCCCTGTGGCCTTTTGCCTGAATCCTCGCTTGGGCAATCGACGGATCAGCGGGGTCCGACCCCCCTCAAAGCCCGGCCGCTTGCCGGAACCGGTCCTGGCGCGCTGTCCCTTCTGGCCGCGGGTGGCGGTCTTGCCGTGTCCTGATCCGATGCCGCGGCCCACCCGCTTTCGACGGTGCCGCGCCCCTGGAACGGAGGGGATCATCGAGATATCCATCACACCGCCTCAGCGGCAGCCGGCGCGCGCCGCTCGCGGATCTCCTCGGCACTCTCAAGAGCCTGCAGCCCCTGCAGCGTCGCCTTCACGAGGTTTAAGGCGTTGTTCGAGCCAAGGCTCTTCGTGAGGATGTCACGAATCCCGGAGGCCTCGCACACGGCGCGGACCGGTCCGCCGGCAATAATGCCGGTGCCGGGGCTGGCAGGTTTCAGGAGCACCCTTGAGGCATCGGAGCTCCCCATGACCTGATGCGGGATCGTCGATCCCCTCAGGGACACCGCGATCATGTTCCGCTGGGCCTGGACGAATCCCTTCCGAATCGCATCAGCGGCTTCGTTGGACCGGCCCAACGCCATGCCGACACGCCCCTTGCCGTCGCCGACCACCGCCAGGGCGTTGAACGCGAGTCGTTTGCCGCCCTTGTGGACTTTCGCGACCCGGTTGACGCTGATGAGCTTCTCCACCAACTGCGGTCCTTCCCCGCGCGCCTGCCCCTCACGTGACCCGAAACGTCGCATCTCACGCGCCATTAGACGAGGATTCCTCCCGCGCGAATCGCTTCCGCCAACGCCTTCACTCGGCCATGATAGAGGTAGCCGCCCCGGTCAAAGACCACGCGGGTGACGCCCCGCTTGGCGGCATCGGCGGCCACCAACGCCCCTAAGGCGGAGGCTGCGGCGACGTTGCCCAAGCGCTCGAGGGACTTGAGCCGCGCGTCCTTCGTCGACCATCCGCAGAGCGTCTTGCCGGCGAAGTCATCCACCAACTGGACGTACAACTGCTGGTGGCTGCGGAACACGCACAGGCGCGGACGCTCAGGAAACCCCATCACCCTCTTGCGCAGACGGCGGTGGCGGATGCGCCGCCCCACCTCCCGATCCATGACCGTACTCATGCAGAACTCTCTATGGACTATCGACTATGGACTGCCCTACCCCGCCGCCTTGGCCCCAGAGCCCGTCGCCGCCTTGCCGGCCTTTCGTCTGATGAGCTCGCCAACGTACTTGATCCCTTTGCCCTTGTACGGCTCCGGCGGGGCGATGCGCCGGATGGTCGCCGCGAACTGACCCACCAGCTGCTTATCAGCTCCTTTCACCACGAGCGAGGTCGGCTTCGGCGCCTCAACCGTCACGCCCTCCGGCACAGGAAGGAGGACGGGGTGGGAAAACCCCACGTGGAGCGAGAGCTGCCGGCCTTGCACCTGCGCGCGATACCCCACCCCGACGACCTCCAGCTCCTTTGAAAAGCCGCTCGTGACGCCGTGCACCATATTCGCAATGAGCGCGCGGGCGAGTCCATGGAATGCCTTGACCGACGCGCCCTCCCCCGCCGCCTCCACCTGCAGCCGCTCACCGACCATGCGGACGGAGATCATCTGCGGCAGCGTGATGGACAACGCCCCTTTGGGGCCTTCCACATGCAGGCGATGGTCCTCCTGCCTGACCTTGACCGTTGAGGGCACGGCAATGGGAGCTCGTCCGATGCGCGACATCAGACCAGTGACAGGTGACAAGCGACAGGTGACAGGTGTACCTCTTGACCCTTGACCCTTGACCCTTGACCAGTTCCACTGTTACCACACATAGCAGAGGACCTCTCCCCCGATCCGCTGACGGTAGGCGTCGCGTTCCGTCATCACCCCTCGTGACGTAGAGACGACCGCGACGCCCAGGCCGTTCAGGACGCGAGGCAGCTCGCGCGCCTTCCGGTACATCCGGATGCCTGCCCGTGAGACACGGACCAATCCGGTCACCGCTGGGGTCTTCTTGCTGACCGCGCCACCGGCCGGACTCGAGACGGCGTACTTCAGGTACACCCTGAGCCTCCGGTTGGCCGGCGACTCACCGATCGCTTTGTAGGTCTTGATGAAGCCCTCCTGCTGGAGCACCGCCAAGACCCGCTCCATGAACCGGGAGGAGCGGACGTCCACCGTCGGGTGCAAGACCCGCGATGCGTTGCGAATCTTCGTCAAGGCGTCCGCCAGCGGATCGTGAATCGGCATCACCAGCTCGCTTTGGTCATGCCGGGGATCTCCCCCCGCCAGGCCATCTCACGGAAGCAGATCCGGCAGAGCCCGAACCGCCGGTAGAACCCGCGGCGTCGCCCGCAGCGTTGGCAGCGAAAGACGGCTCGGACCTTGAATTTCGGGGTTCGCTTCGCCCGTTCAATCCATGCCGTCCGCGCCATGCCTGTCGTCTCCCCCGTTATTTTGCGGCAAATGGCAACCTGAACGCCTTGAGCAAGACGAACGCCTCCTCGCGCGTGGCGGCGCTGGTGACCAGCGTGACGTCGAGGCCAAACGGATACTGGATCTGGTCGATGGGCACCTCGGGAAAGATCGTGTGCTCCTTGATCCCAAAGTTGTAGTTCCCGCCTTGATCAAACCCCCGCAGATTCAACCCGCGGAAATCGCGGATCCGCGGCAGGGCGACGCTCACCAAGCGGTCGAGGAACTCATACATCCGCGCCCGGCGCAGCGTCACCTTGCACCCCACGGGATCATGGAGACGGATCTTGAAGTTGGAGATGGCGATCTTCGCCCGCGTGATGAGCGGGCGTTGGCCTGAGATCAGGCCCAGATCCCGCTGGGCCGCCTCAAGCGCTTTGGCGTCATGCGCCGCCTCCCCGCACCCGATGTTGAGGACGATCTTCTCCAGGCGCGCCACCGCCAGCATGTTCTTGCGATGAAACTGTTTGGCGAGCGCCGGCGCGATCTCCTTGCGGTAGCGTTCCAGCAGCCGCGGCGCGTTGTGATGGGATGCGGCCACCGCTGTCTGATTCATGAAATCGCCTCGTGACACCGATGGCACTGACGCTGCTTCGGCCCATCCCCTGCGCGGGCCCACCCCACCCTGACCGGTTTCCGGCATCGCGGGCAGACAGGGGCCAGCTTGGCAAGCGGCACGGCGGCCTCCCGCTCAATGACGCCCCCCGCCTGCTGTTGCTGGCCGCGACGCTCAAAATGTTTCACGAGGTTGATGCGCTCCACCAGCGCGCGGTCACGCTCCGGCCAGACCCGGAGGATCTTGCCGGTCTTGCCCCGGTCCTTTCCGCTGAGGACCATGACCGTATCGCCGTGCCTCACCCTGGCCATCAGACGACTTCGGGGGCTAAGGAGATGATCTTCATGAAGCGCTTCTCCCGCAGCTCGCGCGCCACCGGGCCGAAGACACGGGTCCCTCTCGGGTTGCGCTGCGCGTCGATCAAGACGACCGCGTTCGAATCGAACCTGAGCGTCGTCCCGTCCTCTCGTTGGAGAGGGGCCCGGGTCCGCACCACCACGCAACGGACAACCTCGCCCTTCTTGGCCAACGCGTCGGGATCAGCCTCCCGCACGTGGACGGTGATCACATCGCCGACGCCCGCGACCTGTTTGTTCGCCCGGCCGATGACGCCGATGGCCCACACCTTCTTCACGCCGGAGTTATCGGCGACGTTGAGGTGCGTGCGCATGGCGATCATGGCGACGGCTCCGCTTCTGTCGAACCGGGGGTCTGGGGGGCGCCTGCGCCCTGTTCTGGCGTGGGCTTGCGCAGCGCCTCCAGCTCAACGTCGGGGACGGGAGGGGCCTGTGATGCCCGCTTCAGGATCTTCACCAACCGCCAGCGCTTGTCCTTTGAGATGGGGCGGGTTTCCATGATGCTGACCCAATCCCCCGGCACCGCGCTGTTGGCGTCATCGTGCACTTTGAACGTGCTCGCCGTTTCGATGACCCGATCGTAGACCGGATGGCGGACCCTCCGCGTGACGCGCACCACCAGCGTCTTGGCCATCTTGCGGCTCACCACCTGGCCGATCCGCACCTTGCGCTGTCCGCGCACCGGCTGAGGCGTGTTCATCATGTTGGGGGAGTCGCTCATCGGCATCGACGACATCAGGACCTCTTGGGCCGTTGTTCCCGCAAGACGGTCTGCAGGCGGGCGATCTGCCGCCGGCTCAGGCGAACCATGTGGGTCTGCTGCACGGAGCCTTCCTTCACCTTCACCTGGTCGCGCCACATCTGCTGGCGCAGCGCCTCCAACTGCGCGCGCAGCTCCGGCTCCGGCAGCGCGCGGAGCTCCTGAGCCCTGGGCAGCTTGGCGGCCATCGGTCAGCCTCCCGCATCCTCTCGTTTTCGGCTGATCATCTTGGTCCGCACCGGCAGCTTACAGGCGGCGAGGCGGAAGGTCTCCCTTGCCAACAGCTCAGGAATCCCATCCACCTCGAACAGGACGCGCCCGCGCTTGACGACCGCCACCCAATGATCGACCAGGCCTTTGCCGGCGCCCATCGGTTTCTCCTGCCCGTGGGTCGTCACCGGCTTATCCGGAAACAGCCTCACCCAGGCCTTCCCCCCGCGGCTCAAGGACCGGCTGATCGCGACGCGACA
Source organism: Candidatus Omnitrophota bacterium (assembly GCA_030697665.1). Classification (GTDB taxonomy): domain Bacteria; phylum Omnitrophota; class Gorgyraeia; order Aquiviventales; family Aquiviventaceae; genus JAUYPJ01. The sequence continues at coordinate 20,821 of JAUYPJ010000135.1, forward strand.
CGACTCGATCTGGGCCGCCGTCACCCATCCGTTTCCAAGCGCCTTGAGACCGAACTCCCCAAAGGCCAACGCGGTGCCGCCTTTGGCGATTCCTCCGCGCTTGCCCCGGAACGCCTTTCGGTATTTGATCCGTTTCGGAAAGAGAAGAGCCATTACGACGCCGATCCCTCGGCGGCACGGAGCGGAGGCTTGGGGCCCGTTGTGCTTCGCTCCATCGGGACCAGATCCCCGCGATAGACCCATACCTTCGTCCCGATGCACCCGGCGGTGGTGTGCGCGGTGCCCTTGCCGAACTCGATGCGCGCGCGCAGGGTGCCCAACGGCACCTTGCCCGCCCGGTTCACTTCCCGACGGGTCATCTCGGAGTAGCCCTTGCCCCTGACCGCCAAGCGCCCATCGCAAATCACCCTGATCCCCAGGCAGTTCTTCCCGTCAAACGCCTGCTGAACGGCGCGGGACATGGCACGGCGAAACGCGATGCGCTTCTCCAACTGGAACGCCAACGAGTCGGCGATCAGTTGCGCCTCGATGGCGGGGTTGGAGATCTCCACGTAGTCCACTTTCAGTTGCTGCTGCGTGCCGATGATCTTCTGGATCCCCTCTTGCAATCGCTGGATGTTCTCCCCCCGCCGCCCGATCAGGATGCCGGGCCGCGCCGTGTGGATGACGACGCGGACCCTCTCCGCCGATCGCTCGATGACGACCCGGGCCACCGCCGCCGAGACCAACGCCCGCTGCAATAGCTCTCGGATCTTCCGATCTTCCTGGAGGTTCTGGACGTACTGCCGCTTAGTGGGGGCGAACCATCGCGAGAGCCACTCCCGCGATATCCCCAACCGCAGGCACATCGGGTTGACCTTATGACCCATCCTGCCCTCCAATCCAAAATCCAAAATCCAAAATCCAAAATTTGCTCATCGTTTCTCAAGCTCGACGGTAATGTGGGTGGTTCGCTTCACGATGCGCGTCGCGCGCCCGAAGGCCGCCGCCCGAAGCCGCTTCCAGCGGGGCCCGTCATCCGCCACGACCTTGCTGATGACGACTTGATCCTCACGAAGCTCCGGATGCCGCTGCCGGACATTGGCGAAGGCCGAGGCGACCACCTTCGCCACCGGAACGGCCGCGCGACGGTTGATCGCCGACAGCATCGCCAGCGCCTCGCTGACCGTCCGACGACGGATCGGGCGAACCACATAGCCCACCTTCCGGGGAGTCATCCGAACCCCCCGCGCCACCGCCCTCGCAATCATCCCGATCCCTTCTCCTTGACGGCTGGTGCCGCCGGGGCCGCCGCAGCAGGCGCCGGAGCGCCGCCCCGTCCGGTCGTCCCCGCTTTCTTGACGCCGCCGTGCTTGCGGAACACGCGGGTATGGGCGAACTCCCCCAGCTTATGGCCGACCATGCTCTCGGAGATGTACACCGGCGCGAAGGCTTTTCCGTTGTGCACCAGGAAGTTCAACCCCAGGAAATCCGGCGTCACCGTGGAGCGCCTGGACCACGTCTTGATCGGCTTGCGATCGTTCGCCTGCTGCGCCCGCTGAACCTTCCGCAGCAGTGACTCATCCACAAATGGACCCTTCGCCGTCGATCGTCCCATCTCTCGCTACTCCCGTGCACCGAATGTTCGATTGTGGATTGTCGATTGTGGATTGCCGAAATCCAACATCCAAAATCTAAAATCTAAAATTCGTGGTGTCGTCATGTTCACCGTCTTCTCTTGATGATGAGCCGGTTCGAGTACTTGTTGGGGTTGCGCGTCTTGCGGCCCTTGGTGTGCCAGCCCCAGGGAGAAACGGGGTGGGGGTTGCCTTGCCCGGATTTCCCCTCGCCGCCTCCGTGCGGGTGGTCAACCGGGTTCATCGCGACTCCCCGGACATGTGGTCTGCGCCCCAACCAACGGGAGCGGCCGGCCTTGCCCAACATCAACGACTTGTGCTCCGCATGCCCCATCTGCCCGATCGTGGCCCAACAGTCCAGGCTCACCAAGCGGACCTCGCCTGAGGGGAGCTTGACATGCGCCGTCTCGCCCTCCTTGGCCTGGATGATGGCCCACGACCCGGCGGATCGCACGAGCTGCCCGCCGCGGTTTTTCTGGAGCTCGATGTTGTGAATCATCTGACCGGGAGGGATCCGGCGCAAGGGCATCGCGTTGCCGACCTTGACCTCCGCCTCGTCCCCTGCCATCACGGAGTCGCCGACCGACAAGCCCTCAGGCCAGAGGAGGTAGCGCCGTTCCCCGTCCTCATACTGCAGGAGGGAAATCCGCGAACTGCGATTGGGGTCATACTCAACCGACAGCACCGTAGCACCCATCCCGGCCTTATCGCGCCGGTAGAAGTCGATCCGCCGATACTGCTGCTTGTGCCCGCCGCCCATGAACCGGCTGGTCATGTGCCCGTGGGCGTTGCGCCCGCCGGTCTTCCGCATGGGGGAGAGCAGCCGCTTCTCGGGACGGGAACGCGTCAGCTCCGCAAAGTCCGCGGTCACCTGATGCCGCCGCCCTGGGGTGGTTGGCTTATGCGTCTTCACGCCCATCAGATTCCTCAATCCCTCAGCTTTTCACTTCGAGCTTCTGGCCTTTCGCCAGCGTGACGATGGCCTTCTTGGTATCCGGCCGCCTGCCCCGATGCACCGACAGCCGTCGCCACTTGCCGTGGGTGATCATGGTATTCACCTTCGTGACCTGGACGTTGAACAGGCGCTCCACGGCCTCGCGAATCTCCACTTTGTTCGCATCCAGGGCCACGCTCAGGACGTACTGGCCGGCAGCCGCCGTCAGCCGTGAGCCCTTCTCGGTCTGCAGAACTCGCTGGACGACCTCGGTGGCAGGACGCATCCCCTCAATCTCCCCTGGAGCCCGCCGCCTGGCTCCTCTCGTGAAATTGTATCATTGGGTCATTGTGCCATTGGGTCATTTTCAATCGCTCAATGAATCAATGGCCCAATGAATCAATCCGCCTCGGGGGACAGACGCTGCTCGAGCTGGGCCAACGCCTCCCTCGTCAGGAGCACCTTGTGCACGTTCAACACGTCGAACGCGTTGAGGGAGTGCGCGCTGCGCAGCTCGCACGAGGCCAGGTTGCGCAGTGACTTCACCACCGCCGATGTCGGCCGCTCTAAGACGATGAGCGACCGCCCGGTCATCCCAAAGGTCTTCGTGAGCGCGGCGAACGCCTTGGTGCTGGGGTGGTCAACAGTCAACTGATCCACGACGACGAGCTCGGCATCCTGGAGTTTGCCCTTCAGGCTCTCGAGCAGGGCCTTCCGGCGAATCGCTTGGGGGAGCCGGTAGCCCCGCGCATGAGGACGCGGGCCGAACACGGAGCCGCCGTGCCGCCAGAGGGGTGAGCGAATGGACCCGGCACGGGCACGGCCGGTGTGCTTTTGCCGCCAGGGCTTCTTCCCGCCTCCCGACACATCACCCCGCGTTTTGGTCGAGGCGGTCCCGGCGCGCTGGTTGGTGCGGTACATCGCCACCGCTTGCGAGAGCAGGCGAAGGTTCACCGGCCCGCTCCACACCGCGGCATCCAGCGTCAACTGTCCCACCTCGCCGCCCTGTCGATCGAAAATTTTCAGCTCCATTCTCTTACCACACCACAGATGGCACAGAATCCCACAGAGACACGGAGAAATCCTCGTCGAGCAGTCTCTGTGCTTCTGTGTCTCCTCTGTGTTTCTGTGGTGTCATCTGGGGTGTTTCAGCATCTTGTTAGGTTTTCTTCGCCTTCGCGGCCTTCGCGTTCTTGTTCGTGAGCTCTTCCTCGTCCTCGGCAAGGGCCCGCAGCGCCTGGGGCGGCTTGATGACCCCTGGCCGCTTGACCGACTTGCGCACCATCACCAACTGCCGTTCGCTGCCGGGAATCGACCCCTCGATGAAGAGGAGGTGGTGTTCCGCATCGAGCTTTGCGATCCGGACGTTCTGGATGGTCACCCGCTCAGCGCCCATGTGGCCTGGCAGATGATGCCCTTTCCACACGCGCCCCGGCGTGGTCGTGGAGCCGATCGATCCTGGCCTGCGATGCGACGTGGAGCCGTGGGTCCTGGGCCCGCCCTTCCAGTGCCAGCGTTTCATCCCTCCCTGGAACCCTTTCCCGATGGAGACGCCGGTCACATCCACCAACTCGTATTCTTTGAAGAGCTCCACCGTCAGCTGCTGGCCGACCTTCCACCGTTCCGCCTCGTTCCCTCCGGGGACCGACGGCTCCTGTCGAAACTCCCGGACGTAGCGGAATGGGCTCACCCCCGCCTTCTTGAACTGCCCCGCCTCCGGCTTTGTCAGCCGCGACTCCTGAACCGGCTCATAGCCGACCTGCACGGCGGAGGAACCGTTCGGCGCGGGCTTGCGCACGCAGATGACGGTGCACGGACCGGCCTGCACCGCAGTCACCGCGCGACGCCGGCCATACGCATCGTACACGTGCGTCATCCCCAGCTTCTTTCCGAGCAAACCAATCATCAGCGTCTAGCGTGCAGCGTCTAGCGTGCAGCGTACAGAGAAGCACAGGCTTCCCGCCTCTACGCTGAACGCTCTACGCTGTACGCTAGTCCTCATTTGATTTCGACATACACGCCGGAGGGCAGATTCAGCTTCCGCAGCGCCTCGATCGTCTTCGACGTCGGCTCCAAGATATCGATCAGCCGCTTATGCGTCACCATCTGGAACTGCTCCCGCGCCTTCTTATCGATGAAGGGCGAACGCAACACCGTAAACAGCTCCCGCTTGGACGGCAACGGGATCGGCCCTGCGATCCGCGCGCCTGTTCGCTGCGCGGTCTGGATGATCTCCTTCGTCGAAAGATCCAGCACGCGGTGGTCGTACGACTTCAGCTTGACGCGGATGCGCGGCTGCTCTGCCATCTCTCACCGCCTCACTGCGCGCATCCCCTGGGGGCCATCGTCAGCCGCTCCGCCCTTTGCCGATCAGCCCTTCCGCGATGTTCCGGGGCACCTGCTCATACCGCGCCGGCTCCATGGCGTACGCGGCGCGCCCCTGCGAGAGCGAGCGGATCGCCGTCGCGTAGCCGAACATCTCCCCCAGCGGGACGAAGGCGCGGATGACCCGGCTCGACCCGCGCAGGATGGTGGACTCGACGTGGCCGCGGCGCGAGCCGAGGTCGCCGATGATCTCCCCCATGCACGATTCCGGGGTGATGACGTCCACCAGCATGATGGGCTCGAGCAGGACCGGGCGGCCCCTCAGCATCCCCTGCTTGAAGGCTTCGATGGCCGCGATCTTGAAGGCGATCTCCGAGGAATCCACGTCGTGATACGACCCGTCGTACAGCGTGATGGCGACGTCGACGACCGGGTAGCCGCCCATCGGACCGGTCTTCGCGGCCTCCATCACGCCCTCCTCGACGGCCGGAATGAACTCCTTCGGGATCTTCCCGCCCACGACCTTGCTGACGAAGGTCACGCCGCTCTTGGGTGGCGCCGGCTCGATCTTCAAGACGACGTGACCGTACTGGCCGCGGCCGCCGGTCTGCTTGGCGTGCTTGTAGTCCACCTTCTCGACGGGCACCGTCATCGTCTCCTTGTAGGCGACCTGCGGCTTGCCGGAGAGCACCTCGACGTTGAACTCACGGCGCATCCGGTCCACCAGGATCTCGAGGTGCAGCTCGCCCATCCCTTCCATGAGCGTCTGCCCGGTCTCCTGGTTGTAGTGGACGCGGAACGTCGGATCCTCATCCTGCAGCAGGCCCAGCGCATTGCTCAGCTTGTCCTGCGCGGCCTTCGTCTTGGCCTCGATGAACATGGACACGACCGGCTCCGGGAACTGGATGCGCTCGAATATGAGCGGGTGGTCGTCCTGGCAGAGGGTGTCCCCCGTCGTGACGTCCTTCAGCCCGACCGCGGCCGCGATGTCGCCGGCCTTGATCTCCTCGATGAGCTCTTGCTTGTTCGCGTGCATCCGCATGAGCTTGCTGATCCGTTCCCTGCGGCGCTTCGTGGCGTTGAGCACGGTGTCCCCCGACCGGAGCACGCCGGAGTAGACGCGGAGAAAGTAGAGCTTGCCCACGAACTGGTCGCGCGCGATCTTGAACGCCAGGGCCGCGAAGGGGGCTTGCTCATCGGGCGCGCAGGCGATCGGCTCCTCCGAGTGCGGGTGGTGGGCTGCGGGGACCGGCACGTCCAGCGGCGAGGGCAGATAGTCGCAGACGGCATCCAGGAGCAACTGGACGCCGATGTTGCGAAACGACGCCCCGCAGAGCACCGGGACCACGCCGTGCCCGATGGTGGCCGCGCGAAGACCCGCGCGCAGCTCCGCCTCGCTTGGCTGCCGGTCGTGGATGTACTGGTCCATCAGCTTGTCGTCGAACTCCGACACCGTCTCCAGGAGGTCATGGCGGAATTGCCTGGCCTTGTCGCCAAGTTCGGCGGGGATGTCGCCGATTTCCGGAGCCTTGGCGGGGTCGGCCGAGTCAAACCTGACGCTCTTCATCGTGATGAGGTCCACCACGCCGACAAAGGCATCCTCGACGCCCCACGGGATCTGGACGGCCGCGGCCTTCGCCCCCAGCCGCTCGCGGATTTCCTTGAGCACCACGAAGAAGTCCGAGCCGACGCGGTCCAGCTTGTTGACGAAGGCGAGCCGCGGCACCCCATACTTGTCCGCCTGGCGCCACACAGTCTCCGATTGCGGCTCCACGCCCCCCACCCCGCAGAAGACGACCACGCACCCATCCAGCACCCTGAGGCTCCGCTCGACCTCCGCGGTGAAATCCACGTGCCCCGGGGTGTCAATGAGATTGAACCGGAACTTGCGCCAAAAGCACGTCGTCGTCGCCGCGGTGATCGTAATGCCGCGCTCCCGTTCCTGCGCCATCCAGTCCAGCGTGGTGGTGCCTTCGTCGATCTCGCCGATCTTGTGAATCCGGCCGGTATAGAACAGGATGCGCTCCGACGTGGTGGTTTTGCCGGCATCGATGTGGGCGACCACCCCGAAGTTTCGGGTGTAGGTCAGGCGCTCAATCGATTCCTTGTTGAGCTGTTGGGTATCCGTCGTCATCTTCAAATTGCGGATTTCGGATTGCTGATTGCGGATTGAAAATCCGAAATCCAAAATCCGCAATCCGCAATGTTCCTCATGATTGTTACCATCGATAGTGCGCGAAGGCGCGGTTGGCCTCGGCCATCTTATGGATTTCTTCCCGCTTTTTTACCGCGGCCCCCTCGCCCTTAAACGCCGCCAGCAGCTCATCCGACAGCCGCTTGACCATGGGGGCGCCTCGACGGCTCCTGGCTGCGTTGCGCAGCCACCGCAGGGCCAACGACAGGCTCCGCTCGCTGCGGACTTCAATCGGAATCTGGTAGGTCGCCCCGCCCACGCGCCGCGCCTTCAGCTCCACATGCGGCCGCACGTTCTCGATCGCCTTGTGGAAGACCGTCAACACATCGTTGGTGCCGGTCGCCTGTTTCATGACATCGAACGCGCCGTACACCACCCGTTCCGACTTCGACTTCTTGCCATCCTGCATGAGCATGTTGATCAGCTTCTGGACGAGCCGGTTATTATACCGCGGATCGGCTGGAAGCTCCGACCGATCAAGACGATGCCGACGGCTCATCTCGTCCGTCCACCGTCCACCGTCGACCGTCCACAGTTCAGGTACAAGTTGCAAGCTCTCGATTGCCACCTGACGTTGTCCCTTGAAGCGATGGGCCTGTAGGGTATCGTCTGGCGTCTCGTGGAGCCTTTGCCGTGGACTGTGGACTGTGGACTGTGGACTACCAATGTCATCACTTTGAGGAAGCGGTTTTCGCGGCCGCCCCCTGCGGCTGCTTCGCGCCGTATTTGGAGCGCGACTTCCGGCGCTGGTTCACCCCGGAGGCGTCGAGGGTGCCCCGAACGATGTGGTAGCGGACCCCCGGCAGATCCTTCACGCGGCCTCCGCGGACGAGCACAATGGAGTGCTCCTGGAGGTTATGCCCTTCGCCGGGGATATACGCGGTGACTTCAATCGCGGTGGTCAACCGGACCCTCGCGATCTTCCGCAGCGCGGAGTTCGGTTTCTTCGGCGTCATCGTCCTGACCTGGAGGCACACGCCGCGCCGTTGAGGGGACGCCTTCAACGCGGGCGCTTTGGTCTTCTTCAGCAGCGCGCGCCGTCCGAGGCGGATGAGCTGGCTCACCGTCGGCATCACCCGCGCTCCCGCGAAGGGGATTTTGGATTTTCGATTTTCGATTTTCGATTGGAATCCAAAATCCAAAATCTAAAATCTAAAATTCGCTCAGAGCGAGAAATCATTCGGCTGATTCCTCGGTGGCGGTCTCCGCTTCGGGAGCGCCGTCCCCTTCCGGGACCTCGACCGCAAGCGGAAGCGGTTCAGGGACGACCTTTTCCATCTCGCCGAGCCGGTTGGCGTGGAAGCCGGTGCCCGCCGGAATGAGGTGCCCCATGATGACGTTCTCTTTGAGTCCCGTCAGCGTATCCCGTTTTCCGCTGGCCGCCGCGTCGGTCAGCACCCGGGTCGTCTCCTGGAAACTCGCCGCGGCGATGAAGCTCTCCGTCGAGAGGCTCGCCTTCGTAATGCCCAACAGGATCGAGGCGCCCTGGGCCGGCCGGCCCCCCTTGCCCTTGACCCGCTCGTTCTCCTTGGCGAACTTCCACTTGTCCGCCTGCATCCCGATGAGGAACTCCGTATCGCCCGGATCATCCACGCGGATCTTCCGCAACATCTGCCGGACGATCACCTCGATGTGCTTGTCGTTGATCTTCACGCCCTGGGAACGGTACACCTCCTGGATCTCGTTGACCAGGTACTCCTGCAACAGCCGCTCCCCGCACACCCGGAGGATGTCCTGGGGCACGATGGGCCCATCGGTCAAGGGCGAGCCGCTCTGGACGTAATCGCCCTTGTAGACGTTCAGGTGCTTGCCGTGCGGGATCAGGTATTCCTTGACCATGCCCGAGGCGCTCTTGATAATGATGCGGCGCTGGCCCTTCTTCGCCGTCCCGAAATCCACGATGCCGTCGATCTCGGCGATGATCGCCGGATCCTTGGGGCGACGGGCCTCGAACAGCTCGGCCACGCGCGGCAAGCCCCCCGTGATGTCCTTCGTCTGGCTGATCTTCCGCGCGGTCTTGGACAGCATGTCGCCGGTCTTCACCACCTGGCCCTCCTTGACGAGGACGTGGGCGCCGATCGGCAGGCCGTAGACCGCCAGCAATTCCCCCTTCTCGGTCTCGATGACCACCTGGGGACGATAGTCCCCTTTGTGCTCCACGACGATCCGATTGAGGAGCCCGGTCGCCTCGTCCACCTCTTCGCGCATCGTCACGCCGGGCCGGAGGTCTTCAAAGCGAACGATCCCGCCGAACTCCGTGAGGATCGGGGTGGTGTAGGGATCCCAGCGGACGATCAGCTCGTCTTTGCTGACCGGCTCGCTGTCGCCTTTGGACAGCACCGCCCCCTGCGGGATGCGGTGCCGCTCAAGCTCCCGCCCTTCCGGATCCACGAGGGACAGCTCCCCGTTGCGATTGAGCACGAGCAGCTCCTCGGGCTTCGTCTTCACCGTCTTCAGGTTGTGGAACTTCACGGCCCCTTTGTGCTTCGTCTTGATCTGCGACTGCTCGACGACGCGGTGCGCCGTGCCCCCGATGTGGAAGGTCCGCATCGTCAACTGGGTGCCCGGCTCCCCGATGGATTGCGCCGCAATGATCCCCACCGCCTCGCCCAGCTCGGCGATCCAGCCGGTGGCGAGGTTGCGGCCATAGCACTTCGCGCAGATCCCCCGCGCCGACTCGCAGGTCAGCACGCTGCGGATCCGGATCTTCTCGATGCCCGCCGCCTCGATCCGCTCCGCGGTCTCCTCCGAAATCTCCTCACTGGCCTTGATGAGCGTCTCATCGCTCACCACGTCCACGATGTTGTCGAGCACGACGCGGCCGACGACACGGTCCCTCAGGGGCACGATCTCCTCGTCCCCTTCCCGGATCGGCGTCATGATGATCCCGTTGAGCGTCCCGCAGTCCACCTCGGTGATGATGACCTCCTGGGCCACGTCGACGAGGCGGCGGGTCAGGTAGCCCGAGTCCGCCGTCTTGAGGGCGGTATCGGCCAATCCCTTGCGGGCCCCGTGGGTCGAGATGAAGTACTCATGCACCGTCAGCCCTTCCCGGAAATTCGCGGTGATGGGGTTCTCGATGATGTCGCCTGAGGGCTTCGCCATCAAGCCGCGCATCCCCGCCAGCTGCCGAACCTGCTGCTCAGAGCCCCTGGCGCCTGAGTCCGCCATCATGAAGATCGGGTTGAAGACCTGGAAGCTCTCCATGACGTGGTCCGAGACCTCTTCCGTCGTGCGCATCCAGATGTCGATGATCTTGTTGTAGCGCTCCCCCTCCGTGATCAGGCCCCGGCGGTACTGGTTCTCCACCTGCTCGACTTCCCGGTGGGCCTTCGCCAGGATCTTATCCTTGTCCGGCGGGATGGTGAGGTCCGTAATCGCGATCGACATGCCGGCGAGCGTCGCCCACTCAAACCCCAGGGTTTTCAACGCATCCAGCAGCTCCACCGTCCGGGTGTGCCCGCAGAGCCGGTAGACCTTGGCGATGAGATTGCTCAACCGGCCTTTGTCGATCAGCTCGTTGACGAACCGCACGTCGTCGGGCAGGACGAGGTTGAAGAGCACCCGACCGACCGTCGTCTCGTAGAGCTGCCCTTCCCAGCGGAGCTTGATCTTGGCGTGGAGCGCCACCTGCTCATCCTGGTAGGCCAGCACCGCCTCCTCGATGTCACT
>JAUYPJ010000001.1 GCA_030697665.1 Candidatus Omnitrophota bacterium
CTTGGCCCGCCAGGCGTAGAACGTCCCATCGCTGATCCCGTGCTGGCGGCACAGCTCGGGGATCTTCACCCCCGTCTCGGCCTCCTTCAGCACCCCAATGATCTGCTCCTCCGTGAACCGTCTCCGGGGCATCCTGGGCCCTCCTTCCGTGCTGTTCTACCACCCCAGGACTCTCGCTGCAACTGGCCCAGTTTTCGGGGGGAAGGTCACAAACGGCGTTGGATGTGGAAGTCGAGCTGTTCCTCGAACGGTACCAGTACCTGATGAATGACCAGGGACATCGGCAGGTCGTCCGCAACGGCCACCGTCCCCTCCGCCGCATCGTGACCGGGGCGGGCCCGGTGGAGATCGCGACCCCACGCATTGATGATCGCGTGCTCGAGACCCAGCAGACCCCACGCTTCACCAGCGCGTTGATCCCGCCGTACCTGCGGCGGACGAAGCACGTCGAGGAACTCCTGCCGGTGTTGTACCTCAAGGGGATCTCGACGGGCGACTTCCGCGAGGCACTGCAAGCGCTCTTGGGACGCCACGTCATCGGCCTCTCGGCCGAGACCATCGTGCGGCTCAAGTCGGTCTGGCAGCGGGAATACGCGCAGTGGCAGCAACGCGATCTCTCGACGAGTCGGTACGTCTACTGGTGGGTCGATGGGATCTACTTCAACGTCCGGCTGGACACCGACCGGCAGTGTCTGCTGGTCGTCATCGGCGCCACCGCCGACGGGACGAAGGAGCTCCTGGCCGTCGAGGATGGCTTCCGGGAATCGGCCGAGAGTTGGCGCAGCCTCCTGCGCGACCTGAAGCGACGCGGCCTTCCGCAAGGCCCGGCCGTGGCCAGTGGCGATGGCTCGCTGGGGTTCTGGGTCGCGCTGGCGGAGGAGTACCCGCAGACGACGCCGCAACTGTGCTGGGTGCACAAGACGGCGAACGTCTTGGAGAAGCTGCCGAGCAGCCTCCAGGGGAAAGCGAAGCAGCTGCTCCACGACATCTACCTGGCGTCCACGAGACGAGAGGCTGAGGACGCCTGGGAGCGCTTCGTCGTCACGTTCGCCGAGAAATACCCCAAGGCGGTCGCGTGTCTGACGGCCCATCGCGACGAACTGCTCGCCTTCTATGCCACTCCGGCGGAACACTGGCCGTCGCTGCGCAGCACCAACGTCATCGAATCGACGTTCGCCACCGTGCGGCTGCGGACCAAGCGCACCAAGGGCTGTGGCTCGCGGATTGCGACGCTGGCGATGGTCTTCAAGCTCGTGCAGTCCGCCGCCAAACGCTGGCACCGCCTGCGAGGCTACCAGCAGATTCCCGACGTGCTGAACGGGGTCGTCTTCCAGGATGGGGTGCGAGTCGACGCCTCGCATCGCTGTACCACGGAGCCGGTCGGAGTGTGAAGTCATGGCACCAAGGGACGCCGGCTCATCCACAACATTTGACAGTATCTCACCTACGGCTGACCGATGATTGAGAGAGATGCACTTGCAGGGCCGAGGGATTTGATTGGGGAGCTGGAGGGCCGGTTGCGGCAGGGGGGCGTGGCGCAGGCGCGGGTGGAGGCGGAGTGGCTGGTGGCGGACACGCTGGGCATGCGCCGCACGGAGCTGTATCTGCTGGACGGACCGATGTCCTCTGCGCAGCGTGAATCGTTGCAGGAGCGGCTGAGCCGGCGCCTGTCGGGCGAGCCGCTGCAGTACGTCTTGGGCTCTTGCGATTTCTTCGGACATCGCTTCGCCGTCAGTCCGGGGGTCTTCATCCCGCGGCCGGAAACCGAGGCGATCGTGGAAGCCGCCCTGCCGGCGCTGCGCGCGCGGCAGGCGCGCCTGGGCAGGCCCCTGCGGTTGCTGGATCTGGGGACGGGCAGCGGCTGCATTGCGGTGCTGCTGGCCAAACGCCTTCCATCTTGTGCGGTGGTCGCTGTTGAGGTATCATGGGACGCTCTGCGCATCGCCCGCGAGAATGTGGAACGGCACCAGGTCGCGGGGAGGGTGCATCTGGTGCAGGGGCGGTGGCTGGAGCCGATTCGCGGGGACGTCGACGGGATCGTGTCCAACCCCCCCTACATTCCGAGCCGACAGGTCGATCAGCTTCCGCTGGACGTCCGACAGGAACCTCGCATCAGCTTGGATGGGGGGCCTGATGGGATGCGCATCGCGCAGCAACTGATGGCTGAGGCCCCTCGCGTGCTTGGGCGCGGCGGTCTGCTGGCGATGGAGTGCGGTGAGGAGCAGGTGGCGCCGCTGCTGCGGATCGCCTCGACGGATTCTCGGGTGAAGACGGCCAGCCCGCTGCACGACATGGCCCGGCGCCCCCGTGGCATTCTTCTCTACCGTGATGGATACGCGTGATGGATAAACTGCTGGTTCGCTCGAACGGCCCCCTGCGGGGACGCGTCACGGTCAGTGGCGCGAAAAACGCCGCGCTGCCCATCATGGCGGCCTGCCTGCTGACGGAAGAACCCTCTACGATCGAGGGGGTCCCGCCGGTGACCGACGTCATCCTCATGGCGGAGATCCTCCGTCGGCTCGGCGTGGAGGTCACCGTCGCAGGTGATCGGCTCGCCATTCGCCCCGAGCGCTACACGGGGACCGCCACCCCCTACGATCTCGTGAGTCGCATGCGCGCGTCGATCTGCGTCCTCGGACCGTTGCTCGCCAAACAGGGCAAGGCCCGGGTCTCCATGCCGGGCGGGTGCGTCATCGGCCCGCGTCCCATCGACCTCCACCTGAAAGGGCTCCAGGCGCTGGGCGCCACCTGCACGGTCGAGCACGGGGACATCGTCGCCTCCTGCCCTCGCCTCCAGGGCGCGCGGGTGCACCTCAGCGGCGCCTTTGGGTCTTCGGTCCTTGCCACGGCGAACGTCATGATGGCCGCCACGCTCGCGCAGGGCACGACCGTCATTGAACATGCCGCCTGCGAACCCGAAGTGGCGGACCTGGCCGATGGCCTCCTGGCCATGGGCGCGCGCATCGAGGGCCACGGCAGCCCGGTGATCCGCATCGAGGGCGTGCCCAGGCTCCGGGGTCTCCGCTACCGCATCATCCCCGACCGCGTCGAAGCCGGGACTTTAATGATCGCCGCCGCCATCGCGGGTGGCGACGTGACGATTCACGGGGCGCGCACCGAGCACCTCGGCGCCGTCATGGACAAGCTCTCGGAGGCCGGCGCCCAGATCGAGAAGCTCAACGGGGCCTTGCGTGTCCGCGCCACAGCGCCCCTGCGGGCCGTGGAGGTCGCGACGCTGCCGTTCCCGGGGTTCCCGACCGACCTCCAGGCGCAGATGATGGCGCTCATGACGGTCTGCCAGGGGGTGAGCGTCGTCACGGAAAAGGTCTACCCCGAGCGGTTCATGCACGTTGCGGAGCTCAACCGGATGGGCGCGAGCATCACGCGGGAAGGTGCCAGCGCCATCGTCAGGGGAGTCGAGCGGCTCTCCGGTGCGCCGGTGACCGCTCCGGATCTGCGGGCGTCGGCCGCATTGATCCTGGCGGGGATGGTCGCGGAGAACCAAACTGAAGTCAGCGGGTTGGAGCATCTCGATCGAGGCTACGCCGATCTCGAGGGACGGCTGGCCCAGCTCGGGGCGAGCATCCGTCGGGTGTCCGAGGCGGACCGTCCCTCGGATCACGACGCGCGGCGCGCCGAGCACGGAGCTGCGCTGGTCTAACACGAAAAGGAGTCGCGCCCATGGTCGTCATTCGGTTACAGCGTCGAGGCACGAAGAAACAGCCCCACCACCGCATCGTGGTGACGGAGCGCACGCGCTCCCAACGGGGGCGGATCTTGGAGACCATCGGCTATTACGATCCGTCGTATGAGCCTACGCGGTTCGACTTGGATCAGGCGCGGATGAGCTTTTGGCTCTCCTCAGGCGCGAAACCGTCCGGCGCCGTGTCGAGCCTGGTCAAACGCTTCCGCAAGACGGCCTCGGCGACGGCACCGTAGCCGCTGGGGATCTGCCTGGACGGATGTGGATTGACGTCATCACGATTTTCCCGGAGATGTTCCCTGCGGGGGTGGGGGTGTCCATCCTCAAGCGCGCCCAGCAGGAGAGACGATTGCGGATCAACATCCATAACCTCCGCGACTACACGCATGATGCGCGTCGGACGATCGATGACCGGCCCTACGGGGGCGGACCCGGCATGGTCATGAAGCCTGAGCCGATCTTCGAAGCGGTCGAAGCCATCAGGCGCGCGTCGGGACACGCCGCGATCCCTCCTCACGCGGGGGAGTGCCTCCAGGTTTCCCCCGGACGGTGTCACACGATCCTGATGAGTCCGCAGGGGGAACGGCTCTCTTCCACCCTGGCCCAGCAGCTCGCCGCCACAGCTGAGCACCTGATCATCATCTGCGGACACTACGAAGGGGTGGATGAGCGCGTGCGATCGGCCCTCGTCAGCCGCGCCATCTCCATCGGCGACTACATCCTGACGGGCGGGGAGCTGCCGGCGATGGTGCTGATCGACTGCCTCGCCCGTTTCCTCCCCGGGGTCATCGGTCACGCCCAGGCGACGCAGGAGGAGTCGTTCACGCGGGGCTGGCTTGAATACCCGCAGTACACCCGCCCCCCGGTGTTTCGGCGCATGGCGGTCCCTCAGGAATTGCTCTCGGGCGACCACGAGCGCATCGCCTGCTGGCGCAGGCTGCAAGCCGTCACAAGGACGCTGGCCTCACGCCCGGATCTGGCCGAAGTCAAATCATCGTAGGAGGACGGAATGAACCGAGTGACGGAACCGACGGAATTGACGGACCTGACGGAATGGACTGGTTGAAGCGTCTCCACGCCACCTCCATCGTCGCCGCGCCGCAGTTCGACACGGGCGATGAGATCCGGGTCTGGTTCAAAATCCTGGAACGCGGTAAGGAGCGGCTGGGACAATTTGAAGGGATCGTCATCCGGTGCCGCGGAGCCGGCCCTTCCAAAACCTTTACGGTCAGGCGCGTCACCTACGGGGAGGGCGTGGAGCGGGTCTTCCCCCTGGATGCCAAGGTCGTGTCACGCATCGAGGTGCTCCGGCGTGGTCGCGTCAAACGCAGCCGGCTCTACTTCCTGCGAACCGCTGTCGGCAAACGGCGCATCGCCCAAGCCGAGCCGACGACTCAAGCCGCCGCTGCCACTCCTCAAGGCACCGCAGCCGCCACCGAACCCTCGGCGCGCCCAACCCCCGGCGCCTGACGCGGTAGCCCGAGCCGCAGGGTTTCGGCGGATCGCCGGGGTGGATGAGGCCGGGCGGGGCCCCTGGGCGGGACCGGTCGTCGCGGCGGCGGTCATCCTGCATCGGCGGCGTCTTGCGGTCCCCATCGACGATTCGAAGCGGCTCACCGGCCGGCAACGGGCCCGCGCCTTCGACGTCATCGCGCGGCACGCCGATGTGGGCTTCGGGATCGTCTGCGCCCAAGCGATTGACCACCACAACATCCTCCGGGCGACCCTCCTGGCCATGCAGGAAGCGGTGGCGGACCTCTCGCGTCCCCCGGATCTCGTCCTGGTGGACGGCCCCATGGCTCCGCCGGTGCCTCAGCGCTGCTGGCCCATCATCCATGGCGATCGACGCAGCTACGTCATCAGTTGCGCCTCCATCATGGCCAAGGTGCTCCGCGACCGCCTGATGGAGTTCTATCACGACCTCTATCCCGCCTATGCGTTTCACCGCCACAAGGGCTATGGGACCGTGCTCCATGCCCAGCGGCTTGGGCAGTGGGGGCCTTCGGTCCTGCATCGGCACAGCTTCCGTCCCGTCCAAAGACTGCACCACAACACGGCCTGTGACATGGGACAGGTGACAGGTGACATGCAACATGTCGCGTGTGACATGTCACTTGTCACACGTCACGTGTCACCCCGGAGCGTTTCCGCAGCCTCCTGATGGATCGACTCCAGCGCGGCGTCCTCGGCGAACGGGTGGCGGCGCGGCTTCTCACCGCGCAGGGCTTTACGATTCACAAGACCCGCGTGCGGTTTCCCGTCGGGGAGATCGACATCGTCGCGTGGGAGGGGCCATGCCTCTGTTTCGTGGAGGTCCGCTCGCGCTCCTCGCTCGAGTGGGGCGGGCCGCTCGGCAGCCTCACGGATCAGAAACGCCGCCGCCTTATCCGCGCCGCCCGGTGGTACCTGCAACGGCTCCGCAGCCTCCCGCCGGAGACGCGCTTTGACGTGGTGGCGATCCAGTGGCATCGCGGAACACCCCCCACGGTGGAGCTGATCAGGGATGCGTTCTCCGTCGCCTTCTCCTTAACCACCGGGAGCTGGTGAGCGACTGGCTGGTGGTGTCTGAATTTCCCCTCGACACCACAGAGGCCACAGAAATCCACGGAGACACGGAGAAAACCTCGACGGGACGTTTCCGTGCTTCCGTGGCGCTTCCGTGGTTCCGTGGTGTGAACAGGCAATGTAAGGCAGTACCGAGCGGCTCACGCGGTTGCAGAACGGCGGAGTTCGTGCTACAGTAATTCCGGTTTGGCCACACACCAACCACACGAGAGGAGGGAGGGGTCATGAGAGAACGTGCTGTCGTGGGTCTCGCCATTGCGGCGATCATCCTGAGCGGCTGCGAAGCCATGGGGACGGCGGCCCAATCGAAAACGGTGCAAGGCGCTGCACTCGGCTCGGCGCTCGGCGCAGCCGGCGGCGCGATCATCGGCAATCAGAGCGACCACGCCGGAGCCGGCACCGCCATCGGGGCCGGTCTGGGGGCGCTGGGGGGTGGCCTGATCGGCCACGCGATGGAGGAGAACAGCCGACGGGCCGATCAGCAATCCACGCCGCAGGCCACGGCCCGCACCAAGTTCTGCCCGGTGGGCGGGGAGCTCTATGGGGAGGATGTCAAGTACTGCCCGAACCACGGGGTTGAGTTGCGATACAAAGAGTAGGGATGAACTTGGCCAATAAGATCTCGGTCATGCGAGTCTTATTGGCGCCGGCGATCGTGGCGTCCCTGGTCTACTATCATCCCGAGCGCGATGGGCTCCGGTTCGTCGCGCTCGGGCTGTTTGTGGTGGGCATGGCCTCCGACGTCCTCGATGGATGGATCGCCAGGCTCCAGAACCAACAGACGGAGCTGGGCACGTTGCTCGACCCCATCGCGGACAAGGCGCTCATCCTGGGCACCCTCATCAGTTGCTCGCTCATTCGCGGCCTGCCCGAATGGATGCACGTCCCGGCTTGGTTTAACCTCATCGTGATCAGCCGGGACGCGCTCCTCATCACCGGCTCGGTGGTCCTCTTCTTCATGCGCGGGCGCTGGAGCGTCCAGCCAAGCCGCCTGGGGAAGTGGACGACCTTCATGCAGATGCTCGTCATTCCAACCGTCCTGCTGGGCCTGCCGTTGAAGACCCCGCTCCTCATGGCCGTCGCCCTCCTGACGGCGCTCTCAGCGGCCAGCTATCTCCGCAGGGGCATTCACGCCCTCGGATCGTGACCTCCTCGGCATTTCACGAGGCGCTCGCATGCGGGTTGCGCTCCTCGGACGTCCGAACGTCGGAAAGTCCACCCTCTTCAACCGGCTCATCGGCGCTCGTCAGGCCGTGGTCTCCTCGCTGCGCGGCACGACGCGCGATCGGCTGTACGGCCGGCTCACGTGGCGCGGGGTGCCGATGACGCTGATTGACACGGGCGGGTTCGAGCAGGGCGTGGATGACGCCGACCGCCAGGCCGTCCAGCGGCACATCCACCGGGCCCTCGAGGAGGCGGATCAGCTTCTCCTCGTGTGCGATGCGCAGGAGGGCGTGGTCCCCGCCGATGCGGAGCTTGCCGGGCGCCTCCGCGCGACAGGCAAACCGCTCCTCCTGGTGGTGAATAAGGCGGACCATCAGCCGGCCGTCCCGCCGGAGTTCTTCTCGCTGGGGATCTCCCCCGCCTACCCGATTTCGGCCCTGCACGGTCGAGGCATCGGCGAGCTGCTCGACCACCTCGCCGCGCGCATCCCCCCGCCGCTGCCTGCCTGCGCCGCGCCATCGGGCGGGGCAGGCAGGCACGACGCTCCATCCACGGCGCAGGAGGCCGCCGGCCCTCTGTGCGCGGTCTCGATCGTCGGACGCCCCAACGTGGGCAAGTCCTCGCTCTTCAATGCGCTCGTGCGGGAGGAGCGCGTCATCGTCAGCCCGCTGCCGGGGACCACGCGGGACGCGGTGGACAGCTCCCTGACCATCAACGGGGAGACGGTCCTCCTCATCGATACCGCCGGCCTGAAGCATCGGCGCAAGGCGACGTCCCCGCTGGAGCTGTTTGCCATGTCGCGCACGCGGGAGGCCATCGCCCGCAGCGACGTGGTCCTCCTCGTCATCGAAGCGACGCAGGCCCCGACGCGCCAGGACCGCCGCATCGTCGCCTCCGTCTGTGAGTCGGGCCGCGGCCTCGTCCTGGTGGTCAACAAGTGGGATCTGGTCCAGCGCGCGCAGGGCGCGCGGCGGCTCACGGCGCGACAGCTTGAGGAGAGCGTTCGACGGAGCCTGCCCTCAGCGTCCTTCGCCCCGGTGGTGGCCGTCTGTGCGACGACGGGATTTCACGTCAGGCAAGCCTTCGCCATGGCCGTGCAGGTGGCGCGCGCGATGCGGCGCGGGTTGTCCGATGACGACTGCGTGGCCGCGGTGCGTCGCGCCTGGAGCCGGCAGCCGCCTCCCCGGGTGCGGGGGCGTCTTGTCCAGTTCCACCACGCCCGCTGGATCGCAGGGCGTCCGCCCCGCCTTGAGGTGATGACGCGCCCGGGCCAGCTTCCTCCCCCCTATGCGCGCTACCTCATCAAGCAGCTCCGCGCGCACCCCAAGCTGTGCGGCGTGCCCCTGCACCTCAGCGTCAAGCCATGCTCCAACTGAGTTTACGTCCCACGAGGCGGGAGGAACTGCGGCGAGCAGGGCCTGGCTCGCATTCGGTTCACCGCACCGCTGGCTCGCCCCAGCGTGGCTCGCGGCGCTCCGCGGAATTTCTCGCTCGTCCCCGTCGCGTTGCTTCGCAAAGCGACGGGGACACCGTGCCCGCTCGAAATTCCGAGGTGCGGCTTACCGAACGGCTCGCCACCCGCTCGCCAGCGCATCTCCAAAGATGGAACGCATCCTCCAACTGATTGCAGCGCTTGGCGGCGCGTACCTCCTCGGTTCCATCCCTACCGCGTATCTCCTGGTCAAGGGGATGAAACGCGTCGACGTGCGCACGCTCGGGAGCGGGAACGTCGGCGCCACCAACGCGCTGCGTGTCGCAGGGAGATGGGCGGGGCTGGCGGTCCTGCTCAGCGATCTCGCCAAGGGCCTCCTCTCCGTGCTGGTCATTGCCCCGCTCGTGCTGCGCCCGGCCACCTCGACCCAGCAACTGGCCTGCGGGATCATGGCGGTCATCGGCCACGTCTTCCCGGTGTTCTTGAAGTTCCATGGCGGCAAGGGCGTCGCCACCACCATCGGCGTGCTCCTCGGGACCATGCCGTTCACGGCAGGGGTGTTCCTCCTGGTCTGGCTCATCGCGTTCCTGGGCTGCCGGTACGTCTCGGTGGGCTCCATGGCCGCGGCCATCGCCCTGCCGATCACGCAGCTCCTCCACCGACAGGCGTCATCCGACGTTCTGCTCGGGGCGATCCTGGCGATCGTCATCCTGGTCCGTCATCGCGCCAACGTCGTCCGCTTGGTCCAAGGACAAGAGCATCGGTTTCGCCTGCGTGGGGTTGACGACACCGAACCAACCGCGTACAATAGCGGATCATGCACGAACCTCCCAAAGGACAATTAGAGCTGTTCGACCTGAGCGGCCAGCCAAGCGCTCGAGGGCGCGACGCCGCGCCGGGACAGTGCTCGCTCCACCTGCGTCATGACCACCTCGTGCTGATCGGCATCGCGGGGCTGATCGGCCTGACGGTGGTGTTTGCATCCGGCGTCGAACGGGGCAAGCAGCTGGTCAGGGCCGAGCGGATGCTATTGGCCCGGCAGCCGCCCAGCGGCGGCAGCCCGGCGCCGCGCGGCGCGGATGCGGCGCCCGCCGAGGCGACCGCCGCAGAACCCACTCCTGCGAAACGCGCCGGCGAGATCGAGACACCGCGCGCACCGGCGCCGGCCATGGCCCCGAAGCCGAAACCGAGAAAACTGGCGCAGGCGTCCGCGTCAACGGGATCCGCGCGCTATGCCATTCAGCTCGCGACGTACCGCCAGCCCCACTACGCCACGCGAGAGATCGCGCGACTGAACGCCCTCGGCGAGCGGGCGTTCCTCATGAAGCGAGAACGTCACACCGTCGTCTATGTCGGACCGTTCCCCTCACGCCGGAACGCCGTGGAAACCATGGCCCGCATGAAGGATCGGTACCGCGACTGTTTCCTGAAAACCCTCTAAATGGAACCGCTATTACACATTGACATTCGGGCGGTTCCATTTACCCCGAGTCCTTCGACAGAGCTCAGGACTCGGCACTGAGCTGGGTCGAATGTGCCGAGCAAGCGAAGCGCGGCGAGGGGTTACCCTTCAACGGCGATCTCGGGGGCGCAGGTAAACTGAGATGTCAGTTCACTCCTCGCTGCGAACCGGAACGAGCGCGCAGGGCTCGCTCCGCAACGTCCTGAAGCGACACGAGCGCGTACGGCAGATGA
This sequence comes from Candidatus Omnitrophota bacterium, assembly GCA_030697665.1. Lineage (GTDB taxonomy): Bacteria > Omnitrophota > Gorgyraeia > Aquiviventales > Aquiviventaceae > JAUYPJ01. Next base: position 10,560 of record JAUYPJ010000001.1, read on the forward strand.
TGGTCCGGGGTGTCTGGACCGAGGGTCGCTCCGCCTATGGGCTGCCCAAGCTCAAGCAGATGCGGATGAAGACCCGCAAGGCGGCGTCTGCCGCCAAGGACGAAACCGCCGCTGAAAAGACCGCCGCCTTACCGCAGCCGAACGCTCCGAAGAGCCCCTGACGAACGACTGAGCGCTCCGTCAGGCGCGGCGCGACATTCCCCTCAGGCGGTTTCGGTTGCCCGCATGCAAGCGATCGACGCAACCGCCATCCGGACGTGGGGCATCCCACGGCTTCTCCTCATGGAACACGCGGGCCTCGCCGTCGCCCGCGTGGCGCATACGCGATACCCCTCCAGCACAGAGCCGATCCTGCTCTGCTGTGGGACGGGTTTCAACGGCGGCGACGGGCTCTCCGCCGCCCGCCACCTCCATGCGTGGGGCCACGCGCTGCGTATCGTCCTCACCGGGCGGTTGGATCAGCTCCGGGAGGAGCCTGCGACGTACGCCGCCATTGCCCACCGGCTGGGGCTGCCCCTGATGGAGCTCACGACCCCTCAGGACGTGGCCCGCGCGGAGGAGTGGCTGGCCGCATGCGGACTGATCATCGATGCGCTGTTGGGCATCGGGATCCGCGGAGACGTCCGAGAGCCGACGGCATCGCTGATTGACCGGCTCAATCGCTCCGGCAAGCCCATCGTCGCCGCCGACGTCCCGTCGGGGCTCGACGCCGACACAGGCGTCGTGCACGGGATCGCGGTGAAGGCAAGCGTCACGGTGGCGTTTGGTCTGCCCAAGCACGGGTGCCTGGTGCAGGCAGGGCCGTCCCACACCGGATCGCTCGTCGTGGATCCGATCACCCTCCCGCGCACCCTCCTAAATGGAACCACCAATGCCGCTTGACGTTTCCAGGTGGTTCCATTTACCCCGAGGAGCATTTGCGACGAGGGGTAACCCCTCGCTATCGCTCGGGGTAAATGCGCCCCCACTGTTAAGGTGCATTCGTGGGCGCATTTAGAGGATCCGGCCGGATGAGCATCCGGGTAGCGCTCGGGGAGCGCTCCTACGGCATCGCGATCACGACATCGTACCGTGATCTTCCCGCGCGCCTGGGCGCACTCACCTCCTCTCGAGAGGGCTGGGTCATCTCCCATCGCAGCCTGCTCCGACGCCATGGCCCCGAGCTGCTTCGTCCGCTCCGCCGGCATGGCTGGACGCTGCGGACCGTCACGATTCCGGAATCGGAGTCTTCAAAAACGCTGGCGATGGCACAGCGGATCATCGGCGTCCTCTCGCGGACGCCACGGATGTGCGTGCCCGTGCTCGTCGCCTTCGGGGGAGGGGTCGTCGGCGACCTGGCGGGGTTTGTCGCGGCCGTCTTCCGCCGCGGGGTGCCGTACGTCCAAGTCCCGACGACGCTCCTCGCGCAGGTGGACTCCGCCATCGGCGGCAAAGTCGGGGTCGACCTGCCTCACGCGAAGAACATGGTCGGCGCGTTCTACCACCCGCTGCTGGTCTGGAACAACCTCGGCGTGCTGGACACCCTGCCGCTGCGTCAGCGACGCTCAGGCCTGGCGGAAGTGATCAAGTGCGGGGTCATTGCGGATGGCGCGCTGTTTGCCTTCCTGGAGACGCACCTGGCGGAGTGCCTGTCGCTCCGCCCACGAGCCCTCCGGCTGATCGTGGAACGTTCCTGCCGGATCAAGGCCAAGATCGTGGCGCGCGATGAGCGGGAGACACAGGGGCTCCGGGCCCATCTGAACTTCGGCCACACCCTGGGCCACGCCCTGGAAGCGGCCACCCACTACCGTCGATGGAGCCACGGCGAAGCGATCGCCATCGGGATGTGCGCAGCAGCCGAGCTCGCGGTCGCGATGGGGATTTGTCCCGAGCTCGAGTTCCAGCGGCTCGTGCGGCTCATTCGCGCCGCCGGCCTGCCGACGCGCGCTCGCGGCGTGGAGGCGGGGAGGGTCTTGCGCGTGCTGCGCTACGACAAGAAGTTCATCCACGGGCGCCCGCGCTGGGTGCTGCCCACCCGCATCGGAGGAGTCATCGTGACGGAGCGCGTCCCCGCGGCGGCGGTCCGCCGCGTGCTGCAACGGTACGTGGGCTAATGCAGCGGAATGGAGGTGAGCGATGGGAGAACCACGGATGGAGGAGGTCGGACGGGTCAGCGGGTTTTTTGCGCACCCGGTGGTGGCGATCGTCGAGCTGTCCGCCCCGCTGAAGATCGGGGATCAGATGTACGTGAAAGGCCACACGACGGACTTCCAGCAGCCCGTCGACTCGATGGAGTGTGACCACCGTCCGGTCTCGGAAGCGGGGGCAGGGCAGAGCGTCGGACTCAAAGTGAAAGACCGGTGCCGAAAACACGACATCGTCTACAAGTTCGTCTCGTAGAGCGCGTCCACTTCAGCGGCTTACGCGCAGGACGATCTCACTCCCATCGGGCCATCGCAATCGGACGCTCCCCTCGGCGATCTCGACGAGCGTCGCGTCTCCCACCCGTTCCCCCACGATGATAATCTCCCCATTGATGACCGCATACGGCTGACCGAGCCCTTCGACCACCCCCGAGAGGACGAAGGGATGCTTCGGACGGCGGCTGTCTCGTCGAGAAATCGTCATCGGCGACTGCACGGCGGGCGCCGGCCTCGATTCAGGACGTGACGGGGACGTCTCAAGCGTAGGGGCCTGCGCCGCGGCCTGATGGGCCGCCGCCGAGGGCGTCCGAGGTCCGCCGAGCGGGGAGGAGACGACAACGAGCTGATTCCCCCGCATGGCCCGGCTGATCCAGAACAACCCTCCCACACCCAGGACCGTCGCGAACCCGAACACCACCACGGCAACCGTGATCAGCAAGTCCGTCATGTTGGACGTCCTGGGCTGCGACGAGGCACCCGCTGGCTGCGTCGGCCACGAGTGGACCGTCGTGGCGGGCGTGGGCTGACCCGCGCCGCCGGCGTGGGGGGATCCCGCATCCTCCGCCTCGCGAGTCGGCTCGGGTACGCGACGAAGCGCTTCCTCAATCAAGCTCATCCAAGCCTCCCTCCTTGTCCCAGCAGCTCTCCCCCCAGCTCCTGATAACTGCGCCGCACCAGCTCCCGGTCCACCCGCTTCGTCCGGAGGACATAGCACGCCAGCAGGCACCGATCGCACAAGTGATTGATGAGGCGGGGGATGCCCTGCGAGTGCTGGTACACTTCCTCCACGGCCTCCGAGGCCCACTCCAGCGTCCCATCGGATCCGGCGATCCGCAGGCGGTGCTCGATGTAGGTGTGCAGCTCATCCCGCTCGAGCGGCGTCATGTGGTAGCGCACCCCGATCCGCTGCCGCAACTGCTCCAGGGCGGGGAGGTTCAGCGTCTGGCGCAACTGCGGCTGTCCCACCAATACGATCTGTATGAGCTTCTGCTTGTCCGTCTCAAGGTTGGAGAGCATGCGGATCTGCTCGAGGAGCCTGAAGCTGAGCTTCTGCGCCTCGTCAATGACGAGGACGATGTTGTGCCCGCGCTCCGCCTGCTCGAGGAGAAACTGGTTGAGCTGGTTGAAGAGTCCGAGCCGATTGGACCGCATGGGGTGCATCCCGAAATCCTGCACGACCGCCTGCAGGAGCTGCAGCTCTGAAAAGGTGGGTTGGAGGATGAGGGCCGTTTTGGTCTCGGGGTCCAGATGACGCAAGAGGGCCTTGCAGAGGGTGGTCTTGCCGGTGCCGATCTCTCCGGTGATCTCGATAAAGCCCTTGCGCTCCCGCACCCCGTAGACCATGTGGGAGAGCGCTTCGCGGTGCCTCCGGGAGAGGTAGAGGAAGGCGGGATCTGCGGTGATCGAAAATGGCCTCTCTCGCAGCCCGAGGAATTCGAGGTACATGCGTTTCCTTCTATTATAACGCTTCTCACGCCATCTGCACGTTTTTAACAACAAGGGGTAGTGCCTGAATTTCCCCTTGACACCACGGAGGCCACAGAATTCCACGGAGACACGGAGCCATCCTCAAGGAGCCGTTTCCGTGCTTCCGTGGCGCTTCCGTGATTCCGTGGTGTGGGTTGACAGGGGGCGAGAGAAGTGATAGCCTTCAGGTACCATGGAGCGTCGGAGCGCGCCCCGTATCAGGGCGTACCGCCCGGTCCGTCTCACGCCGCCAGGGAGTCGTCACGTCATCGAGACGCTGACGAAAGACCTTTCGGTCGGCGGGTTGTGCTGCGTCAGCGGCATCCCGCTTCCGGTTGCCACCGAACTCCTCGTGGAGCTCATGCTCTCAACAGGCGCTGAACCGGTCACCGCCAGGGCGCGCACCGCGTGGTTTCGCGCCATTCCCAACAGCGAGCAGTTTGACCTGGCCGTCGCCTTCACTGAGATCGAAGAAGAGACTAAGAGACGTTTGTCTATGTATCTTGACCATCTCTCCAAAATTAGCCCCCTCATTAACGTCTGATTATTTTAATAACCCATTCCTGCACCATCTGTTAGGCCACTATGCCATTGATGACTAGACAAAGATATGGTATAATTCACCTTGGAGGTTCTCATGGCGCGTGGAGGAAGCCATGAGGCTTCTATCTAGACAAACGTCTAGAAAAGGAGGTGACTGCGAGAATGAAGCTGGAAAAACTGTTTGACGCCCATCTGCTAACCGGGATCGTACTCGGCGCGCTCATCGGCCTGTACTTCCCCTTGGCAGACTACAAGGCGATTCTCGTCATCCTAGGGGTGGTCATGGGCCTAAAGGTCGTTGCGGCCAGATAACGCCTCCCCCTACCAGACTGACGAGCGGAGACTGCCCCGCGTTCGCGGGGCAGTCTCGTTTTCAGTCGTGTTTTCAGTTGACCCTCCCCAGCCGTCCCTGATACAATGCCTTCCCATGTTCCCGTTCCTGAATCCTCGCGCTCCAAACTTCGTGTTGGGCCTTGCCATTGGTCTGACGTTGGCTCTCACGTGGCACTGGGTGTCGTGGACCGTCCTTCGCTGACCGCAACGGTGACTGGTGCACGACCGCGATCCGATCGCCGCCGCGCACAGCGGGCTGTGCTGCAGCGTTTCTACCGCCGGTTGTCCGCGCGGTTTGGACCGCAGCGGTGGTGGCCCGCGGACAGCCCGTTCGAAATGATGGTCGGAGCCATCCTCACCCAGGCGACGAACTGGCAGAACGTCGAGCGCGCCATCGACCGGCTCAGGCGCGAGGGCGCCCTGCGCCCGCGACGGCTCGCCGTCATGCCTACCGCGCGACTGGCGCGGCTGATCCGCCCCGCCGGTTACTTTCGCCAGAAGACGAAACGGCTCAGGGCGTTCTCCCGCTGGTACGTGAGGCGCTACGGGGCCAGTCCGAGGCGGATGTTTCGCACCCCGCTGGGCGCGCTCCGCAGCGAGCTCCTCGGGCTCCACGGCATCGGACCAGAAACCGCAGACTCCATGCTGCTCTATGCAGGGGGACAGCCCATCTTCGTCGTGGACGCCTACACCACGCGCGTCCTGACCCGGCACCGGCTGATCCCTCCGAGGGCGACGTACGCAGAGATCCAGGCCATGGTCATGGACACCTTGCCGGCCCGCGCCCCGCTCTATAACGAGTTCCACGCCCTGTTGGTCGCCGTGGGGAAGCGGTGCTGTCATCGGCGCAATCCGGATTGCGCCGACTGCCCGCTCGACGATCTGCCGCACACGCGTCGTGACATCGCAACGTAAACGGGAGTGAACAGCCATGGGACTTGCGAATCGTGCAGCCACGTGCACATCGTGCGGGAAGCGGTTGAGCCGCAAGCAGTGGTACTACCGCAACGGGCAGTACTACTGCAAGAAACGGTGCTGGGTCACGGCGGCCAAGAGCGCTCCGGCGGAAGGCGTCGCAGCACCCGGCCGGCCACCGCAGCCGGCCGCTGAGCCCAAGGCGGCCTCGTGAACGACGCGGCGTGCCTCTTCTGCCGAATCGTCGAGCGCAAGCTGCCCGCCGACATCGTGGCGGAAGAGGAGGGGTTGCTGGCCTTCAAGGACGTCAACCCGCAAGCCCCCATCCATCTGCTGATCGTCCCCACGGAGCACGTGCCGAGCGTCGCCGATCTGACGGAACGCCAGACCCCCCTCATCGGGCGCGCGATCCACTTCGCGAACCGGCTCGCCCATCGGCATCAGCTCACCCCGGCCGGCTATCGTCTCGTCATCAACTGCGGGCCGCAGGCCGGTCAATCCGTCTCGCACCTCCATCTTCACCTGTTGGGCGGCCGTCCCCTCCGGTGGCCACCGGGATGATCCCACAATCTGCCGGGTTTCGCCGTTCCATCGTAGAGGCCTCTCGTAGGCGAAACGTCCCGCCGGCGGCGGGACGGCCTACGGCCAGCCAGCAGGTTGTGGGATGAGCGTCGAGCGTCGCCGGGCACCGAGGGCCGATGAGCGTCTGCTGCTCGCCATGACGGACGGCACCTCGACGTTCCAGGCCGAGACGCAGAACCTCAGCATCAGCGGCGCGTACTGCACCCTCGATCGCTTCCTCCCGCCCATGACGAAGCTGGACGTGCAGTTTGAGCTGCCCAACGGATCACAACCAATGCACGTCCGCTGTACCGGTGTCGTCGTCCGCGTCGAGCCGGTCGTGGCGAACGTCGAACGTCCCCGCTATCATGTCGCGATCTTCTTCACGGAGCTGTCTGAGCGGGGGCGCGCGGCCATCGACCAGTTCGTCCGCGATCACCTCTCTGTCACCTGAGCTCCCGTGTGGTGGGTCCTGGGAATTGTCGGGTCCTTCTGCGTGGCATGGGGTGTCTTCTCCGTCCGACGAGTCCTCTCTCCCGAAGGAGCGCCTCGTGCCTGGCCTCTTCCAGCCCCTGCTCCCGAGCACGCCATCCATCACCTCACGGCGACTGATGGCGCCTCCTTCGCCGTGTATCGGCTCATCCCTGAGCGGCCCCGCGCGCGGCTGCTGCTCTGCCACGGCTACTCCGCCAACCATACGCAGCTCCTGGATCTCGCGCAGCGGCTGCGCGCGCGAGGATATGACACCCTCCTCTTCGACATGAGGGGGCACGGGGACCGGCCGGGTCCGTGCACGGTGGGCGTCAAGGAAACTGAGGACGCGCTCCTGATGCTCCGGTGGGCCAGGCAGCACGACGGCCCGCAGCCCCTCCCGGTGGGGCTCCTCGGTCTGTCGATGGGCGCTGCGGTCGCCTGTCAGGTCGCGCTCCGGAATGCCGAGGTGCGCGCGGTGGTCGTGGATTCGATCTACTCGCGGTTCTTTCCCGTGCTTCGGCGCGCCATCGCACGGCGATACCATCTGCCGGCGGTTCCGTTCGCCTGGATCACGTGGTGGATGCTGCAGGGGGTCTTGGGCAGGAGGCTGGCCCCACGTGATCCGGTGGCGTTGGCACCACGGTTGCATCAGCCGCTGTTGCTCATCCAGGGCGGGGCCGACCAACGGGTGCCTCCCCCGTTAGGAGGGGACGTCTACGCCCGGTGGGCTGGTCCGAAAGAGCGCTGGTTCGAGCCGGCCGTCGTGCATGTGGGGATGTCCGCCGTCAATCCCGACGCGTACGGCAAGCGGGTGGCGGACTTCTTTGACCGGACGCTCATCCCTTCATGAGGCTGATTGCGTTGCTGACGGATTTCGGCACGCGCGACTGGTATGTGGCCGCCCTCAAGGGGGTCATCCTGTCCCGCTGCCCGCGGGCGCGCCTGGTGGACATCACGCACGACATCCCGCCCCAGGACGTCCTGGCGGGCGCCTTCACGCTGGCGGCCGCAAGCCCGTGGTTTCCCCGGGGAACGATCTTCGTCGCGGTCGTGGATCCCGGCGTCGGCAGCGACCGCGCGCTGCTGGCGGCCTCTGCGGATGGACGGTACTTCATCGGGCCGGATAACGGCCTGCTGGCGTTCAGCCTCGAGCGCGCCAGTCGAGTCAGCGTCATCCGGCTCACGAACCGTCGCTATTGGCTTCCTCGGATCAGCCGGACGTTTCAGGGCCGGGATATCATGGCGCCGGTCGCCGCCTACCTCGCCTGCGGAGGCTCCCTTCATCGGCTGGGACGTCCGATGCGCCGCGTCGCGCCGCTTGCCGTCTCTCCGGTGCATCAGGAGGGGCGGACGGCGCGCGGCCGCATCATGCACATCGACGCCTTCGGCAATCTGATCACGAACCTGCCGGCCCGTCTGCTGGCGCCGCCGTTGCGGATGACGCAACTGCGATATCGGCGCCGCCGCATCCGCATGGCCTCCTCGTACAGTGCGGGGGGATCCCGTGAGGTCGTGGCGGTTGCCGGCTCGCTGGGTCTGGTGGAGTTGGCGATCCGCAACGGCTCAGCCGCCAGGACGCTGAAGGCCCATCGGGGCGAGCGCGTCACGCTGACCGGGCATGGCTCGTAAGACGGCGCTGATCATCGCCCACCGGGGCGCGTCGGCTGTCGCGCCGGAGAGCACGCGCGCGGCCATCCGGGAGGCGGCAAGGTCAGGGGCCCAGATGATCGAACTGGATGTCCAGATGACCCGTGACGGTCGACTCATCATCTTTCACGACGACCGGCTTGAGCGGACCACCGACGGCAGCGGCTGGGCGCGGCGGCGCGCGTACGCCCACCTCGCCCGCCTGGATGCCGGAGCCTGGTTCAATCCGCGCTTCGCCGGCGAACGGATCCTGCTCGTCTCACAGGCGCTGCGGCTGATTCCCCGCCGCATGCGGGTGAACCTTGAGCTGAAACCGGCCGCCCATCACCAGACGCTGCTCCGCCGCCTGCGGGGGATCGCGCGACGGGCCCGCCTCGGCCGTCGCCTGCTGGTCTCCTCCGGTGATCCCGCCCTCCTCCAACGCCTCGTTCCATCGCGGGTCGGGACGGCGCTCATCTGCCATCGCCGGCCCGACCGCTCGCTGCAGCAAGCCATTCACCTGCGGTGCGTGGCGTGGCATCCCTGGCATCCCTTGGTGAACCCTCGGCGACTGCGCGAGGCGCATGCGGCCGGGCTGCGCGTCCACGCCTGGACGGTTGACAACCTGCGCCGCGCGCGCCGGCTGGTCGGCTGGGGAATCGACGGGCTCTTCACGAATCATCCCGCCCGCCTCTCTGAGGCGTTGCGCCGGGGGGCGTCGCATGGTTGAGTCGATGCGCCCTCACGACAAGGTGGCGATGCTCAAGCGCGTGTCGGTCTTCGCCTCGTGCACCGAGGAGCAACTCCACCTGATCGCCGACCGCACGCGCCTCGTGGAATATAAGAAAGGGGAGGTCATCTACCGGGAGGGCGATCCGGCGGACGCATTCTACATCATCAGTTCAGGGCGCCTGCGGGTGTTCGCGCAGTCCAACGGCCAGGAGAAAACCTTCACGTTCCTCCACAACGGCGATTCGTTCGGGGAGGTTTCCCTCCTCACCGGGGAGACGCATTCCGCCACCGTCCAGGCCCTGAACGACACGCTCGTGCTCCAGCTCCAGAAGAAAGATTTCGACGATGTCATCAACCGGATCCCCTCGCTGGTGCTCCACCTCAGCCGGTTGCTGTCCAAGCGGCTGCGCACGCGGGACCGCGCCGGGGAGTTCTCGGAAGCGACGATTGTCGCCGTGTCCAGCGCCACGGAGGGGGTCGGGCGCACGCGCTTCGCGGTGGCGCTGGCGGCGATGCTGAAACGGGAGACCAGGCGGGAGGTCGTCGTCGTCGACCTCAGCGGCGGGGCAGGGGATGATCAACCGCTCTACGGATCCGCGACGCCGCTTCAGCAGGAGCGCTGTCTTCCGTCTGATCTGCTCCTTTCCGAGCGGGCTGTGGAGGCGGCCGTCCTCAGCCACCCGCTCGGCTTCAGCCTCCTCTATGCGGGCTCGCTCCTGGCGGAATCCGAAGGCGAGCACACGATCGCCCCGTTGTTCAGCTTTCTGACCAAACGCTTTCACTATATCCTCATCAACCTGCCGGTCCAACCAGGGCCCTCGACCTTCAAGGCGCTGACGCAATCGGACCTGATCTACCTCGTCACGGATGCTTCACGAGAAAGCCTGATCCGAACGAACGCGCTGATCCACCAGCTCCAATCCTTCATGGGCACCATCGAACAGCGCATCAAAATCATCCTCAACCGGCGTGGAACGCCGGGGGAGCCCGCACCTGCCCTCCTCGACATCACCACGCAGTTGGGATCCCCGGTGGCGTTCACCCTGCCGGTGGCGTCCGGCGGGGCCCTGACGCTGGAGGAGCTGACCCAGCTCCTCGACCAGCACACCGCTCCGTACACCGTGACCGTGCGCCGCGTCGCCCGGGAGCTTGGGGGATTGCTCGTGGGGTTGGCGCTCGGCTCGGGGGCGGCGTTGGGCCTGGCGCACATCGGGGTCTTGAAGGTGATCGAGCGCGAGCAGATCCCTATCGATCTCGTGGCCGGCTCGAGCATCGGCGCGCTGATCGGCGGCCTGTGGGCGTCAGGCCATTCGGCCGATGATCTGGAACGCATGGCGCTCCGGTTCAAGAATCCCTGGGACATCCGCCGGCTCTTCATCTTCGACGTCGGCATCCCGACCTTCAGCGTCATCATCGGACTCGCCGCGGGCATCGTGATGGGGTGGCTCTCCGGGTTCTGGTCAGGCCTGTTCTTCGGGTTCATCGTGTGCGTGGGCCTCGGGCTCATCCTGGGTCCGCTGGCGGGCGGGCCGATCCAGGGAGCCCGTCTGAAGGCGATGCTCGATCGGGACTTCGGCGGCAAGACGTTCGACGACACGTGGCTTCCGCTGAAGATCGTGGCGGCGAATCCGATGGCGCGGGAAGAGGTGGTGTTCGACTCGGGCCCGCTCGTCGATGCGGTCCGCGCCTCCGTGTCCATCCCCGGGATCTTCAAGCCGGTCACCCGCTTCGGGAAGGTCTGCCTGGACGGCGGGGTGGTCAGCCCCATCCCGATCAACGTGCTGAAGCGCGCCGGCACCCATCGCGTCATCGCCGTCAACGTGTTTCCCACCACGCCGGAGCTCATGGAGCACCGAAAGGAGCTTCTGCGTCGGCGCGCTGAACGGGACGTCCAGCTGGCCTCCCAGCGCCTCCTGGTCCGCCTGCTCTGGCGAACCCGCCAGGAGCTGATCCGCTCCATCTCCCCGCTGGTGTTCGATGTCATCATGCGCTCGATGCAGTCGATGGAGTACCAGATCGCCGAGGTGGCGTGCCGCGAGGCCGACATCACCCTGCGACCGACGGTGCCGGGCGCTCACTGGCTCGAGTTTTTCCATCCCGAAAAGTTCATCCGCCGGGGGGAGGAGATCACCCTGCAGTACCTGCCGGAGCTGAAGCGCATTGCGTACGGTCGGATCGTTGACAACCCCTGAGGAGCGAGATGTCAGACCATGCGGTGATCGTGGACGGCGTCCGAACCCCCCAGGGGATCTTCGGGGGGGCCTTGAAACAGCTGACGGCCCAGCAGCTCGGGGAAGGGGCCATGCGCGCGCTGCTCCAGCGCGCCTCCCTGAAGCCGGCCGACGTCGAGGAGGTCATCCTCGGCTGCGTGGGGCAAGGCTCGGATGCGCCGAACATCGCGCGGGTGACGGCGCTGCGGGCCGGCATCCCGCATCAGGTCCCGGCGTTCACGGTGCAGCGCAATTGCGCCTCAGGGCTCCAGGCGATCGTGAGCGCCGCGCAGCAGATCTGCTGCCGCGACCGGGACGTGCAGATCGCCGGCGGAGTCGAGTGCATGAGCGCCGCCCCGTACGTGAGCCGGGATCTCCGGTGGGGCAAGCGGCTGCGCCACTCCGAGATGATCGATACGGTGTGGGAAGGCCTGACGGATCCGATCTGCGGGCAAATCATGGGGCACACGGCGGAGAACCTCGTCAAGGAATATGCGATCACCCGCCAGGAGCAGGACCGGTTCGCGCTTCTCTCCCACCAGCGCGCCTTCCGGGCCACCCGCGAGAACCGCTTCAAGGATGAGCTGGTTCCTGTCCTGGTGCCGAAACGCGCGATGGGCCGCGAGCTGCCGCCGGAGCCGTTCACCCAGGATGAGGGGATCAACCCCGGCCTCAGCGAGCCGCTGTTGAGCCAGTATCCCCCGGTGTTCGTCGAGGGCGGCTCAGTCACCTCAGGGAACAGTTGCTTCAACGCGGACGGCGCGGCGATGGTGCTGGTGATGTCCTCGGACAAGGCGAAGGCGTTGGGGTATCGGCCGCTCGCGCGAATCCGCGCGTACGCGTGTGCCGGCCTTGAGCCTGAGCGGATGGGGCTGGGGCCGGCGCTGGCGGTGCCGCTGGCGTTGAAGAAGGCCGGACTCTCCCTCAAGGACATCCAGCTCCTTGAGCTCAATGAGGCCTTCGCCGCGACCTTCATCGCCTGCGAGAAGGCCCTGGGCTTCAGCCGCGACATCACCAACGTCAACGGCGGGGCCATCGCGCTGGGCCACCCGGTGGGGGCGACCGGCACGCGCATCGTCGTGACCCTGCTGCACGAGATGAAGCGCCGCCAGTTGTCGCTGGGGCTGGCCACGGCGTGCGTGGGCGGCGGGCAGGGGGCGGCGGTCGTGTTTGAGAGAACATGAGGAGAGTCCATAGTCGATAGTCAATAGTCCATAGCAAAAGCCAGTGCCGCAGTTCTATGGACTATGGACAATGGACTATGGACTAACGAGCATGTACATCTACAAGGCGGCGGTGGTCGGCGCCGGCGCGATGGGCGCGGAGATCGCCCAGGTCATCAGCGCAAGCGGGCTGCCGGTGCAGCTCAAAGACGTCGATCAGGACCGGGTCGCCAAAGGGCTCGAGGTGATCCGGAAAATCTATCAGCGGCGCGTCGACCGGGGCAAGATGACGCAGGAGGAGCTGGAGCGCAAGCTCACCCTCGTCACCGGCGTGACGACGTATGACGGCTTCCAGGAGGTGGACCTCGTCGTGGAGGCGGTGCCGGAGCGCCTGGCCCTGAAGCAGCAGATCTTCCAGGAGCTGGACCGCGTCTTGCCGGAGTCGGCGATCATCACCTCCAACACCTCCTCGCTGTCGATTTCCGCGCTCGGCGGAGCGACGCGTCGTCCCCACAAGGTCATCGGGATGCATTTCTTCTACCCCGCCCACATCATGAAGCTCGTGGAGGTGATCCCGGGCCTTGAGACGTCGGAGGACACCACGGGGGAGATCCTGGCGTTTGCGGAGGGCCTGCGGAAGCTGCCGATCCGCGTCAATGAGTGCGCCGGCTTCCTCGTCAACCGCATCCTGATGCCGTACCTCAACGAGGCGGCCTTCTGCGTGCAGGAAGGGGCGGCCACCGCCCGATCGATCGACGAGGCGATGACCGCGTTCGGTTTTCCCATGGGTCCGTTTACGCTCGTGGACAATCTCGGCTTTGACGTCTGCCGGGAGGTCGTCAACGTCTTGCAGGACGCCTACGGCCTGCGGATGCGCCCGGCCGCGATCTGGGAACGCCTCTACGATCTCAAGCGCTACGGGGCCAAGTCGGGAGCGGGCTTCTACCTCTATGGCGACCGGGCCGGCCAGCCGGATCCGGAGCTGGATCGCATCATTGCCGAGTTGCGAACCCAGCAGCGGGGGCCCTCGACCTTTTCGGTCAACCGCATCGTCCTGCCCATGATCAACGAGGCGATTCGCTGCCTGGAGGAGCACGTCTGCACCGCCGCCGACGTGGATCTGGCGGTCATTGCCGGTTTGGGATTCCCCCAGTCGCAAGGGGGGATCCTTCATTACGCGGACGCCATCGGCCTGCAGACCGTGCTGTCGGAGCTCGAACAACTTGCCACGACGTCCGGCGAGCGGTTTTGGCCCTCGCCGCTGCTCAAGCGAAAGGTGGCCGCGGGCCATCTCGGCAAACAAGCGAAGAAAGGCTTCTTTGAATACCCCTAACAGGCTGATGAAATGAGTGGCGCGACAGGCAACAGGTGACATGGGACAGGTGACATGCAACATGTCGCGTGTGACATGTCACTTGTCACACGTCACGTGTCACCCAAGAGTGTTTCCGCAGCCGATGAGGAGGAGCGATGGCAGTGACCTCAGGACAGTATGTGAAGGTAGCGGTTGAAGAACGCGTGGCCACGGTGACGATCGATCATCCGCCGGTGAACGCGCTCAACCGGCAGACGCTGCAAGAGCTGGATCGGGCGCTGGAGGAGCTGCGTCCCGACGCAGAGGTGAAGGTGGTCATCGTGACGGGAGGCGGATCGTTCGCGTTCATCGCGGGCGCGGATATCAAGGAGGTGTCTCAGCTCGGCTCGGCGCAGGCCGCTCACGAGCTGGCGGCGCTGGGGCAGGCGGTGTTCCTGAAGCTCCAGCGACTGGGCAAACCGGTCATCGCCGCCATCAACGGGGTGTGCCTCGGCGGAGGTCTTGAGCTGGCGATGGCCTGCCACCTGCGGATCAGCGGCGACCGCGCCCGGTTCGGCCAGCCGGAGGTCAACCTCGGCATCATCCCGGGCTGGGGTGGCACGCAGCGTCTGCCCCGCTTGATCGGAGCAGCCAAAGCCACCGAGTGGATCCTCACCGGCGAGCTCGCCACCGCCCAGGAAGCGCACCGGCTGGGGCTGGTGAACCACCTCGTCCCTCAGGACCAGGTCCTGAAGGCGGCGCGGGACCTGGCGAGGAAGCTCGCCGCGAAAGGGGCGGTCGCCGTCGCCCAATCGCTCCGGGCCATCGAGGAGGGGCTCAATCGCCCCCTCGAAGAGGGATTGGCCAAGGAAGCCGAAGCGTTTCGCCAAGTGGCGGCGAGCGAAGACAGCCGCGAGGGCGTCCGGGCCTTTCTCGAGAAGCGCCAGCCCCAATTTAACGATCGGTAACAGCAGATGCGCTGTCGAAAAGCCGCAGGCAGCGGGTGGTGAATCGAATGCGAGCCGGAACCCGCTGCCGTAGTGGAGGCCCATGATGCAGGCGAGTCCTGAACCGCACCGGCTGTTCGGGAAGGGCGCTCCGGAGGCGCTCGAGGTCACGGAAGCGGCTCGCGAAGCGGAGTGGCACTACCCCAGCTTCGTCGCCGATCTGTTCATGGGGCGGGTTCGAACCGACCTCATCCTGCCCTATCCCGCCCAACCGGAGGAGGACCGCCGCGTCGGCGATGAGTTCCTGGCCCGACTCGAACCGTTCCTCAAGGACCAGGTGGACCCCGATGAGATCGACCGCACAGGAGAGCTTCCGTCGCGCGTCATCGACGGACTCGCGCGCCTGGGCTGCTTCGGGATGAAGATCCCGAAGGCGTACGGAGGGCTGGGGCTGTCCCAGGTGAACTACAATCGAGCGATCACGTTCCTGGGCAGCTACTGCGGCTCCACCACGGTGTGGCTCAGCGCCCACCAGAGCATCGGCGCGCCGCAACCGCTGCTGCTCTTCGGCACCGAAGAGCAGAAGCAGCGGTTCCTCCCCCGTCTGGCGCAGGGGACGATCTCCGCCTTCGCGTTGACCGAGCCTGAGGCGGGATCTGATCCGGCCAACATGCTGACCACCGCCACGCCCTTGGAGGGAGGCGCGTGGTATGCGCTCAATGGGGAGAAGCTGTGGTGCACCAACGGCCCGGTCGCAGAGGTGATCGTCGTCATGGCCAAGACCCCGTCGGTCAGCATCGGCGGAAAGGACCGCAAGCAGATCACGGCGTTCATCGTGGAGCGGTCGATGCCGGGGGTCGAGGTCGTCCACCGCTGCGAGTTCATGGGGCTGCGGGGCATTCAGAACGGCGTCCTGCGATTCCGGAACGTGCGCGTGCCCGGCGCCAATATCCTCTGGGGAACCGGCTTGGGGCTGAAGCTGGCCCTCACCACGCTCAACGCGGGCCGGATGGCCATCCCGGCCGCGTGCGTCGGAACGGTGAAGCGGTGCCTGCGCATCACCCGGCCCTGGGCGCGGGAGCGACACCAGTGGGGCGGGCCGATCGGACAGCACGAAGCGATTGCCACGAAGATCGGGGAGATGGCCGCCACGACCTTCGCGATGGACGCCGTCGTGGGGCTGACCTCAGCGCTCGCGGACCGGAAGAGCATCGATCTTCGGCTGGAAGCCGCCATGGCGAAGTTGTTCTGTTCCGAGGCGTGCTGGCGCATCATCGACGACACCCTTCAGATCCGGGGCGGACGCGGCTACGAAACCGCCCGCTCGCTGCGCGCCAGAGGTGAAGCGCCTATCGCCGTCGAGCGCATGATGCGGGACGGCCGCATCAACCTCATCATCGAGGGCACGAGCCAGATCATGCGGCTCTTCATCGCCCGCGAGGCGCTGGACGCGCACCTGCGGTTGGTCAACACGCTCTTCGATCCGCGCCGCAGCCCGGCCGCCAAGGCGAGGACGGCGGCCGTCGCATGCCTGCGGTATGCGCGCTGGTACCCGCAGCAGTGGCTCTCCTGGGAGTGGTGGCCGCGCCATGCGTCCGCAGCTCCCCGCTTGGCCGGCCACCTGCGATTTGTCGGCCGCGCGAGCCATCGTCTGGCCCGCGCGCTCTTCCACAGCGCGGCGCGCCATCAGATGCGGCTGGCCGCCCGCCAGCAGCTCCTCGGACGACTCGTCGACATCGGCAGCGACCTGTTTGCGATGGCCGCGGTCTGCTCCAAGACCCTCTCGCTCACGCGGCACCGCCCGGAGGACCAGGGCCCTGTGGCGTTGGCAGAGCTGTTTTGCCGCATGGCCCGCCGACGGATCGCGCTGGCCTTCCGGCAACTGGGCGACAACGACGATCGGCACGCCTCCCGCATCGCCCAGGACGTCCTTCACGACCGGCTCACGTGGCTTGAGGACGGCATCCTTTGAGTGAGTGACGAGTGGTCAGTGACCAGTGACGAGTGATGAGTGAGGAGATGGTGTCCAGGCAGGAGACGATTCCTGCGTTGTTTGCCCGTCAGGCCGCCGCGCTGGGTGAGGTGCCGCTGTTCCTGGTGAAGCGTTCCGGCCGCTACGTTCCCATCACGTGGCGCCAGGCAGCTGATGACGTCGCGGCCTTGAGCGCCTTCCTGGTGGACCAACAGCTCAGCCCCGGCGATCGCGTGGTGGTGCTCTCCGAGAACCGGCCTGAGTGGGGGTTGGCCGACCTGGCGATCCAATCGGTTGGAGGCTGGACCGTCCCCGTCTATCCCAGCCTCCCGGCGCAGGACGTCCGGGTCATCTGCGCGGACTGCCAACCGCGCCTGGGCATCGCCTCGACGACGGAGCAGCTTCAGAAGCTGCTGGCGGTGCAGGCGGATGTCCCCTCCCTCAGGACGCTCGTCGTCATCGAGCCCACCCAAGTCCATAGTCCACAGTCCGCAGTCCATAGCTCAAATCCGCAATCCGCAATCCGCAATCCGCAATGCCCAGTTGGATGGGCCGACGCCCTCGGAAGGGGTCGTGCGCTGTGGCCTCAGCTTCGCGAGCGGTGTGAGCGCCTGATGAGCCGGATTCGGCCCGAGGACACGGCCACGCTCATCTACACCTCCGGCACCACCGGAATCCCTAAAGGCGTCATGCTCTCCCATCAGAACTTCCTGTCGAACGTGCAGGCCTGCCTGGCGGTGATCCCCATCAAGCCGGCGGATCTCCACCTGTCGTTTTTACCCCTGTCGCACGTCTTTGAGCGGATGGCGGGATGGTATCTGATGCTGGCCGTCGGCGCCCGCGTCGTCTACGCCGAGTCGATGGAGACGCTCGCACAGGAGATGGCGGTGGTGCGCCCCAGCATCATGCTGGGGGTGCCACGATTTTTTGAAAAACTGCATGCCCGGATCCAGGAGGCGCTCCGGCAAGCGCCGGGGCCGAAACGCCAGCTCGCGGCGTGGGCGCTGCGTGTCGGAGATCGGGCGGCCAAGGCGCGGATCGCCGGGCAGCCGCTTCCGCCGACGGTGAGCGCGGCCTGGTGGCTGGCCGATCACCTCGTCTTGAGAAAATTCCGGTCGCGCCTTGGGGGGCGGCTGCGGTTCTTTGTCTCCGGCAGCGCGCCGTTGTCGAAGGAGATCGGGGAGTTTTTCTTCAGCCTGGGGGTCACCATCCTCGAAGGCTACGGGCTGACGGAAACCTCCCCCGTCATCGCCGTGAATCGCCTGCCGGTCCCGCGCTTTGGGAGCGTGGGCCGGCCGATCCCCGGGGTCGAGGTCCGCATCGCCGAGGACGGAGAGATCCTCACCCGCGGCCCCCACGTCATGCAGGGCTATTACCGCCAGCCGGATGCCACCGCCGCCATGATCATCGACGGCTGGTGCTCTACGGGGGACATCGGCCACCTTGATGACCAGGGTTTCCTGTTCATCACCGACAGGAAGAAGGACCTGATCAAAACCGCCGGAGGGAAATTCGTCGCGCCGCAGAAGCTGGAAAACCTGCTCGTCACCGATCCGCACATCAGCCAGGCTTTTGTCTACGGCGACCGGCAGCCGTACTGCGTCGCCTTGATCGTCCCGAACCTGCCGCGCCTGCGCGGGTATGCCCAGGAGCAGGGCATTGACGCGCCCACCGTGGAGGCGTTGGTCAAGGATCCGCGGGTCCTGGAGTTCTACTGGAGCCGCGTGCAGGCGGCCCAACAGACGTTGGCGAGCTTCGAACAACTCAAGAAGATCGCCCTGCTGGACGAAGAGTTCACGCAGGCCTCTGGCGAGCTGACCCCGACGCTGAAAGCCAAGCGGAGCGTCATCGCCCAGCGCCACGCCGCCGCGCTGCGCAGCCTCTACGAAGGGTAAGAACATGTGCGCCGGCACATGTTCTGAGGACACCTGGGTTGATCCGCTCTCTCAGTGCAGGCTTAGCTATCGGCTGTGGCAACCATCCGCCCCCCACGGACTGCTGGTCATCGTCCATGGGTTTGGCGAGCACAGCGGCCGCTACCATCCCCTGGCGCGCGCCCTGGCCCAGGACGGGCTCTACGTCGCCGCGCCCGATCTCTGGGGACATGGCCGCTCAGGCGGACGGCGAGGCGACCTGGGCGATGTCACGGCGTGCATCGAGCAGCTCCAACGACTCACGGAGGCGGTGTTCCTCCCCGCCTCAGGACAGGCCTCCTACGCGCTGTTCGGTCACAGCTTCGGCGCCCTGGCGGCGATCCAGTGGGCCATGTCCCGCCCCGCGCGCCTGAGCCGAGTCGTGATCCAGGCGCCCTGGCTCGATCTTGGATTTCCCGTGCCGGCGTGGAAAACGTCGCTTGGAGCGCTCATGGCCCGATGGTGGCCGTCGTGCCGATTGCCGACCTCGCTCGACGCGCGCGCCTTGAGCCGCGACCCATCGGTCGTCAGAGCCTACCTCGCGGATCCGCTGGTCCACCGCGTCATCAGCGCGCGCACCTATCGCTCGATCCTGCAGAGCAGGGATCAGGCGCTCGCGCATGCCGACATCATTCGCGCGCCGACCCTGCTGCTCTACGGCACCGCCGACCGCGTCATCTCCATCGACACGGCGCGACGATGGTTTGAGCGGTTGACGTGCGAGAAACGGTGCGTCGCCTTTCCAGGCTGTTACCACGAGCTTCACCATGAGCCGGCGCGGGACACGGTGCTCCGCCTGGTTCTCGACTGGGCGCTTGGGACGAACCAGTGATGAGTGATGAGTGGCGAGTGATGAGGGGCGGGTGTCGCCGTCCAGCCTCCAGCCTCCTGCCTCTTGCCTACTCTCTCCTCGTCGTCTGCCTCATGGCCCACGGGGGCTTCGCGGATCAACCGGCGGATCAGCCCCCAAGCGAGCAGGAGTCCATGAACTGGTCTGAGGTCATCGCCCGGCTCCGGCAGGAGATGCATCAGCGCCCGGGCCATGCGCAGACCCGCCAGCAGCTTGCGATCGCGTACAACAACGACGGCGTGCGCCTCAGCGAGCAGGGTGAATGGACGCTGGCGGTCACACAGCTCCAGGAAGCCATCAGGCTCGACGCGGCCAACGAGCAGTTCCGCAACAACCTTCGTCAGGTCTATCTCCAACAGGCGCAGGATGGCTATGCGCGCCACCAGCTCAACGAGGCGATCCGCGTCCTCGACCAGCTTCTCGCCCTCGCCCCCGACGTCGCCCAGGCGTACGCCCTCCGCGGCCAGATCGAGTACGACCGCCAACGGCTCAAGGAGGCGAAAGCGGCCTGGGAGCGAGCGCTCGAGCTTGACCCTTCCCAAACGTCCCTGAGCAAGCGGCTGGAACAGCTCAACCAGGAGCTTCCCATCGAGTCGTCCTTCGAGCGGCTTTCCCAAGCGTACTTCGACGTGCGCTACGAAGAAGCGTTGGAACGCCCCGTCGGCTTCGACGTCAGGGACGCGCTCCTGGAGGCCAGGCGGTCCATCGGCTCGAACTTCGCCTATTGGCCGAAGCATAAGTTCGTCGTCCTGGTCTACACCGCCGAGCAGTTCCAGGCGTTGCGCCGCCAGATGCCGGATTGGGTCGGGGCCTACTTCGACGGCAAGATCCGCATGCCGTTGCCGAGCGACCAGCTTGACCAGGCGACCGTCGAGCAGATCCTCTTCCACGAGTACACCCATGCGGTCATCCACGATCTCACGAACGGCACGTGCCCGCTCTGGCTGAACGAGGGGCTCGCCGAGTATGAAGGGCGGACCCAGCGAGCCGGGTCGCTTGAGCGGCTTGCCGCGGCGCACCGCGCCGACGCCCTCATCCCGTGGGCGGAGCTGTCCGAGCGCATCTCCACCACGCGACCCGCCGAGGAGGTCGCGCT
>JAUYPJ010000009.1 GCA_030697665.1 Candidatus Omnitrophota bacterium
AGCGCCTTGAGCCGCCGCGCTTCGCTGACCGTCAGGCCGCCGTACTTGGCCCGCCAGGCGTAGAACGTCCCATCGCTGATCCCGTGCTGGCGGCACAGCTCGGGGATCTTCACCCCCGTCTCGGCCTCCTTCAGCACCCCAGTGATCTGCTCCTCCGTGAACCGTCTCCGGGG
Source organism: Candidatus Omnitrophota bacterium (assembly GCA_030697665.1). Classification (GTDB taxonomy): domain Bacteria; phylum Omnitrophota; class Gorgyraeia; order Aquiviventales; family Aquiviventaceae; genus JAUYPJ01. Next base: position 174 of record JAUYPJ010000009.1, read on the forward strand.
CATCCTGGGCCCTCCTTCCGTGCTGTTCTACCACCCCAGGACTCTCGCTGCAACTGGCCCAGTTTTCGGGGGGAAGGTCAGTTGCGGATGACGGCGTCCAACGTCTTGGCGTCTTTCGACAAGGCGGCCAACGATGTTCCGTTCGTGAATTCGCGGATCTTGCGAATCGCCTCCAAGATATCTTCAAGGTAGACCTTATAGTCCCGGGACATACTCGGCTTCCTTCAAGATGCCCTCTCGCAGTCTTGGCTTGATCGCATCGGCCAAGACGAGATCCACGCGACACTGAAACAGATCTTCCAAGAAAAACTTGAGATCCATGTAGGCATCGAAGCTGTTCCGCTCGAGCTCTACGAGAAAATCCAAGTCGCTGCCCGGACGGCTTTCGCCGCGAACCGTGGAGCCAAATAAGCCCAACCGCCGCACGCCGAGCCTTTGCATCGTCGGCTGGTGCTCCTGCAGCCGCCTGAAAACATCCGACCGCGTTGGCATTTTACCTCTCCCCATCCTCAAGCTTGACCCCACGATCTTCGCGCAGACTTCGTCTTGCTGAGGCGATCCGCTGGAGAAAGCGCGCATCATGCTCGAGGCGGTACTCAAACCAATCGTCCTCCGATCCGAACCCGATGAGAATACCGGCGGGCTTGCCATGCCGGGTGATGATGATCTGTTCGTGCTCGGCTAAATGCAGATACTTCGACAAGTCATCTTTCACGTCAGACAAAGCAATCTGTTTCATGTAGCCATCCCCTCCCGCTTCAGCCATGCGGCAGCACCGGATTGAGGTATCCTAGCGCTTTTCATGTCCGAGAGGCTATTGACGCGATAGACGGTCGGCCGGAACTTTCACGACCTTGCCTGCGCGCCAGATGACAAGCGGTTGTCCGGTCTGTCGATGGTCTTGGATGACTCGCCGCACGGCTTGTCTGAGAGCCTTCTCAGCCTTGGACGATAAGGCAGACACGCTCACCTTCCTCGCAGCCATGATTACTACTCCACTGTTTTACAGATCTTCGCAAACAGCTCAGGATCTACAACGATAAGTTTACCGCCCTTCTCTTCGGCGATCAACGAAGGCCAAGTAGTCGAGTTATCAAACAGGGTCCAAGAATCCAACAAGGGTTTGTATACCTTGAAGAAATTTTTCATGCTCCTACCGAATCGGCGGCGCACATCCGTCACGGGCACATCATGCCCACCCTCTGCAACACGGTCCTTGATACGTGCTATAACCAACTCAACACTTGGGGCCCAGAGAAAGAACAGGTGGATCACGTAGCCGTGCTGTTTTAACCGTCGCAAGAGCGTGACGTAGGTTTTCCCCGACAAGGTGGTTTCAAACGCAAAGTCTGCGCGCCGCTCGGCGAATTCATGGATCTGCTTGAGCAGCAACCTGCCAGCTTTGATTCCAGCCGCTGCCGGAGAAAACGGTGAGAGCCCTTGGGCGATGAGATCGGCGTTGACGAAATTTTTACATTTCGCGTAATGCGGCAAGAACTCCCTTGCAAAGGTCGTCTTCCCTGCGCCGTTTGGCCCCGCAATGATGTAGAGATTTGGAGATCCCTTCGAGCGTTCTCCCCTAGTCAAGCGCTGCATGACGATTACGTTTGGTGACTCCTCTGAGTAATTGTGTCAACTGCTGTTGCCTTGGTCTGGCCAACTGCGCGATGAGTTTCGCGAAATAGTCGACTTCGATGTTCGTGCGATCTCCCACCTTCCGAACCCTCAAGGTCGTCTGGCGCAGCGTCTCAGGGATCAGGTGGATGGCCAACGTTGACGCCGTCAGCGTCGATCCGACAGTCAGGCTCACCCCGTCAAGCGTCACCGGCCCCTTCGGCACCAGGAACCGCCTGATCCCTGCGCCGAAACGAACCTCGAGGACCAGCTCGCCAGGGAGGGCGCGTCGCCTGATGATGGTGCCGATGCCATCGACGTGCCCGAGCACCACGTGCCCGTTGAGTCGATCGACCAGCGAGAGGCTGGGCTCAAGGTTGACCCGCTCGCCGGCGCGAAGGTCGCCCACGGTGGTGAGGCGCGCCGTCTCCCGAATGATCTCAAAGACGAGGGCGCCGCGCCGCAGATCCACGATGCTCAGGCACACGCCGTTGACCGCCACGCTCTCCAGCCGTTGGACCGTCGAGGCGGTCTTCGGCGCATAGACACTCAGGCGGATGAGGCCTGTTGAGCGCTCAAGGGCCGCGACCGTCCCGATCTCCCGGATAATGCCGGTAAACATCGACCCCTCAGGTGTGAGGTACGAGGTGCAAGGTGTGGGGGCGTGGGTACCTGACGCGCCCTTCAATGCACCAGTCGGGACCGACCCGACGAGACACCGCGTCCTCCAATCGGATCGCTTGCGTCAAGCGCCCGGCCCCGTCGCCACCGATTGCGCCTGGAGTGGCGCGGCCGCCGATCAAGAGCGGCGCGATGAAGAAGACCACCCGATCCACAAGCCGCTCGGCCAGCGCGCTCGCAAGGACCTCCCCGCCCCCTTCGATCAGGAGCGAGTGGATTCCGCGGCGCGCAAGGGATCGGCAGAGACGGCGCAGCGGCACGCGGCCCTGACGCGGGGGCAACACGAGCACCTCCGCGCCGCGCCGCGCCAATGCCGCGGCCCGCGCCGGATGGCGTCCCGCCGTCGCAATGAGCGTCGGGGCCGGAGACTGCGCAGACAGGCATCTGGCGGTCGTCGGCGTTCGGAGCCTGCTATCGACGATGACTTTCACAGGCCGCGCGGGCCGCGGGGTCCCGGCACGAGCCGTGAGGAGGGGATCATCCTGAAGGATCGTGTTGATGCCGACGAGGATGGCGTCGACGCGGCTGCGCCACCGATGGGCGAGGCGGCGGGACGCCTCGGAGGTGATCCACCGCGACTGACCGCCGGCGACGGCGATTTTCCCATCCAGGCTCTGCCCGATTTTGGCCATAACGAAGGGAAGTCCTGTCTGCATGGCTTTGCGAAACGGCTCATTCAACGCCTCTGCCTCGGACTCCAAGACCCCCCTGACCACCTGAATGCCTTTCCGACGCAGCCTCGCGATCCCTCGCCCATCGGTGATCGGATTGGGGTCCTCGGCCGCCACCACCACGCGGGAGATGCCGGCTGCGATGATGGCATCGCAACACGGCGGGGTGCGGCCGGTGTGGTTGCAGGGCTCCAACGTGACGTAGAGCGTCGCTCCTCGGGCGCGCGCGCCGGCCTGGCGCAGCGCCTCCACCTCTGCGTGGGGAGCGCCTGCTCGTCGGTGATGGCCTTGACCGACCACGCGGCCGTCCCGGACGACCAGCGCGCCGACCATCGGGTTCGGCGAGGTATGGCCCTGCGCCTGGCGCGCGAGCCGCAACGCCAGCCGCATATAGCGCTCATGAGCGTGGATGGTCTGCATTCGAGCGTTGTTCGGCTTTCCATCGCTTCAGCCGCTCCACGAGCGCGTAGGGAACCTTCACCGCCCCCACAGGCAACCCCTCTTTCGAGTCGCCGTGGTAATCGCTGCCGCCGGTCTTGAGCAGCTGCAAGCGCTCGGCGATCTGCTCGTAGCGCTGGACCACCTCCGGGGTGTGGCCCGAGTGGTAGACCTCAAGGCCCACCAGCCCCTCCTGCACCAGTTGGTCGATCAGCGGATCCCGCTTGAGGTAGATCGGATGCGCCAACACCGGCACACCCCCGGCTTCGCGGATCACCCGGATGATGCGGGACGGCGGCATGGGCGAGCCGGGAACGAAGCCGGGGTTGTCCGGACCGAGGTAGCGGCTGAAGGCTTCCGCCACCGTTGAGACATAGCCATGCCGGAGCAGCACCCGGGCGACGTGAGGGCGCCCGACCGTTCCCTCCCCGGCGAGTTGGAGCACCTCCTCCGCTTCGATCGTGACGCCGATGGCGCGCAGCCGCTGCACCATCTCCTGCACGCGCGTCACGCGGCGGGCCTGCTGCTCAGCCATATGCTGCTGCAGCACCGGGCTGTCCAGCTCGAGCAGAAAGCCGAGCACGTGCACTTCAAGGCCGTCGGCGCTCGCCGACATCTCGACGCCGGCGATCAACTCGATCCCATGCCGGCGCGCCGCAGGCTGGGCGACGGCCAGCGCCTCGGTGTTGTCGTGATCCGTAATCGCCATCGCCGACAGGCCGGCCTGGGCCGCCAGCTCCACCACCCGCTCGGGCGTCTGTGTCCCGTCGGAAAAGCGCGTGTGGAGGTGGAGGTCAGCCGTCCGCTCTGGCATGGTGTTTGTGAACGGCATCCAGGATGCCGTTGATGAACTTGCTGGACTCCGCGTCGCCAAACCGCTTGGCGAGCTCGATGGCCTCGTTGATGCACACCTTCGGCGGGACGTCGTTCATGTGCAGCAGCTCATAGACCCCCAGCCGGAGGATGTTGCGGTCGATGACCGCCATCCGCTTCAAGTCCCAGTTCGCGGCGTGCTGCGTAATCAACGCATCGATGGCGGCCAGGTGGTCCTTCGTTCCCGTCACCAGCTGATTCGCGAACGCTTTCACGTCCTCGAGCGGCCCGCACAGCCCCCAGAACTCTTCGAGGATCTGCCGGGGGTCGTCGGGGCGGATGTCCATCTGGTAGAGAAGCTGCAGCGCGTACTCCCGGGATTTAGTCCGCTTGCGCATCCGCTCACCGCCTGGGAAACGCGTTGAAGAGACGAAGGACCGAAACCGCCGCGGCTGCCGCCTCGGCGCCTCGGTTGCCCATGGTCCCACCGGCGCGCGCAGTGGCCTGCTGTAGGGTCGTCGCGACAATGACCCCGCACGTCACCGGCACGCCGGTGGTGACGGCAATCTGGGAGAGCCCCTGCGCGACGGCGTTCGCGAGGACAGCGTACTGGGGCGTCTGGCCGCGGATGATCGCGGCCAAGGCGATGATGGCGTCAGGACGAGGCCGGTTGCGCGCCAGGCGTGCCGCCACCATCGGAAGCTCAAATGCCCCAGGGACCCACAGCAGCCGGATCTGGCGGCGGGATATGCCGGAGCGGGAGAGCGCCTCCACGGCTCCCATGACCAGCGCCCGGGCGATCTCCTGGTGGAATTGCGAGGCGACAATGGCAATCCGTGCGGTGCGGGGCACCCGCCACCTGGGCGCCGACTCAGGAAGAGGGAGAGACGATCCAATGGCCGAGTTTCTTGCGCTTGGTCTCAAGGTACTTCGCATTCTCAGGGTGCGGGGCGACCTCAATCGGGACGCGCTCCACCACGCGCAGCCCGTAGCCTTCCAACCCGACGATCTTGCGGGGGTTATTGGTGAGGAGCCGGAGGTCCTTCAGCCCGAGATCGACGAGGATCTGCGCCCCGATGCCGTAGTCCCGCAGATCGGCGCCAAAGCCGAGCGCCAGGTTCGCCTCCACCGTATCCAGGCCTTGATCCTGGAGCGCATACGCCTTGAGCTTGTTGGCGAGCCCGATCCCGCGGCCTTCCTGGTCGATGTAGAGCAGCACGCCGCGCCCTTCCTCGGCGATCTTCTCCATGGCCCGCTGAAGCTGCGGTCCGCAGTCGCACCGCAGGCTGCCGAATACGTCGCCGGTCAGGCACTGGGAGTGGACGCGCACGAGCGCCGGCGAGCCGTCATCCACCGCGCCCTTCACCAGCGCCACGTGCTGGAGCGTGTCGATGCTCGTCTCATAGAGCACCATCGCAAACTCCCCCGCGTCGGTGGGGAGCTTCGTGGCGGCCGTCCGGCGCACCAGCTTCTCGAAGCGCCGGCGGTACTCGATCAGGCTGGCGATGGTGCAGATCTTCAGACGGTGTTCCCGCGCGAAGGCGAAGAGATCCTGGCTGCGCGCCATGGAGCCGTCATCCTTCATGATCTCGCAGATCACGCCGGCCGGAGCGAGCCCGGCCAGCCGCGCCAGATCCACCGCCGCTTCCGTGTGCCCCGCGCGGCGCAGCACCCCGCCTTCCTTCGCCCTGAGCGGGAAGACGTGGCCCGGCCGGCTCAGGTCATCCGGCGTGGCATCGGGAGCCATAAGCACCTGGATGGTCCGGGCCCGGTCGTAGGCGGAGATGCCCGTTGTCACGCCGCGTTTGGCGTCCACTGAAATCGTCCAAGCGGTCTTCATGGGGTCCTCGGACGGGCTCACCATCGGATGGAGGCCCAACGTGTCGAGGGCGCGGCCCTCCATGGGGACGCAGATGATCCCCCGTCCGTGCTTGGCCATGAAGTTGATCTGCGCAGGGCTGACAAAGCCGGCGGCCATGACCAGGTCGCCTTCGTTTTCGCGATCGCCGTCATCCACGACGATCACGAGACGCCCTTGTCGGATCTCCTCAAGGACTTCCGGGATCGAATGGAAGGTGTCCTCTGCCATAGGTGGTGACAGTATAACCCCTTCGCTCAGAGGGGTCAATGTGCACGACGACGGCCTGGACGCCGGCCGCGGGGCTATGCGGCTGGGCTGCTGACCGGACTGGGGATTGCCGCTTGGCTGTTGGCCGGGATCAGCTTGGCGGAGAGGATTTTCGAGATGCCGGGTTCTTCCATCGTCACGCCGTAGAGGGAGTCGGCCTTGGTGATGGTCTTCTTGTTGTGCGTGACGAGGATGAACTGGGAGAGCGCCAGGAACTCCTCAAGGACGTGCGTAAACCGGTCCACGTTGGCCTCATCGAGCGGGGCGTCGATTTCGTCCAGGATGCAGAAGGGGGACGGCCTGACCTTGAAGAGCGCAAACAACAGCGCAATGGCGGTCAGCGCCCGCTCGCCCCCTGAGAGCAACGTGATGCTCTGCAGGCGTTTGCCCGGGGGGCGCGCCACGATCTCGATGCCGGAGGCCAGGACGTCCTCTTCATCGACGAGGATAAGGTCGGCCTGCCCGCCGTTGAAGAGGCGGGTGAAGTAGTGCATGAACTCCTGCTTGATGCGCTCAAACGTTTCACGAAACTGCGCGCGCGCGGCCCGGTTGATCTGGGTGATGGACGCCTTGAGGTCGTCGCGCGCCTGGACCAAATCGCGCTGCTGGGTCTGCAGGAACTCCAGACGGCGCGTGAGGGCGTCGTACTCCTCCACCGACCCCAGGCTCACCGGTCCTATGCCCTCCAGGCGGGCGCGGAGCTTCTGGACCTGCTCCGCCAGGGCCGAGCGCTGCTCGCCGGTCAACGGCGGCTGTTGGGCCTGTTGCGCCGCTTGCAGCGTGGCCTCGTCCACCTGGTAGAGCTCCTGCAGGCGCTCAAAGAGGCGGGATCGGCGAAAGGTGTGCTCGGAGAGCTGTTGGCCGCACTCCTGGATCCGCTGGAGGATCGACGAGAGCTGCTGCTCCGCCTCCAGGAGGCGCGGCAGCACCTGGTCGCGCTTCGCCTCTTCCTCCCGGAGGGTCTGGCTGACCGTGGCCAGCTCAGCCTCCAGTCGCGCCCGCTCTCCTTGCAGACGCTGACCATCGTCCTGGTGGGCTTGCCGTTGTTGCGACAGCTCCGCCGCGCGGCGTTCGGCTTCCTGCCGCTGCGTGGTCTTCGCGTCGAGCTGCTGGGTCAGGCGCACGCGCTCCGCCTCAAGCTCCTGCCCTCGCGTCTCCAGGGCCTGCACCCGCTCGCCCAGCGAGATCAACGTCGCTTCCCCCTGCGCCTTGGCCATGACGAGCTGTTGCCGGCGCTGCTCGGCCGCTTCACGAGCCGCCTGCGCGTCAGCCAGCACCTGCTCAAACCGGCGCTGACGTTCCTCCGCGTCGGCGGCCGCCTGCTGGGTTGCGTGCATCGCCGACCGGCACGCCTCCTGCTGAGTCGTCAGCTCCTGCAGCTCCAAGGTCAACGTCTGCCGCTCCTGCTCCGAGCGTTCCAGCTCATGCGTCAGGTGAACGAGGGACGACTCGAGCTTGTGGAGGCTCGGCATCACCTGCCCCAACCGGCTTTTTTCTGACTCCTGCTCGCTGATCAACGAACGCCACGCCTCCTCCGCCTGCGCCGCCTCTGCGTCGAGCCTCGCGCGTTCCTGATCAAGCGCCTGGAGGCCGGCCTTCGCGTGCTCCCAGCGTTGCCGCCGGCCAAGACGACTGGACATCCCGGAGCGCGCGCCGCCAAACCGCCAGGACCGACGGTCCCACCGATCACCCCATGCGCTCACCAGCCGACTCTGCGGCATCGGATGACCGTCCAGCCACCGTTGGATGTCCTCGACCAGCCAGGAGTCATCCAACAGCCAATCGATCAACGGCTGGTACGACGGATCGGTCTGGACGTACCCCTTGACCGCCCCCGCCACTCCGGCGTCGGGGGGTGGCGCCACCGCCACCCCTGCCATCTGAGGACAATCGGACAGCACGAGGAAACGGCAGCCGCCGAGCTGCTGCGCCTGCAGCGCTGCGCGGCACTGCCCGAGCGCCGCCCGGTCCCGAACCACCAGCGCCTCCGCCAACGGGCCCAAGGCCGCCTCGACCACCTCCTCATAGCCGGGTGCGGCTTGCACAAGGTCCACCAGCGGGCCGAGGAGCCCGTCGATCGACTGGGCGATGAGCATCTTCACGGCCTCAGGGAACCCTTCGTAGTGCTTCCAGAGATCTTCCAAGAGCGCCACCTGCGCCCGCTCACGCGCGAGCTGCTCGTGCAGTTGATGCACCCGACCGCTCAGCTCATGGCGCGTGGCCTCGGCGGCCCTCAGCGTCTCATCGAGAGAGACAAGATGCTGCTGGATCGTCTCGCGCTGCGCTTGCAGCGCACCGCGCTCCTGCAGGGACGCCTCGCGGTGATGCCGCATTTCCTCGGCGCGCGCCGCCTGCTGCGTCCGTTGCCCTTCCACCCGCGCCACCTGGGCATCGAGCGCCTGGAGGCGCGAGCTCGCCCGGGCCAACTCGTTGCGCTGATGCGACGCCTCAGAGGCGGCCTCAAACAGTGTCGCCTTCGCGGCCGCCACGGCGTCGGCGGTCCCGTGGAAATCCTGTTCCAGAGCGGCGAGCTCGCCGGCCTGCTGCGTCTCCTGCTGTCGGGCGGCCGCCACCTGCGCCTGAAGCTCGGCGATGCCGCCCTCCATCCGCACCCGCTGCTCCTCCACCTGGGCGAGCCGCGCGCCAAGCTGCGCGCTCTCCTCCTCGATGCGGCGCATCTGTGTGGTCAGCTCCTCGATCCAGCGCGTCTTCAGGGTGGACTGGCTCTCATGCTGGTCGATCCGGCTTGCGCACTCCACGACGGTGGTTCGCAGCGTGTGCACCTGCTGCTGCAACGTCGAGGCGGCCGCCTTGCCTGCCTCAAAGGCCGCGACGTGACGCTGCTTCTGCGCGTCCTGTTCCTCACGCTGGGCCTGGAGGGCCTGGAGTTGCCGTTCCAGCTCCGCCCGGCGCGTCTGGCCGGTGTGCAGCTCATCCATCGCGAGCTGGAGTTCCAACTGCTTGAGCTGCTCCCACTGCGACTTGTAGCGGCGGGCCTTCTGCGCCGCCCGCTCCAACGCGCCGAGCTGTCGCCGGACCTCACCGATGATGTCGGCGATGCGCACCAGGTGGCCCTCGACGTCATCGAGCCGCCGCATCGTCTCCTGTCGCTTGGCGAGGTACTTCGCCACCCCGCTCGCCTCCTCGAACGGCAAGCGGCGTTCCTCCGGCTTGGAGGAGAGGATCATGTCGATGTGGCCTTGCTCGATGATGGCATAGGCCCCGCCGCCGAGCCCGGTGCCCAGGAGCAGCTCCTGGATGTCTCTCAGCCGGCAGGGGCTCTGGTTGATGAAGCATTCGCTCTCCCCGGAACGGTAGACGCGGCGCGCGATGCTCACTTCGGTAAACGACACGGGCAAGAGCCCCTGCTCATTGGCGATCGTCAACTGCACCTCCGCCATGGAGAGCGGCGCGCGGCGATCGGTGCCGTTGAAGATGACGTCTTCGAGGCGCGGGGCGCGCACATCGCGCGGGTTGTGCTCCCCCAACACCCACCGGATCGAATCGACTAAATTTGATTTTCCGGAACCGTTGGGACCGACGATGGCGGTCACGCCGGGCTCGAAATGGATGGTAGTCTTGTGGGCGAACGATTTGAACCCGAAGAGCTCAAGACGTTTCACTCTCATGATAACCGATCACCGCCTTCTTATTGAGTCATTGTGTCATTGATTCATTGAATCATTGTAAGGAGGAGGGAGCGCAACCCTCCAATGAAACAATGGCTCAATGAATCAATCCGTGGAGGGTTTACCCAACAATGTCCTCTCCGCCATCGGTGCCGATCACGTTGCCCGTCACCCAATCCGCCCCGGAATTCGCCAGGATGGCGATGGCGCGGGCGACGTCCTCCGGCGTCGTCAGCCGGTGGTGGGGGTTGCGCTGTTTGGCAAACTCCATCATCTGCTCGTTGCCGGGAATCTTGCGAAGGGCGGGGGTGTCCGTCACCCCGGCCCGGATGCAGTTGGCGGTCGCCCCGTACGGGGCGAGCTCCATCGCGAGTTGACGGACGTGCGACTCCAACGCCGCTTTCGCGGCGGAGACGGCGCCGTAGGTGGCCCACACACGAGCCCCCCCGGAGCTTGTCATGGCGAAGATGCGCGAGCCCTTCCCGATCAGCTTGCGGGCGAGGAGGTCCTGCACCCAATAGACCAGGCTGTTGGCCATGACATCAAGCGTCATCTCCATCTGGTCCTTCGTCAGTTGCTCCTTCGGGTCGGCGCTCAGATAGGGCTTGAGCGTCCCGAACGCCAGCGAGTGCATCAGCAGGGTAATCGGCCCGCCGCCGAGCTTGGGGGCGAGCTGATCCAACACCTCCTGCCGCTTGAGCGGATCGGCGGCGTTCACGTTGAAGAAGAGCGCCTGCGCGCCGCCGGCCTGAAGGGAGTTCACGAGCGCCTCGACGCTGGGCAGCGTCGCCCGACGGTCAAGATGGACGCCGGCGATGTGCATGCCGCATCGCGCCAGCTCCTTCGCCGTCGCCGCGCCGAAGCCGCTTGAGGCGCCCAGGATGAGCGCCCACTTGCCTGACAAATCTCCCATCGTGTTCCCCCTTTGCGCCACGTCCATCACACATTAGCATCGCTCATCGGCCCGCGCAACCCTTTTCCACCAAGGTGAAAGGTAAAAGGTGAAGGGTGAAAGGGGGTCCCTTTTACCTTTGACCTATGACCTTTCACCTTAGGTTAGGGCACGTAGTCGACGGCCACGCGAAATCGCACCTCGGTGGCCTGCGAGCCTGCCGGGAAAGGGGGAAACGGCTGGGCCTGCTGCACCGCCTGCTGTGCCGCCAGGATGAACGGCTGCCCCTGCGGGCTGGTGACCTCCGGTGCCTCCACCAGCGCTCCATCATGGCTCAGGACGAACGAGAGGACCACCGAGCCGGCCGGCAACGCGGCGGCACGGAACTGGCTGATCAAGCGCCCTTGCAAACGTTGGCGGATCACATGGCGATAGGAGACCGGCACCGGCTCGGTGAGGGTCACGACCGGGAACGTCACGTCAACCGACGGTTCAACCGCGGCAGGCACCGGCGTGGTGGAGCCGTCCGGGCCGATGATCTGCGGCGTCAGGAACAGCACCAGCTCCGTTTTGGTCTTGACCGTGCTGGTGCTGCGAAACAGCATCCCGATCACGGGGAGATCGCTCAGCACCGGGATGCGCTGATGCTTCTGCTCGTCTTTCGTCTCGATGAGGCCGCCGATGACCAGCGTCACCCCGCTCTTCACCAGGACGTTGGTCTCGGCCTCCGTCGAGGTGATGATGGGGATCCGGTTGGTCTGAAACGTCTCGATGGTCGAGGTGCTCACCTCCGGGCGGACCTTCAACTGAATGTGCCCGTTGGGCTTGATGTTGGGCGTGACGAACAGCTTGGTGCCGACGTCCACGTATTGGATCTCCGGGGAGGACACCGTCGAGCCGGTGGCCGGCACCGTCGTCGTCACCGTCACCACCGCCTCCTTTTTGCCCACGAGGATCTTGGCCTCCTGGTTGTTGGACACCAGGATGCGGGGGTTGGAGAGCGTCTCGGTCTTGGTGAGCTTCTTCAGCGCCTCGATGATGATCTGCGTCTTGTCGTTGGAGGCGGTGAACAGCTTCATGGCGCCGCCGGTCGCCGTGCCGCCCACGATGTCGCTCAGGAGCCGGAAATTCGACCGCGCCTCGAGGTCGGCGCTGAACACCTGCTTCCAATCGATGCCGAGATCCATCTGGTCGTTCAGCTCGACCTTCACGATCTTGGCCTCGATGAGCACCTGGCCCTCCGGGGAGTCAAAGGCCAGGATCATCTCGTCGATCTTCCGCATCGCCTCCGGCAGGTCCGAGACGACCACCTTGTTCGTCCGGGCATCGAAGGTCAACGTCCCGATCGGCGAGAGATGCGTCTGGACCTTCTCTTTGAGCTTCTCCGCATCCGAGTAGTTGAGCGCGTAGACGCGGCTCTCGGTGGGCCGGTCAAGCTGCGTCAGGAGGGTCCGCATCCCGGCGACCCGGGCGGGGATATCCTCGATGATGAGCGTGTTGGTCGCTTCATCGACGATCACTCGGCCGATGGAGGACTTGAGCTGGTTCAGGACGGTGGCCACCTGCTCCACCTTGGCGTGCCGCAGGAGCGTGACGAAGCTCTCCGTCCGCCCCTGAAACCTCTCGCCGTAGAGCAGCTCGTAGTCGCGTCCCATCATGACCGTCACGATGGTGCCTTTGCGCTCGTAGGCGAGATCGTTGGCGGCGATGATGAGCTCGAAGGCCTCCCACACGTCGACGTCGTTGACGAAGATGGTCACCCGGCCGCTGAGATTTCGGCCGGCGATGAAGTTCAGGCCGCTCTTCTGCGACAACAGCTTGAGGACGTCGAGGATATCCACCCCCTTCAGATCGAGCGAGATGCGCTGGCCGATCTGCTGGGGTGGAGCGCCGGTGACCGCTGGGCCCTGCGCCCATCCACGATTCGCCAGTCCCAGGGCCACGCAGATCGCCGCGACCATGCCCATCGCTCGCCTGCTTGCCATCAATGCCCTCCTCTCAGCAGAGTGGTGAACAAGTAGCGCGACAGGCGACAAGCGACACGTGACAGGCGAACAGATGCCCATGGTGTGCTGGTGTTCCTTGTCGCGTGTCACCTGTCACTTGTCACCAAGAGTGTTTCCGTATCCTA